>JBJMSU010000212.1:0-16787 GCA_045801465.1 Xanthobacteraceae bacterium | reverse complement strand
GCCATGGATAAGAAGCCGCGGCTCCATCCCGCCCTCAAGCTGGCGCTGGACATCGGCCCGCTGATCTTGTTCTTCATCGGCAATGCGCGCTGGGGCATCTTTCCGGCCACCGCGATCTTCATGGTTGCCATCCTGGTGGCGCTCGCGGTCTCCTATGCGCTCATCCGGCGGCTGCCCGTCATGGCACTCATCTCGGCCGTCATCGTGACCGTGTTCGGCGGCCTCACGCTGGTGCTGCACGACGAGACGTTCATCAAGGTCAAGCCCACCATCATCTACGCGTTGTTCGGCGCGACGCTGCTGTTCGGCCTGATCTCGCGCAAGCCGCTGCTCGAGATGGTGTTCGATTCCGTGTTCCACCTCACGGAGGAAGGCTGGCGCAAGCTGACCCTGCGCTGGTGCGTATTCTTCTTCGCCATGGCGGTGCTCAACGAGTTCGTCTGGCGCAATTTCTCGACCGATACTTGGGTCAGCTTCAAGCTGTTCGGCGCCGTGCCGCTGACGTTCCTGTTCGCCGCCGCGCAGTATCCCCTGCTGATGAAATACGATGCCAGCGGCGACGCCGCCGAGGCGAAGGAGTAATGCCCCGCCCCTAGTGAATTTTCGCTTCCCAATACGCCAGGAGATCGTCCAGCGTTTTTTCCAGGCGGATTTCCGGCTTCCACCCGGTGAGCTGACGGCATTTCTTGGTATCGCAGATCTGCACCGGGATATCGATCGGCCGCACCAGCCGGGGATCGACGCGTTTCTCGACCTTGCCGGCGAGGCCGCGCATCTTGAGCATCATGTCGAGCACTTCGCCCATCGAATGCACGGTGTCGCCGCCGACGTTGTAGGCCTCGCCCGGCGTGAACTTGTGCATGAGAAGGTAATAGGCCTTCACGCAGTCGCGCACGTCCATGATCACGCGCTTGCTTGACAGCGTGCCGACGTCGATCACCGGCTCCTGCAGTCCCTTCTTGATGCGCGCGATCTGATAGGCGTCGGACGAGATCGAGAAATTCCGCCCGCGGCGTGGACCGGTGTGGGAAAAGGCGCGCGTGATGAAGAACGGCAGCTTCACCGAGTGCGCGCGCTCCGCGACATAGAGATCGGCCGCTGCCTTGCTGACGCCGTACGGATTCACCGGCAGAATCGGGAAGCTCTCGGTGATTTCTCCCGCCGACTCGGGGCTGGCGCCGTAAACTTCCGAGGTCGAGCAGAACATGAGTCTGCACTCGGGCTGGCGGGTCGCGATCGCCTCGGCGAGGTTGACCGTGCCGAGCGAGTTGATCTCGAAGGTTTCATAAGGGTCGAGAAAGCTCGTGGGCGGATGGCTTTGCGCCGCGAGATGGAAGACGCCGTCGAAGATCTCGTCCTTGAAGATGCGATCGAGCGAACGGAAGTGCGTGAGATCGCCATAGACGAACTTGAGCCTGGCGTAGACCTCGTCGGGAACGACGTCGCGGATGTCCTGCTCGCGCCCGTTCGATTCCCGCACGAGGCCGAACACCTCGTGCTCGTCACCGATGAGAAGATTGGCCAAATGCGGTCCGGCAAACCCGGTGATGCCCGTGATCAAATATTTCATGCGCTCTCGATTGTTCCGCTGACGGACAGGGCGCGGGTTATGCGAAATTATCGTGTCGATCACAAGCCGTGCACGACTCGTGCATTGATGCGCGCCATGCTGCCGCCGGCATCACGAGGACGGAACCGCCAGCGCCTTCTCGATCTCGGGCTTGAGCACGGCGTCAAGGTTCTGCGGCGTGATCGGGCCGACCAGCTTGAATGCGATGCGGCCGTCGCGGCCGACGAGAAATGTCTCCGGCACGCCGTAGACGCCCCATTCGATCGAGGCGCGGCCGTTCTGGTCGGCCCCATTGCGCGCGTACGGGTTGCCGTAGCGACCGAGGAACCGGCGCGCGTTCTCGGGCTGGTCCTTGTAGTTGATGCCGACGATCCGGATGCGAGTATCTTGGGCCATCCGCACCAGCAACGGCGCTTCGTCGTGGCAGGGCACGCACCACGAGGCCCACACGTTGAGCAGCGTTACCGCGCCGTTGAAGTCGGCCGAGGAGAGCCCCGGCACCGGCGCGCCCTCACGCAGCAATCCGGGCACCGGCGGCAGCTCGGTTGCCGGTGCGGGGCGGCCAATCAGGGCCGAAGGAATGCGGGACGGATCGCCCGAACCGAGACGCAAGAAGAACAGCGCAGCCAGCGCGAGAAAGACGATCAGCGGGATCAGAACGATGAGCCGGCGCGATGCCGGCGCAGCCGGGTCGTGAATGTCGGTGCTCATGCGATCTCCCGGGTCGAAGAGCGCCGGGAGATCCCGCGCGCGTCGAGATCGTGCAAGGTGCGCAGCTGCGAGCGATGGTCGGCGATGATCCAGCCGATCAAGGCCACCACCACGGCGAGCGCCGCTGCGTAAGCGGCGATGATGAAACCGGCGTAGGGGCCGAGATTCACGCGCTAGTGCCCCGCTTCCGAAGTTCGTGATACATGGCAGCACCCCCTCACACGAACTTCGGAAGCAAAGGGGCACTAGCAAGTATATTATTCTAGTGCCGCTTTCGATTTGAAGTTCCTATACGAGTTTGCGGCAGCCGCTGCAGGAACTTCAAATCGGCGGCACTAGCCTCCCGCCTGCGCCTGCATCAGCCGCAGCGTGCGCACGCGGCGGCGCAGGATCTCGTTACGCATGACCGCCAGATGCAGCGTCAGGAACAGCAGCATGAAGGCCAACCCCATGATGAGCAAAGGCATCAGGATGGAGGAGTGAATCGTCGGGCCGCCCACGCGCATGACCGATGCCGGCTGGTGCAGGGTCGCCCACCAATCGACCGAGAATTTGATGATGGGCAGGTTGACGGCGCCGACCAGGGTAAGGATGGCGGCGGCGCGGGCGGCGCGCGAGGGATCCTCCACGGTGCGCCACAGCGCCAGCACGGCGAGATACATGATGAATAGAATCAGCACCGAGGTGAGGCGGCCGTCCCACACCCAATAGGCGCCCCACATCGGTCGACCCCACAACGACCCGGTCAGCAGGCACAGGAACGTGAAGGCCGCGCCGAGCGGCGCCGCCGCCTTGGCGGCGACGTCGGCGAGCGGATGGCGCCACACCAGCGTGCCGAGCGCCGCAAGGCTCATCACCACCCAGCAGAACATCGCGAGCCAGGCGTTGGGCACATGGATGAACATGATCTTCACGGTCGCGCCCTGCTGATAGTCGTCCGGCGCCACCAGCAGCGCCTGATAGAGGCCGACCGCGAACGCGGCGATGGTGGCGACGACGAGCCACGGCAGCACGCGGTCGACGAACGACAGAAAACGCGACGGGTTGGCGAGATCGAGCAAAGGCATTTGGAGTTGTCTTAATCGGCCGAAGCGGCGGCCGCAATGTGACTTAAGAGGACATGGGAATGAGGATCCCGCCGCTACTCGAGACCGTGCCGCAAGGCTGCCGCGGCCGCGAACGGACCGATCACCAAGCTGATCAGGGTCAAGCCGCACAGAATCGTGAACGGAGCGCCGAATGGCACCGGGCCGACACTGGCGCTGTTCGCTGCCGCCACGCCGAAGATCAGCACGGGAATCGTCAGCGGCAGAACCAGGATGGCGAGGATCAATCCGCCGCGCCGCAACGTCACGGCCAGCGCGGCGCCCACGGTGCCGATGAAGGTCAGCGCCGGGGTCCCGACCAGCAGCGTCAGGGCCACCGCCCCCATGGTCCACGGCTCGATCCCGAGGAACAGCGCCAGCACCGGCACGGCGATGACCAGCGGCAGCCCGGTGGTGATCCAGTGCGCCAGCGCCTTTGCGGCAACGGCAAGCTCGAGCGAAACGGAGCTCATCAGGATGAGATCGAGCGAGCCGTCCTCATGGTCGGCGGCAAACAGGCGGTCGAGGGCGAGCAGGCTCGCCAGCAGGGCGCCGAGCCACAGGATTGCCGGACCGATGCGTCGCAGCAGCGCGAGATCGGGACCGAGCGCAAACGGCACAAGCGTCACCACGATGAGGAAGAACAACACTCCCATCGGGGCTCCGCCGCCCAGGCGCACGGCCAGACGGAGATCGCGCCTCAGGAGGGCGGCGAGGCCGCTCATACGGGTTCTCCCAGGCGCAATTCCTTCGCTCCTGTAAGCCCGATCGGCGCATGGGTCGCGGCGAGAATGATGCCGCCGCCGGCGAGGTGGGCTTGCATGAGCTGCGACAGCCGCTCCTGGGCGCGCGCATCGAGGGCCGATGTCGGCTCGTCCAGGAGCCAGACCGGCCGTTTCACAGCCACAATGCGGGCCAGAGAAAGGCGGCGCTTCTGGCCGGCCGACAGGTAGGCGGCCGGCAGACCCGCGAGATGGCTAAGCGCAAACGCCTCCAGCGCGAGCTCCGGCGGCGCTTTGGCGGTAGGGCTGGCCAGGTATTCGGCCCAGAATTCGAGGTTTTCTTGCACGGTCAGGGCCGGCTTGATGGCATCCTGATGACCGACGTAATGCGCCTGTTCGGGCAGGGTGAGTTCGGGATCTCCTCCGTCGAGCGCGAGCTGGCCGGCCGCCACCCGGACCAGCCCGGCAATCATGCGCAGCAGCGACGATTTGCCGGCGCCGTTACGGCCGAGCACCACCAGCGCCTCGCCGGCCGCCACCGAAAACCCCAATCCGGCAAACACCTCGCGGCCTGATCGCACGCAGGCGAGATCGCTCGCCGAAAGACGCATCACGGCCGCACCCCGCGATGCTGCCTGGGGCTGCCTCGCGCAAGCAGAAAGGTTAATTTTGCCAACGCATTAAGCATCATTGTGCAGCGGCATGCCGCGCCTATGGCAGAGATATGGCAGAGCGGAAAAAAAGACCTTATAAGCCAGTTGGGGTGGCGATTCAGACACGTCTGAATGCGTCGCGGGCGGACGATGACGAGTTGCCGGTTGAGGCAACATCATACCTCGCGCCGGGTTCATGATCCGACCGACGGTACCAAGGGACAGGCCATGACCTCGCTCGACAGTTTCAAATGCCGCAAGATTCTGAAAATCGGCAACAAATCCTACGTCCATTACAGCCTCGCGGCAGCCGAAAAGAACGGTCTGCGCGGCATCTCGCGATTGCCGTTCTCCCTCAAGGTGCTGCTGGAAAACGTGCTGCGCCACGAGGATGGCCGTTCCGTCACCAAGGAAGACATCCAGGGCTTCGCCCAGTGGCTCAAGACCAAGACCTCGGACCGTGAGATTCCGTTCCGTCCGGCGCGCGTGCTGATGCAGGACTTCACCGGTGTTCCCGCGGTCGTGGATCTCGCCGCCATGCGCGATGCCATGAAGAACCTCGGCGGCGATCCGAAGCGGATCAATCCGCTGGTGCCGGTGGATCTCGTCATCGATCATTCCGTCGTGGTGAACTTCTTCGGCAGCAATCTCGCGTTCAAGAAGAATGTGGAGGAGGAGTACAAGCAGAACGAGGAGCGCTATCGCTTTCTCAAATGGGCGCAACGCTCATTCGAGAGCTTCCGAGTGGTGCCGCCCGGCACCGGCATCTGCCATCAGGTCAATCTCGAATATCTGTCGCGCACCGTATGGACCAATCGCGAGACGGTCGAGATCGACGGCAAAAAGATGCAGGGCGAGGTAGCGTACCCGGACACGCTGGTCGGCACCGATTCCCACACCACCATGGTCAACGGCTTGAGCGTTCTCGGCTGGGGCGTCGGCGGCATCGAGGCGGAGGCCGCCATGCTGGGCCAGCCCTATTCCATGCTGCTGCCCGAGGTGATCGGGGTGAAGCTCACCGGCAAGCTGAAGGAAGGCATCACGGCGACCGACCTCGTGCTCACGGTGACGCAGATGCTGCGGCGGCGCGGCGTGGTCGGCAAGTTCGTCGAGTTCTTTGGCCCTGCCCTCGACAACCTCTCGGTCGAGGACCGCGCCACCCTGGGCAACATGGCGCCCGAATACGGCGCTACCTGCGGTTTCTCTCCCATCGACGAAGAGACGATCCGCTATCTGGAGACCACAGGGCGTCCGGCGACGCACGTGGCGCTGGTGCGTGCCTACGCCAAGGCGCAGGGCCTGTTCCGCACCAAGAATACACCCGACCCGATTTTCACCGACGTGCTCAAGCTCGACCTCGCCAGTGTGGAGCCGTCGCTTGCCGGACCCAAGCGCCCGCAGGATCGCGTGCTCTTGAGGGAGGCGAAGGCGAGCTTTGCCGCCGCCTTGGTGGAGGAGTTCGGAAAGACCGGCACGAGCAGCACCGTGGGGATCGCAGACGTCCACCCCAACATCGGCACGGAGCTGGAGCAGCGGTCGCTCCCCAAGGCCGGCGGGGCCGGACGCGCGCCGGTTGCCGGCCGCAAGCACGACCTCGGTCACGGCGACGTGGTGATCGCCGCCATCACGTCGTGCACCAACACGTCCAATCCCACCGTGATGATCGCCGCCGGCCTGCTCGCCCGCAACGCGGCGGCGCGCGGGCTCAAGCCGAAGCCGTGGGTCAAGACGTCGCTCGCACCGGGCTCGCAGGTCGTCGCCGAGTACCTCGCCAAATCCGGCCTGCAGAGGGATCTCGACGCCATCGGCTTCAACCTCGTGGCGTTCGGCTGCACCACGTGCATCGGCAATTCCGGGCCGCTGCCGGAAGAGATTTCCAACGCCATCAACGACAACGATCTCATCTGCGCGGCGGTGCTGTCGGGTAACCGCAACTTCGAGGCGCGGGTGAACCAGGATGTGCGCGCGAACTACCTCGCCTCGCCGCCGCTCGTCGTCGCCTATGCGCTCGCCGGCTCGATGAACGTGGATCTCACCAAGGAGCCGCTCGGGGTCGATGCCAAGGGCAAGAAGGTGTTCCTGCGCGACATCTGGCCGTCGAACCGCGACATCACCGCCATGATCCGTAAGACCATCACCAAGTCGATCTTCGCGCGCAAATACGCCGACGTGTTCAAAGGCGAGGCCAATTGGCGCAAGATCACCGTCCAGGGCGGCGTGACTTATGCGTGGGATTCCAAGTCCACCTACGTTCAGAATCCGCCCTACTTCACCGGGATGAGCCGCGCGCCGACCGCGATGGCGGACATCGTCGATGCCCGCATCCTCGGGGTGTTCCTCGACTCTATCACCACCGACCACATCTCGCCTGCCGGCTCCATCAAGGCGAACTCGCCGGCAGGAAAATATCTCGTTGCTCACAAGGTCAAACCGGTCGACTTCAACCAGTACGGCACGCGTCGCGGCAATCACGAGGTGATGATGCGCGGCACTTTCGCCAACATCCGCATCAAGAACCAGATGGTGCCCGGGGTCGAAGGCGGCGTGACCATTCACTATCCCTCCAGGCAGGTGATGCCGATCTACGACGCGGCGATGCGCTACAAGCAGGAACGCGTTCCGCTCGTCGTGTTCGCCGGCAAGGAATACGGCACCGGGTCCTCGCGCGACTGGGCCGCCAAGGGCACGAACCTGCTGGGGATCAGGGCCGTGATCTGCCAGTCGTTCGAGCGCATCCACCGCTCCAATCTGATCGGCATGGGCGTGATCCCACTGGTGTTCGAGGAAAACACGTCCTGGCAGTCGATCGGCATCAAGGGCGACGAGCAGGTTACGATCCGCGGCTTGCACGGCGACCTCAAGCCGCGTCAGCGGCTCATCGCCGAGATCGTTGCCCCGGACGGCGGCCTCAAGCGCGTGCCGCTGATCTGCCGCATCGATACGCTCGACGAGCTCGATTATTTCAAGAACGGCGGTATCCTGCACTACGTGCTGCGCCAGCTGGCGGCCTGACCTCCAGGGACCGGGCTCCGGCCCGGGAACATCCCGGTTCCCGTCTTCACCCCGATTTGAGTGGCGGGTGAACGCACGCCTCACTATCGTCTCGCTGACTGCGCCAAGGCCTAGTGCCCCGCTTCCGAAGTTCGTGATGTATGGCAGCACGCTCCAACACGAACTTCGGAAGCAAAAGGGGCACTAGCAAGTATATGTTCTAGTGCCGCTTTTCGATTTGAAGTTCCTAAACGAGCTCGCGGCAGGTGTTATAGGAACTTCAAATCGGCGGCACTGGGCGCCATCAGGTCGAATAGGTGAAGCATGGGATGTTGTCGCGTCGCGTTGCTGCTCTGTGCGGTGGTCGCCTCGACCGCACCGACCTATGCCGGCGAGACGCGCGCGGTGATCGAGCTCTTCACTAGCCAGGGCTGCTCCTCCTGCCCGCCAGCCGACGAGCTGCTCGGAAAACTCGCGGCTGATCCCTCGCTCGTCGCCATGAGCCTGCCGATCGACTATTGGGACTATCTCGGCTGGAAGGACACGTTGGCCAAGCCCGGCCATACCGCGCGCCAGCGCGCCTATGCGTCCGCACGCGGCGATCGCGCCGTCTACACGCCGCAGGTCGTCGTCAACGGCGCCGTGCACGTGCAGGGCAGCGACAAGGCGGCGATCGAGCGCGCCATCGGGCAAACTCGTCACCAGGCGGGAACGTTGTCGCTGCCGGTGGCGGTTTCGGTCGAGGGCGGACGCATCGACGTGAAAGTGCCGGCGAGCGCCGACGTCCGCGGCAAGGGCGACATTTGGCTGTGCGCGCTCACGGCCGCCGTTCCCATCGCCATCGGCCGCGGCGAGAACCGCGGGCGCACCATCACCTATCACAATGTCGTGCGCCGCTGGATGAAGCTCGGCCAGTGGAACGGCGTGGCGCGCAGCGTGAGCGTGCCCGTATCCGATCTCGAGCCCGAGAACGCAAGTTCCGTCGCCGTGCTCGTGCAAGCCGGCGAAGACGGCGGCACGCCGGGCCGTATACTCGGCGCCGCGACCGCGACGCTCCGCTGATCGCCTGACACGTTGCGCACGCTGCCGTCTTGCGCGTGGCTATCGCCACATACGCAAGATCCAGAACCATCCAGGTACGTGCCGCCACCGATGCGGCAATAAAAATGGGCCGGTATGAACCGGCCCGAAGAGCGTTGGGGGATTGAACCGTACGCGGAACAAGTGGGCCGGTCCGGCCGAGCCCCGGGGGGCTGGGGGGCTGAGGATTCCGGTGCCCGTCCGGACCGTACCCTGAGGCAACAGCGGGCTGTATCGCAGGGTACCTTGGCGCGCGCTGGGCCGAATTAGGGCATTGTTGTGAATCGCCTAACGAATTCGTGACAGTGCCTCGCATGTTCAGCAAATTCTGCCGCGAATTCTTGGTTCTGTTCGGAATTGTTACGGCGAATACTTTTGGCCAGGCGAGAACCAGCGAGACCCTTGCGGTGCGCCGTCGGTGAAGCAATCATGGGCTGAAGGATCCACGAACAGGAGGCGCGCATGACCTTCGGGCCAAGCGAAATCGAACCCAGCGAGTTGCGTGGGGGCGAGACTCAGGCATCTCTCGCCCCCCGCAACCAGGTGACCTTCAGCCGGCGTGAGCTCGACCGCATCCTTAACCTCTATGGCCGCAAGGTCGCCGCCGGCGAATGGCGCGACTATGCCATCGATTTCCTCAAGGATCGCGCGGTGTTCTCGGTGTTCCGCCGATCCTCGGAAATGCCGATCTATCGCATCGAGAAGAATCCCAAGCTCGCCCGCCGTCAGGGCGCCTACAGTATCGTGTCGGTGACGGGCCTTATCATCAGGCGCGGCCATGAGCTCGAGCGCGTGCTGCGCGTGCTCGACCGGTCGCTGAGCGTCGTGGTGAATTGAGCTTTCTCATCGCGGCTCGGCGCATTCGCGATAACGGTTACGGCACCGCGGCGTCGCCGACGCCGAGCGAGCGCTGCATGAGCACGCTGTCGAGCCAGCGGCCGTGCTTGAAGCCGACCGCCGCGAACGTGCCGACGTGGCGGAAGCCGAGCGCCCGATGCAATTCGATCGACGCGACATTCTGCGTATCGCCGATCACGGCGATCATCTGGCGAAAGCCGCGGCGCTCGGATTCGTCGATCAGCTGCGTGAGCAACGCGCGGCCGATGCCGCGGCGATGCGCATCCGGCGCGATATAGATCGAATCCTCCACGCTCCAGCGATAGGCCGGGCGCAAACGATAAGGCCCGGCGTAGCCGTAGCCCACGACGCGGTCCGTTTCCGCCACCAGGTAAGCATAGCCGCCGTCCAGCAAGAGCTGCTGGCGAGCGCCCATCTCGGCTTCCTCCGGTGGCTCGATCTCGAATGATGCAGTGCCGTGCAGGACCGCGTGGCGATAAATGCGGGTGATCGCAGCGATGTCATGCGCCGTGGCGGGACGGACCGTTACGGTAGCCATGGCCTGACGCGAAGGTCACAAAAAAGCGCCCGGCGCGGAGCCGGGCGCACAACCGCGGGCACTCTGCTGTTGCTCAGCGACGGTCGCCGAACAGGCGCAGCAGCATCAGGAACAAGTTGATGAAGTCGAGATAGAGCGACAGCGCACCCATGACGGCCTTGCGGCCGGCGATGGTGCCGTCATCCATCGGGCTGTACATCTCCTTGATCTTCTGCGTGTCCCAGGCGGTGAGCCCGGCGAACACGATGACGCCGATCACCGAGATGATCCAGTCGAGCCCGCTCGATTTGAGGAAGATGTTGACCAGGCTCGCGATGATGATGCCGATCAGGCCCATGATCAGGAACGAGCCCATGCCGGTGAGATCGCGCTGGGTGGTGTAGCCCCACAGGCTCAAGCCGCCGAACGCTGCCGCCGAGATGAAGAACACGCGCGTGATCGAGGTCTCGGTGAACGCCACGAAGATGGTCGAGAGCGAGAGGCCGAGCAGGGCGGCGTAGACGAAGAACAGCGCCTGCGCGGCCGGCGCCGACAAGCGGTTGATGCCGAGGCTGAGCACGAAGACGAGCGCCAGCGGAGCCAGCATCAGCACCCAGATCAGCGGGCTGTTGAACAGGGTCTGGCCGAGCGGCGTCAGCACGAGGCCGCCCGCCGCCGTGGTCGTCGCGGCAGCCTGGAAGGTGAACCAAGCGACGAGGCCGGTCAGCGCCACGCCAATGGCCATGTAGTTGTAGACGCGAATCATGTGGGCGCGCAGGCCCGCATCGATCACCGCGCGGTCGGGGGCGTATCCGCGCGTGCTGGCCGCATAATTGCGGTCGAAGTCGGACATGGAAACCTCCTGTGTCCCGGCGAGAGCTCCGGGCGCCGTGGCGTCGCGGCGAAAGCCGCAAATCGCCCGCCGCGGGAATCTAATGCGGAAGCGTGCCGGGCGCCAGATGGCAAGGATGGTTAACGGGATGCGGCTGCCGGACGCATCGGACCGGCAATTGTGGATGCACGATAGCACCCGATCCTCGCGGGCGCGCCGTTCGCAAAGGAAAGCCGCCGACGTCGGCAAGACCGAGGTCGGCGACCGCTCAGTGTGGAGGTGAACCTACTCTTCCCGCGAGCCCATGAGCTGCAGCAGGAAAGTGAACAGGTTGAGGAAGTCGAGATAGAGCGCGAGCGCGCCCATGATGGCAGAGCGCTCCAGCACATCGCCTTCCATCGACCCGTAGATGTACTCGCTCTTGAGCCGTTGCGTATCCCAGGCGGTGAGACCGGCGAAGATCAGCACACCGAGCACCGAAATGACCCATTGCAGTGCCGTGCTCGCCAGGAAGATGTTAACGAGCGAGGCGATGATGATGCCGAACAGGCCCATGATCAGAAACGAGCCCATCCCGCTCAGGTCGCGCTGCGTCGTATATCCCCACAGGCTCAACGCGCCGAAGGACGCCGCGGTGATGAAGAATACCCGCACGACGGAGGTGTGGGTGTAGACGAGAAATATGACGCCAAGCGAGATGCCGACTATCGCGGCATAGATCCAGAACGTGATCTGGGCCGTGGCGGGCCGCATCTTCTCGATGCGGAAGCTCAGGAAGAACACGAGCGCGAGCGGCGCCAGGATGATGGCCCATTTCAGCGGGCTCACGAACAGCGCATACCCAATCGGCGTCAGATAGACGCCGTTGCGCAGCGCCGCGGCGCCGCCGGTGGCGCCGCGCACGGCGCTCGCCGGATCGCCCGTCACCGACAGCATATAGGCGCCAAGCGCGGCGAAGCCGGTAATGGCAAGGCCGAGCACCATGTAATTGTAGATGCGCAGCATGTAGGCGCGCAGGCCTGCGTCGACGACGGCAGCTTCGGCCCGCGTCAGGGGCCGGCCGTAATCCGCAGCTGCGACGTTGCGATCAAAGTCTGACATGATCGAAACCTCGTCTGTTCCCTTACGCCGCACGCGGTTGTCGCCCCCGCATCGGCTCGCCCGCGAATATGATCAAAAGGCGCGGCGGCAACAAGGCCGGCGGTGTCGCAGGCCTATGTCAACGTTAGGAAACTGCTATGGCCGGGGTCCGATTGCCTCGGTTTGCGCGGCGGAATGTCGCAAATAGCCGGAAGCAATCGTCAAACTAGAGATTCCTGAGCACCGCTGCGGGCTTTTGTCCCAGTGCCGTAAAGGTGCCGACCAGCCCGAAGACCAGCGTCAGCCCGAGCGCGGCCAGGGCGGCCAGCAAGGCCGGCCCGGGCAGCCACACGAACGGGAAGTTCATGACCCGGCTGACGATCATGGCGGCCGCGATCGACCCGGCAGCCACCCCGAACAGCCCGGTCGCCAGCCCAAGCAGCACGTATTCGACCGCGTAAGCCGCCAATAGCCGACCGCGCGTGGCTCCCACCGTCTTGAGCACCACGGCATCGTAAACGCGGTGGCGATGGCCGGCTGCCAGGGCGCCGCCGAGAACCAGGATAGCGGCCATAATGGTGATCAGGCTGGCGCCACGGATCGCGAGCACGAGTTTCGAGACGATACTGGAGAGCGCCTCGAGCGCATCCTTTACGCGTACCGTCGTGACCGCCGGAAAGGCCTCAGCGACCGCTTTGAGCAGCGTCGTCTCCTCTGCAGCAGTGCTGCCATGCGGATAGGTGAGGGTCGCGAGGTCGGTATGCGGCGCGCCCCTGAACGTGCCCGGGGAGTAGACCAGAACGAAATTGATGCCGAGGCTTTGCCAGTCGAGCACACGCAGGTTCGCGATGCGCGCCGCGATGTTGCGACCGAGGACGTTCACGATAATCTCGTCGCCGAGACCGAGGCCAAGCCCATCGGCGATTCGTTTCTCCATCGAAACCAGCGGCGGGCCTTGATCGTCGGGCGGCCACCATTGGCCTTCAATCACGCGCGAGCCCTGGGGGACCACGCCGGAATAGGTGATGCCGCGGTCGCTCTGCAGCACCCAGGCGGCGTTGACATTGGGCTTGAGGTCTTCGGCCTTGACCCCATTGGCGGCGACAATGCGGCCGCGCAGCATCGGCACCCGGTCGAGCATTGCGGTGGGGGCGCGTTCGCGCACGAAGGCGTCGAAACGGTCTCCGTCGCCAGCCTGGATGTCGACGAAAAAGAACGAAGGCGCGCGCTGCGGCAGCGCGGCGCTGAGCTGGTGGCGCAGATTGCCTTCGATCAAGGTCACGGTGACGAGCACCGCGAGCCCGAGTCCGAGCGAGAGCACGACCGTGGGCGTGAGTGCGCCAGGCCGATGGATATTGGCGACGGCAAGCCGCAGGGTGGTCGATCGCGGCCGCGGTACGCGTCGCGCGGCGAGCATCACCACGGCGGCAACGACCCGCAAGCCGACGAACACGGCCACGGCGGAGCCGACGAAGATCATGGCGATGCGCCGGTCATAGGCGAGCAGCACCGCCAGTGCGGCGAGCAGCGCGATGGCGGCGGCGGTTGCCGCCATGTAGCGCTTGCGTGGCAGGCGGCGTCCTGGCGCTACTTCGTCGCGGAACAATGCGGCGGGCGGCACGTCGTGGACGCGTCCGAGCGGCCATAGGGCAAATGCCAGCGCGGTGACGAGGCCGTACAGCAACGCGAGCGCCAGCTCATCCGGCTGCAGTGCGGGCGCGATCGGCACCGGAATGATGCTCCCGAAACCCCAGGCGATCAGGAAAGGCACGCCGGCCCCGATGCTCAAGCCGATCAGGCTGCCGGTGAAGGCAAGCACCAGCACTTGCGTGAGATAGATCGCGAACACGCTCCCGCCCGTGGCGCCGAGCGACTTCATCGTGGCGATGACATCGCGCTTGCGGTCGAGGTGGCCCTTCACGGCGTTCGCAACGCCGATGCCGCCGACCATGAGGGCGGTCAGCCCGACGATCGTAAGAAACTGAGCGAACCGCTCGATATTGCGCTCGAGCTGCGGCGAGGCATTGGAGCGGGTGCGGATATCCCAGCCGGCGCCCGGGAAGGCGGTCCGGGCGGCCTGCACGACGGCATCGGCCGCACGGCCGCTGCCGTCGCTGCCGCCAAGTCGCAGCCGGTAATGCCAGCGCACCAGGCTTCCCGGTTGCAACAAGCCGGTCGCGCGCAGCGCCGCCTCGCTCATCAGGAGCCGAGGACCAAATCCGATCCCGCCCGCCAGCTTGTCCGGCTCGTTCTTGAGCGGAGCGCGGATTTCCACCTCGGCGTCGCCAATCTTGAGCCGTGCGCCGGGTGCAAGGTCGAGGCGCGCGAACAGTGCCTCGTCGGCCACCGCACCGTAGATGCCGTCGTGCCGCGCCAGCGCCGCTGCGAGATTCGCCGCAGGCTCGAGCAGCACCTGGCCGTAAAGCGGATAGGCGTCGTCGACCGCCTTGATCTCGACCAGGCTTGCGCGCGCGTCGGCGGCGCGCGCCATGGCGCGCATCGTCGCCGCCACCGAAAGCCGCCCGTTGCGCGCCAGGAACGACCGTTCCTCCGGGCTTGCTTCACGATGAATGAGCGAGAACGACACGTCGGCGCCGAGAATGACGCTGCCATCGCGCGCGAGCCCATCGGTGAGACTCTGCGCCAGCGAGCTCACGCCGGCGATCGCCATCACGCCGAGCGCGATGCAGGCGAGAAAGACGCGGAACCCGGCGATGCCGGCGCGCAGTTCGCGCAGCGCGAGGCGGAGCACCAACGCCGGCCTCATGCGCTCACCTCGCGGGCGGTCTCGATCCGGCCCGAGCGCAGCCGCACGACGCGGTCGCAGCGGGCGGCGAGCTCGGCATCATGGGTAACGAGCACGAGCGTGGTGTCGCGGCGGGCGTGGCCGGCGAACATGAGGTCGATGATCTGCTTGCCGGTGGCCTCGTCGAGATTGCCAGTCGGCTCGTCGGCGATCAGGATCTCGGGATTGGGCGCAAGCGCGCGAGCAAGCGCGACCCGCTGCTGCTCGCCGCCCGAGAGCTCCGCCGGGTAGTGGTGGAGCCGATCCGACAGGCCGACGAGCTCGAGCTCTCGTGCGGCGCGCTCGAAGGCGGTGCCGATGCCGGCGAACTCGAGCGGCACGGCGACGTTCTCGAGCGCCGTCATGGTCGGGATCAGGTGGAAGGATTGGAAAACGATGCCCACATGGCGGCCGCGAAAGCGCGCGAGCGCATCCTCGCTCAAGGACCCGAGATCGTGGCCGGCGATGGTGACCCTGCCGGTATCCGGCCGCTCGAGCCCCGCCATCACCATGAGCAAGGTCGACTTGCCGGAGCCGGACGGTCCGGTGAGACCCACCGCCGCGCCCCGGCCTATATGCAGATCGATGTCTTTGAGGATATGTACGCGCGCCGCGCCGCGCCCGAGCGAAAGATTGACGCCGGCAAGCGCAATGGCCGGCGCGCGGTCGGGGCCCCGTGAAATGTCGTTCATGCACCTTCTTTCGTCGCGCCCGCTCCGCTGATTAAGGAAAGCCATGCTCCTGGTCCAGACCATTGCACCACTCGTGGCGGTCACGATCGGGTGCGCGGCATTCGCGTCGCGCATGCAGCCGGTGCTGGCGGCCGATGCGCCGGTCAGGATCGTCGCGCTTGGCGACTCGCTCACCGCCGGGTTCGGGCTGCCGCCGGAGGCGACGTTTCCGGCCCGGCTCGAAGCTGCCCTCAGGGCGCGCGGCCTCGCCGTCGAGGTCACCAATGCGGGGGTGTCCGGCGATACCGTGTCCGGCGGGCTGGCACGGCTCGACTGGTCAGTGCCGGAGGGCACTCACGCGGTCATCGTGGAGCTCGGCGCCAACGACGCCCTGCGCGGGGTCGATCCTGCGGTCACACGATCTGCCCTCGACGCGATCCTGCGCCGCCTCGGAGAGCGGCACATCGCGGTGCTGCTCACCGGGATGCGCGCGCCGCCAAACATGGGGGCCGATTACGTCCGTGCCTTCGATGCAGTCTTCCCGACGCTCGCGGCGGCGCACGACGTCGTGTTCGACCCGTTCTTCCTCGACGGGGTCGCCGCCGACCGTGCCCTCAACCAGCCCGACGGCCTTCACCCGACCGCCGGGGGCGTTGAGGCCATCGTCCGCCGCATCCTGCCAAAGGCCGAGGAGCTGGTGGCACGGGTGAAGGCGAAGCGAGCGCCGTAAGCGAAGCCCGTCGGCGGCGGTTGCCGAGGCGAATCTGCGCGTGCTACTTCGGCAGTGCCCGCAGTGGCTGGTGCCCCGCTTCCGAAGTTTGTGATACATCGCAGCACCCCCTCACACGACGCCGCAACCCCTGCAGGAACTTCAAATCGGCGGCACGAGCCGACCCTCACAGAGACATCGATGCCGCGCCTGTTCACCGGACTCGAGATCCCGCGTGAGGTTGCCGAGGCGCTGGCGATGCTGCGGGGGGGCTTGCCCGGAGCGCGTTGGATCGATCCCGAGAACTACCACGTCACCCTGCGCTTCATCGGCGACATCGACGACGCGGCGGCACGCGAAGTCGCCTTCATGCTGGGCCAGCTCAAACGGCGTGGCTTCGCGTTGCGCTTCGACGGCGTGTCCTCGTTCGGCGGCCGCCGGCCACGCGCGGTCATTGCGGCAATTGCGTCGGTTCCGCCGCTCGTCGAGCTCCAGGCCGAGCATGAGCGGATCATGCAGCGCA
>JBJMSU010000141.1:0-7850 GCA_045801465.1 Xanthobacteraceae bacterium | reverse complement strand
GCCGATCCATTTTTCCGTATCGGCTTTGATGAAGGCGGCGAACGCGTCCGGCGTGTTGTGCGCAGCCGGCTCGTAGCCCGCCGCCTGCAGGCGCCTGCCCAGATCGGCGTCGTCGAGCCCGCGCGCAAGCGCGCCGTTGAGCTTGGCCACGATCGGCGCCGGTGTGCCGGCCGGGGCGACGAAGCCGTTCCAGCCGATGACCTCGAAACCCGGCAATCCGGATTGCGCAATCGCCGGCATATCGGGCACGAGCGGCGAGGTTTTGAGCGTGGTCACGCCGAGCCCGCGCACCGTTCCGGCGGCGATCTGCGGCTGCGTGACCGAGGCGATCGAGAACATCATCTGCACGGCGCCGCTCACCACCGCATTGAGGGCGGAATTGGCTTCGCGGAACGGAACATGGACGACGTCGATTCCCGCCATGGTCTTGAACAGCTCGCCGGCAAGGTGCGGCGGCGTGCCAACCCCGGAAGACGCGTAGTTGAGACCGCCTGGCCGCGCGCGCGCCAACGCGATCAGCTCCTGCAGCGTGTTGGCCGGGACTGACGGATGCACCACCAGCACGAACGGTGACGTCGTCGCGAGCCCCACCGGTGCGAAATCCTTGCGCATGTCGTAGGGCAACGTATGCAGCGCCGTGTTGATCGTATAGGACGCGGTCGCCAGCAGCAGGCTGTAGCCGTCGGGGGCAGCCGTCGCGACCGTCTGGGCGGCAATGACGCCGCCGGCCCCCGGCCGCGGCTCGATCACGACCGGCTGGCCGAGCGCTTCGGTGATCTTCGGCCCGAACAATCGGGCCGGAATGTCCGGCCCCGGCCCGACGATCACGCGAATGAATCGGTTTGGATAATCCTGCGCCCGTGCCGTCGGCGCAACCACGAGCACGCACAGAGCTGCTGCAGCCCAACGCATATGCATCGATATGGCTTCCCTTCCCGCTGGATGTTGTTGCCGGCGCCTTATTCGAATCAGGTCGTATCAAACCCTCGCATAGCCGCGCCGTCCGGTCCTCGCCTCATACAGGTGGCCGTCCGCGCTCGTGATGTAGAGCAGATCGAGATCGTGGCCGCCGAAGCAACAGCGATTGGGCTGGTCGCCCGGAATCGCGTGAGTCTCGAGCACGGCACCGTTCGGAGCAAAGACGTAGATCAGCGGTCCCGGTCCGCTCTGCCGCCATCCGGCACAGGCGACGATATTGCCTTGCGCGTCCAGGCACATGCCTTCGACGCCGCGGTGCGCGCCCTTTGCATCCGCCCCAAATGTGTGGAGCACCGAATAGGGACCGACGCTGCCGTCCTCGCGCACCGGATAGCCGCGCAGCTCGCGCACGAATCCCTGCCGCGGCTCGCCCTCGGCCACGTAAAGCATTTTTTCATCGCGCGACAGCAGCACCGCGCGCGGGCACGCCGTGTCGTAGGTGATCCGCGCGGCCGTCCAGGCCCGCCGCTCGTTCCGCTCGAGCCGCAAGACCGACTGATGCTCGAGCAGAGGGAAGATTTGCGGACCGAACGGGATCACCGGATGATGCGGGTCGGTAAACCAGATGCGGTGCTGCCGGTCGACGATGAGGTCGCTCGGCTGATTGTGATACTTGCCGTCGAGCAGCGCATCGACAGCCACGAGCCGCCCGTCGGGGGTGAATTCCACCAGCCGCCGCCCGCCCTCCTGGGCGCCGTAGAGTTCTCCACCCGGGCCGAGAGCGAGACCGTTCACCCGATTGAGATGCCGCCGCACCTCGTGAACGGCGCGCCGCTGCGGGTCGAAGCGCAGCAGCCGGCCTTCGTCGATCGCGGTGAACAGCACGGCGGCGCCGTCCCATACGACGCCGCCGGTCGGGCCTTGGTAAGGGCCGGCAACGAGCTCGAATTGCCAACTCATGCTGCACGGCTCCTACCACACCGGAACGCCCGGGACGTTCAGGCGCGTGCGCATGACCGAGTGATAGGTGGTCACGTAAAGCGAACGCCAGTCGTCGTCGCCCCACGCCAGGTTGGTGCAATGGCCGGGGAGCAATAGGCGGCCGAGGAGTTCGCCGCTCTTGTCCATGATATGGATGCCGCCGGGGCCGGTGCAGTAGACATTGTCTTCGACATCGACCTTCATCCCGTCGGCGACACCAGGCTCGTTACCGGTGAGCTTATGGAACAGGCGTCCCGGGCCCAGGCTTCCGTCCTTGCCGACATCGAAGGCGCGGATGATGCCGAGCCGCGTATCGTTCACATAGAGCAGCGACTCGTCCTTGGAGAACGCGAGCCCGTTGGGATAGACGCAGTCGGCGATGGCCAGATTGACCTCGCCGGACGACGTGAGACAGAACACGCCTTGAATGTCGAGGTGGCGCTGCAAGTCCTCGCCCACCATGCCGGGGATCACCAGCCCACCGGGCGAATCCGTCCAGTAGATGGCACCGTCGGAGCGCACCACGATATCGTTCGGGCTGTTGAACTTCTTTCCCTGGAAGCGCGACGCGATGGTGGTGAACGACTGGTCGTGCTCAATGCGCCAGATCGTGCGGGCCGACCAGCCTGCGATCACCAGCCGGCCCTCCAGGTCGAACGTCATGCCGTTGGCATGGCTCGATGGATGGATCAGAGCTTCCGGTCCGACGCCTGGCACCCATTGCCAGATGGTGTCGCCGATGATGTCGGTGAACAGGAAGCGCTTGCGGCGCCGGTCCCACACCGGACCTTCGCCGAACGTGATCCCATGCGCGACCCGATCGAGCGGCGGCGTGGGGCCGACGATCGCATCGAAGCCGGCTGACTTTCGCTCGACATCCACGCCCCTCTCCTCCCCAACGCGGAAACCATCCACCGGGTGGTGACCCGCACCTGGCCGTGCACTTCAGCATGAATTCAGGCAACCGGTATACGTCTTTCCGCCCTCATCTTCTCGCGGTTAACGGGGTGTTATCCGCACGGCGCTAAGGAGATGTTAGGACCTGTCACATAGCCTCTGACGGTCAGAAAAAAGGTCGTGCCCTTCAGGAATGTCCTGCGTCGTCCTCGGCTTATCGCCAGCGCAGCCCCCGCATCTGCAACACGGCGCATCAGCATTTCAAGGTGGCGGCTCGACCCCCGCTCCGGCCGCCCGTCGTAAGCCGGCCGCCTCGTGCGAAGGCGCAGGTGATTTGCAGGTCAGAGCATGAACGTACATGACCAGTCAGTGATCGAGCTGGAGACAGCGATCGCCGGCGCCCCGCGTAAAAAGCGCGTCGATAACCTGCGGCGTGTCACGGATCTGTTCATCTCCGGGGCTGAATCCTTCAGCGAAGAGCATCTCGCCATTTTCGAGCGCGTCCTGGAACGCTTGATCGAGGAGATCGAGACGGCAGTTCTTGCGGAGATCGGCGAGCGCCTCGCTCCGATCAGAAACGCGCCGGCCGGCATGATGCGGAATCTTGCTCACCACGACGAGATCGCCGTGGCGGGACCGGTCCTGGCTCGCTCGGGGCGGCTTGCCCTGGCCGATCTCGTTCACATCGCAGAAACGAAGAGCCAGGCGCATCTCAAGGCAATTTCCCGCCGTACCCGGGTCGAGGAGGCGGTGACGGACGTCCTGGTGCGCCGCGGCGATGATGAGGTCGTGCGCACGCTTGCCGCCAACGGCGGCGCGAGCTTCTCCGAATCCGGCATGGGCAGGCTCGCAGATCGCGCCGCTGGCGACGAAATCCTGGCCGAGAAAGTTGTCCAGCGTGCAGACGTGCCGCCGCACGTATTCTGCAAGCTGCTCGTGGCCGCCACCGGTGTAGTGCGCGAACGGCTGCTCGCCGTGCTCGCTCCGGAAGCACGCGCAGAGGCCGACCGCATCCTCGAAAAGGTCTCTGGAGAAATTGCCGACCGAACGCCGGCGCGCCGTACTTATGTCTCGGCAATACGTCGGGTTCTGGTCGAGAGCTCCAAGGCTGAATTCGGCGAAAACAATCTGCTGACCTACGCGTCGAAGGGGGAAGTCGACGAGACGATCGCGGCCCTGTCGTTGCTGTCCGCGGTGCCGACGGAGAAGATCGACCAGTTGATCGAAACCGAGCAGCACGAGACGCTGCTGATCATCTGCCGGGCGGCCGGGCTCACGTGGCGCGGGGCGCGTGCTGTGGTCATGTTGAACCGCCGTGGCAGCACGCCGTCGCCGGAGCACGTTCTCGAACTGAACCGGACGTTCGAGGGGCTGAAAGAATCGGACGCGCAGCACATGCTGCGCATCTGGCGCCTCGACAGCTGACGATCCGGCCGCACATTCTCATGCGGCCAATTGCGCGTTGAGACTCGGAATCAAGCCCGGCAAGGCCTTGGCCGGGACGGGGCGGCTGAACAGGTAGCCCTGGACCTCCTCGCACCCCTCCGCCTGCAGACGCGCCAGCTGGTCCTCCGTTTCGACCCCCTCCGCCGTCGTCAACATGCCGAGGCTGTCGCCCAGGCCGGCGACGGCGCGCACGATCGCGGCACAGTCGGACCTCTCCGGCAATTCCTCCACGAACGTGCGGTCGATCTTGATCGTATCGAACGGAAAGCTGCGCAAATAGCTGAGGCTCGAATAGCCGGTGCCGAAATCGTCCATCGAGATTCGCACGCCGAGCTCGTGCAATTGATGCAAGGTCGAGAGAATGGTTTCGCTGTCGTGCAGCAAGATCGATTCGGTCACTTCGAGCTCGAGCCTGCCGGCCGGCAGGCCGGAAGCCGCCAGCGCATGGACGACCGTCTGCACCAGATTTCGCGTCTTGAACTGGGCGGCGGAGAGATTGATGGCGATGCGAATATCGTCCGGCCAGCTTGCCGCCTCGGCGCAGGCCTGCCGCAACACCCATTCGCCGATGGCCTGGATCAATCCGATCTCTTCGGCCAGCGGGATGAATTCCGCAGGCAAGACCACGCCACGCTGCGGATGGTTCCAACGGATGAGCGCTTCGAACCCGCTCACCTGCCGCCGCGCGACGTTGACGACCGGTTGGTAATACAGCTCGAACTCGCCCTGCAGCAGCGCCGCGCGCAGATCGACCTCCAGCCTCCGTCGCGCCTGCAGGCGCGCGTCCATTTCCGGCTCGAAGAAGCGGTAGGTGCGGCGGCCATCCGCCTTCGCCCGATAGAGCGCCATGTCGGCATTCTTGAGCAGCTGGTCCGCCGACGTGCCGTCGCCGGGCGCCCTGGCGATGCCGACGCTGGCGCCGACGATCACCTCGTGCCCGTCGACGCTGTAGGGCTCGCCAAGGACGTTCACGATGCGCTCGGCGACCGCGATCACCTCCTCGGGTCGTGCAACGCCGGGACGGATGACGGCGAATTCATCACCGCCCAGGCGCGCGATCATGTCGATGTCGCGGACGCAATTCTTCAGGCGACCGGCAACCGCGCGCAGGAGGTCGTCGCCGGCCGGATGACCGAGCGTATCGTTGACCTCCTTGAAATGATCGAGGTCGACAAAGAGCACCGCCAACCCTTCGCCTCGGCGGGTGCGCGCGAGCGCCCGTTCCATCTCGTCGCGGAACAGCATGCGATTGGGCAGATCGGTGAGTGCGTCATGCCCGGCCATGTGGGCGATGCGGCTCTCCGCCCGCCGCCGCTCGGTGACGTCTTCATGGGTCGACACCCAGCCGCCGTCGGGCATCGTGCGATGCGCCACGGCCACGACGCGCCCGTCGTGCAGTTCGATCGAATAGTCGTCGTCTTGGCCGTTTGCGGCTGCCTCCATCCGGATGCGCACATAATTGCCGGGATCCGGCCCGTTATAAGTTCCGATCGTCGCAAGGTGCTCGAGGATTTGCGCGTGGCTGGCGCCCGACTGCATCAGGTGTGCCGGGATGCCGTACAGTTGCGCATATTGAGCATTGCAGACGATGAGCTCGCGGTTGCGATCGAACATCGCCAGGCCTTGCGACATGTTGTTCAAGGCCGCATTGAACCGCATATTCTGGGTCATCAGCTCCCTCTCGCGCGCTGCCAGCAGCCGATTGTCCTGTTCGACCTTGTCCCTGAACACCGCGATGGCATTGACCATTTGGCCGATTTCGTCGGCGCGCTCGCTGGAACCGAGATCGACGTCCGACTCGCCCAATGAAATCGCCCGCATCGCCTTGGTGACCGACTGGATCGGCCGCACCAGCGAACGGGCGACCAGAAAGGTGACGCCAAGACCGAGCAGCACCGCGCTGACGCCGCCAAGCGCAATCAGGTCCTTGTTGGTTCGCGCCCGGGCCGCGAGCTCGTCCGCCGCCGATCTCGTCTGCGCCATCACCAGCGAGGAAATCCTCTGCAGGTCGGCGGCGACCTTGCCGTAGTCGTCGTCCGTGCCGCCCAGCATCAGGCTGCCCAGGGCCGTATCGGTGCTGCCGATCTCGAGCGTGTCGAAGGCCGCGGCGACGAAGCGGGCCCATTTGGCGGCGGCATCACGGACCGCCGAGCGTTCGGCCTCCGAGACGTCATCGCGCGCCGCAAACGCGGCCAAGCCTCGCTCGACAGCGCTGGCGTGCCCGGCGATGTCGCGCGCCAGCATGTCCATCGTCGCCCGATTGACGCCGTTGCTCGACCACGCGACGTAGCGGAAGACGTTGACATGCATGTCGGTGGCACGCCGCGTTACTTCCATGAGCGCCTTCTGCTTCGGCAGGCTCACGTCGGAGAGCGAATTCAAGTCGGCGCTCAGCCGGTCGAGGAAAATGAAGGCATCGCCGCCGAGGCCGGCAATGGATATCAGCAGCAAGGCGGACGCGAAGAACGCCTTCACGCTGATGGAGAGATTGCCGAGGACGCGCAACATTGGCAGCGCCTTTCGTCGTGCCCGCCGGGCCTATTTGTAAATCCCGACGCCCACGAAATGCTCGTCCCCGAGCTTTTCGATGTAGGCCGACTTGTCCTGGATCTTGTGGGTGAGAGGGTGCGGCCATTTGTAGTCCACCCATCCGGCCCCGGGGCCGGTGGTGGTGATGCCGACCATCTGCCGGATGAGATAATTGCCGTCCTGGTCCTTGGTGGATATCCACAATTTGCCGACCATCTTGGCATTGGCGCCGTGCGCCACGCTCCATCCGTCGAGGCTGTACACGAAAGGATAGAGATCGCGGTCGCGGAACTCGTCCGTGTTGGTGATGGCGTTGAAGGTGGCTTGCGCTCCTGCCGCGGCGAATTTCTGCTGCACACGCTTCACCATGGCGATCGCTTCCTCGCGGGTCCCGAACTCGGCGGCGAACCCGGGACAGGCAAGCCATGACGCGAGCATGAAGGCGGAGAGCAAAAGTCGAACCACGGCGGACCCCTTCCTTTGCGGAAACCGTAGCGACCGGATGATTTCGGAACGCTTAAATCGCTGTGATAAACCCCGAGCTTTATCTGGGATTTTTGGGCTGGAAGCGCAGCTTTAGCTGTATTTGAGGAAAAATGGCTGGCCAGGCGGCAAGACCGCAGTGAATGGCGAATACCGCGAGCAGGAGCCGCTATTCGCCATTCGCCATTCGCGACTCTGCCGTCACTGCACGGTCGCGCCCGAAACCTTCACCACGTGCGCCCATTTTTCGATGTCGGTGCGCAGGTATTTGTCGAACTCTTCCGGCGCCATCTGCATCGGCACGGCGCCCTGTTTCGCCCAAGCTTCTTTGAGGTCGTCGCGGGCAAGGACCTTGTGGATCTCGGCGTTGAGCTTGTCGACGATCGGCTTCGGCGTGCCGGCCGGCGCGAGCAGCGCGAGCCAGCCGAATGTCTCATAATTTGCAACGCCGGCTTCTGCCGCGGTCGGCACCTGCGGCAAAGCCGTCATGCGCTTGTTGCTGGTGACGGCGAGCGGCCGCGCGTCGCCGGAACTCAGCATGGCAGCGACATTCGGCAGGAACTGGAATCCGAGTGGCACCGCGCCGGCAATGAAGT
>JBJMSU010000006.1:0-5251 GCA_045801465.1 Xanthobacteraceae bacterium | reverse complement strand
TCGCCGTGCACCGCCTCGCGGATGGGAATCATGTCGTTCGGGCGGATGCAGCGGTAGTTGCCCGCGATCAGCATCGGCCACTTCGCGAGCGGCACGAAGATCGAGTCGTGCACCTTGAGCTTGACCGGCAGCTCGATCTTGCCTTCGCCGGTATCGAAGCGAATCGCCTCGATGTCGTTCTGGAGCCGCCGCAGAATGGCGGTGTGCTGGTCGGAATCGAAACCCGCCACCTTGAAGTTGGTCGGCAGCGTGACCTGCAGGACGTTGACCTTCTCGTCCGGCGGACGGATCGCCTGCGGGTCCGGGCTGCATAATGTGATGAAGGCGGGGTCGAAGCTGTTCCACACGGTCGGGTCGGTGTAGGCGGGTTTCAACGCGTCGGTGTTCAGCCCGGGAATGCGCTTGAGGTAAGCCAGCGGCGGCATGTTCATGATCGACATGCACGGCACCCTGGACTTCGCCACCGCGTCGAGCAGCTCGCGCACCCCCGGGGAGCGATATTGCGGCTCCTGCATGGCGAGCCCAACGAGGTCGTAGTCAGCCGGGTTGACCTCGGCCGGGCCGGCAGCCGACACCTTACCGGGCAGCTTGCGCGAGTCGATCTCGATCGGCTCCTTGCGGCCCCTGACCGGCAGGCGCACGCGGAAGCCTTCGGTGTTGATCAGGTCGGCCTCGGCCGGAAGACATACCAGCTTCACCTGGTGGCCGCCGAACATGAGCTTGGAAGCGAGCAGCGAGCCGTAGGACGCGCCCATGATGAGGATGTTGTAAGTCGCCGCCATAGCGAACCTGCTCCGTGTCGGGTGGGATCAAGGGGAGGCCGGTGGCCATCCCGCGTTGGCCAATGCTATTGGGCTCGCCTCCGCGATGCAATCCGCATCGGACGAGTGGCGATACTCGGTGGCGCGCCTGCCGGCCCTCGGCTCAACCCTGGACCGCGCCGCCCGGACAGGCGAAGATCAAAAATAACCTTGGCGATCGGAGCGCTTCATGGCCGCGGTGACATTCACGCCGCCCAAGCAATGGGAGGACTGGTGCGACTGGGGCCTCGGCATCTGGCTCATGCTGTCGCCCTGGGTGCTGCTGTTCGAATACGACACGCCAGCGACCCGCAATGCCGTGATCGCCGGCTTTCTGGTGGTTGCCGCCGAGGCGCTGACATTGTCGATGTTCCAGGTATGGGAGGAATGGATCAACGTCGCGCTCGGGGCGTGGCTGATCGTTTCCCCCTGGGTCCTGGCCGTCACCAGCGCCGCCGCGAAGGCAAACTTCATCATCACCGGACTGCTGATCGCCGGGCTTGCCCTGTACGAGGTGTGGGAAACGGCCCAAAAGCCTGACGAGAAAAATTTGCGCCCGTGACGATCGCCACGGCGTGCCCGGATCTCACCCTCGAACAACGACAGCGGTTTCGGATTCCGCCGATCTGAAACCGCTCTCGTCGCAGCGCGGACCCGGTGCGCCGCGATGGCGACACCGGGCCGCGAGCTTTTTCCTCGACGTCAGTCTTTGTTGTCCTTGCCGTCCTTCTCGGTCGAGCTGGGTGTCGACGGAGTGGAAGGCGTAAATGACGGCCGCGGAGGAGCCGGGGGCGGCGGCGTAGGCGTATAGGTCGGCGCCGGCCGCGGCGGCGTGGGCGACGTGCCTGACATTCCGCCCGCCGGCGGGGTCGGCATGGGGCGAGGGGCCGAATATGTGGTCGACGTCGAGGGCGCAGCGGGCGGAGCCGATGGCGAGGGCGACGCAGGACGCGGCGGCGTCACGGGCGAAGACGGGGCCTGCGGCCGCGGCGATGTGCCCGAAGAGGGCATTGGCGGACGGCCGGGCGGCGTGGTCGAGGCCGGGGCAGCCGGACGCGGCGGCGGTGCCGCCGGTCTGGCAGGCG
Source organism: Xanthobacteraceae bacterium (assembly GCA_045801465.1). GTDB lineage: Bacteria > Pseudomonadota > Alphaproteobacteria > Rhizobiales > Xanthobacteraceae > DATFWC01. The sequence goes on along the minus strand of JBJMSU010000006.1, from coordinate 3,366 downwards.
GCGGCGTTGTCGGGCGCGGCGGCGGTGCCGCAGGACGTGGCGGCGGTGCCGCAGGACGCACCGGCGGCGCTAGCGGTCGTGCCACCGATGCCGGCGGTGTGGCAGGTTGCGCGGGCGTCGTGGGCCGCGCGGCAGGCCGGCGAGCCTTGGCTGCCTTTCTGGCCGGAGCGGCCTTCTTAGCGGCCTTCTTGGCCGTCTTGCGGGCTGCCGTCTTCTTCTTGGCGCTAGCCTTGCGGGTGGCGGCCTTGCGCGCGGTTCCGCGCGCCGCGGTCCTGCGCGTCGCGGCCTTGCGGCCGCCGGCGCGCTTCTTCGCGCTCGCCCTGGTCTTCTTCTTGCTGCCAAGCGCGACACCTGCCCGCCGCATGGCGGTGGTGGCGGCCCGCTTCATCTTCTTCAAGGTGGCGGCGGCGCCGGCACTGCTTTTCCGCTTGCTGGATTTGGCCATGATCGACCTCCCTCGTTGCCTCGCCTCGCACTATGCGACCAAACGTGCACACAACAAAACACACCCATCCTCCGATGGCAAATTTTATACCGCGATTTCGCGCGGTTTCTGCACTGGGGCAGCGGTGCGGATGTCCCGCAATGCCTCCGGTTTCGGGCCGCCAGTTGCCCAGTCGATGAGCTCGACCAGATGTACCATGGGGATGCTCGTCGATTGGGCAATCTGCATCATGCAGGCGAGATTGCTTGAGGCCACCACGTCGGGCGCGACCCGCTCGATATTGGCGGCCTTGCGTTGGCCGAGGCGGCGCGCGATGTCCGGCTGGAGCATGTTGTAGGTGCCGGCCGAGCCGCAGCACAGATGGCCTTCCGGCACGTCCCTGACGACGAACCCCATCTGCGCCAGCAGGGCTTTCGGTTCGCGGGTGACGTTCTGCCCGTGCTGCAGCGAGCACGGGCAGTGATACGCGACGGTAAGGCCGGTCGGCGTTGAGGAATCGAGGCTAAGCTGCGCCAAATATTGCGAAATGTCCTGCGCCAGCGCGGAGATTTTGGCGGCCTTGTCGGCATAGCCAGGATCGGTGCGCAGCATGAAACCATAATCCTTGAGCATGGTCCCGCAGCCGGACGCGGTGACCAGGATGGCGTCGAGGCCCTCGCCCTCGATCTCGCGCGTCCATGCGTCCACGTTGTTGCGGACCTGGCGCAGCGCATCCTCGTCGCGTCCCATGTGGTGGATGAGCGCGCCGCAGCATGATTCGCCCGCCGCAATCACCACCTCGATGCCATGCCGGGTGAGGAGCCGGATCGCCGCCGCGTTGATCGCGGGGCCGAGCACCGGGTTGGCGCAGCCGTCGAGGATCGCGACGCGCCCGCTGCGTCGTCCCTGAGCGGGAAATAGGCGAGGCCGATCCGTGGCTTTGGCCGGAAGCTTCACGGGCGCAAGACGCAGCATGGCGGCGAGACGGGCAAAGCCCAATGCTGCTATCGCCGGGGCGAGCGGCTTGGCCAGACCGCCGGCGCGCAACGCGAAGCGAAGCCGCGCCGGGTTCGGCAGCACGAGGGCGAGGAGGGCGCGAAAAATGCGGTCGGCGAACGGCCGCCGATAGGTCTCTTCGATATGCACCCGGGCATGGTCGACGAGATGCATGTAATGCACGCCGGAGGGGCAGGTGGTCATGCAGGCGAGGCAGGAGAGGCAGCGGTCGATGTGCTTGACGACCTCGGCGCTGGCGGGGCGCTCATGCTCCAGCATGTCCTTGATCAAATAGATGCGCCCGCGCGGCGAATCGAGCTCGTCACCGAGCAGCACATAGGTCGGACAGGTCGCGGTGCAGAAGCCGCAATGCACGCACGCGCGCAGGATGCGCTCCGCTTCCGCGATATCCGGATCGGCCAACTGGGCCAGGCTGAAGGAGGTCTGCATCAGAGTGAGCTAAGAACTCGTTGCTGGAATTGCATTATATGCCTGCCCACATTCGCCCGGGATTGAGCACGCCGTTGGGATCGAAACTTTCCTTCACGCGCTTGGTCAGTGCCGCCAGCGCCGGCTCCTGCGGCTCGAACACGGCGACGGCGGCGCGAACGGCCGTGGGGGCGCGGATCAGCGTCGCGTGCCCGCCGCACGCCGCGACCGCGCGGCGCACCAGGCTGGCGCCGGCGTCGTCGCTCGCGGGCAGCGCAGCCCAGACGAGGCCGCCGGCCCAGTCGTAGAGGAGCGCGGCATCGGCCGCGCCGGCGATCATGCCGCCGAGCTCGGCGCCCTTCGCGGGCGCCGTCGAGATGCGCCACACCGGCGTGTCCGCCGTTGCGCCGCTGGCGAACGGCGTCACGTCGCGCACCTTGAGCCAGAGTGCACGCGACTGCTGCGCCTCGAGCACCGCGATTGTGCCGAACGGCTTCAACACGGCTTCGAGCACGCGCCGGCGATGCGCAATGGAGGCTGGCACGCCTTCGAGCCGCAGCGCCGTCACGGCACGTGTCCCGTCGGCGCCGGCAAGCGCCTGTTGCGCGACCTTGCCCGGCAGGTGCGCGGCGCCCGAGACCTCGGCGGCCGATCCCATGGCGGCGCTCAGGGCCGTGACGGCAGTCCTGTCGTCCAGGCCCAGGACCGTCACGGTCTCCTCGGTTTCCGGGCGCGGCAGGACTTTGATCGTCACCTCCGCGAGTGCGGCGAGCGTGCCCCACGAGCCGGCCATGACCTTGCACAGATCATAGCCGGTGACGTTCTTCACCACGCGGCCGCCCGATTTGAATATTTCACCGCGGCCCGACACGGCGGAGAACCCGAGGAAATGATCGCGCGCGGCGCCGGCCTTGAGCCGGCGCGGCCCCGACAGGTTTGCGGCGAGGACGCCGCCGATGGTGGCGCGTCCGGACGGTCCGCCGAGGAGCGGGCCGTAATCCATCGGATCGAACGCGAGCATCTGATCTTTCGCGGCAATCAGCGCCTCGACCTCGGCGAGCGGCGTGCCGGCGCGCGCCGAGAGCACGAGCTCCTCCGGCTCATACAGCGTCACCCCCGACAGGCCGGACAAATCCAGGGTGAGATCGGTCTGCGCCGGCCGGCCGATGGCCCGCTTGCTGCCGCCGCCGACGATCTCCAGCGCCTTGCTTTGAGCGAGCGCCCACTGCACGGCGTCTTCGACATCCTTGGCATCGCGCGGCTTGAGCGTGTCGGTCATCGACGAGTGCCCCGCTTCCGAAGTTCGTGATACATGGCAGCACCCTCTGACACGAACTTCGGAAGCAAAGGGGCCCTAGCAAGTCTATGATCCTAGTGCCGCTTTTCGATTTGAAGTTCCTAAACGAGCTTGCGGCAGGCGGTGGAGGAACTTCAAATCGGCGGCACGAGTGCCCCGCTTCCGAAGTTCGTGATACATGGCAGCACCCTCTGACACGAACTTCGGAAGCAAAGGGGCA
>JBJMSU010000207.1:0-30400 GCA_045801465.1 Xanthobacteraceae bacterium | reverse complement strand
GATTTCCCGGTGGTGTCCGGCAACGTGTCGCTTTACAACGAGACCAACGGGCGTGCGATCCTGCCGACGCCGACCATCGGCGGCGTGGGCTTACTCGATGACTTCACGCGCGCGGCGAGCCTCGCGTTCAAGGCCGGCGACGAGGTGATCTTCGCGGTCGGCGATACGCAAGGATGGCTCGGCCGATCCTTGTACCTGCGCGACATCTGCGGCCGCGAGGAGGGGGCGCCGCCGCCCGTCGATCTTGCGGCCGAGCGGCGCAATGGCGATTTCGTCCGCTCCCTGATCGACCGCGGCCTTGCCACCGCGGTGCATGATATTTCCGATGGCGGCTTTCTCGTGGCGCTCGCCGAGATGGCGATGGCGTCTGGCATCGGCGCGCGGCTGGAGGCGCCATCGTCGACGATTGCGCCGCACGCGTTCTGGTTCGGCGAGGACCAGGCGCGGTACGTGGTGACGGCGCGCCGATCCGCCGCCGAAACGATCGAGCAAGACGCCGCGGCGGCCGGCGTGTCGATTCGCCGGTTGGGGTCAACCGGAGGGGAAACCTTGACCGTTTCGGGCGAACGGCCGATTCTGGTCGGCGAATTGAAAAAACGCTTCGAAGCTTGGCTTCCCGCCTATATGGCCGGAGGTGCGGCGTGACCGAGGCGCATCTTCAGGAGAGTGGTTGGCCATGCCGATGGATGCGAACGAAATCGAGCGGCTGATCAAGACCCGGATCCCGGACGCGGAGGTGACGATCCGCGATCTCGCCGGCGATGGGGACCATTATGCCGCGACCGTCATCGCCGCATCGTTTCGCGGGAAATCGCGCGTGCAGCAGCACCAGATGGTCTACGATGCATTGAAGGGTCAGATGGGGGGCACGCTGCATGCATTGGCCCTGCAGACCGGCGTTCCGGAAGCTTGAGCCTTGGTTAGACGCGGAAGGAGTCTTCTACGCACCGGCCAAGAAATAGGCGGCGATGCCCTTGGGGTGCGCGACGGTCCTGCGCTACATATATGAGAGATGGTTTCGAGGGCGGCGCGACGATTCGGCCGCAAGAACTCCGTGAAAGGACGTTTAGAATGAGCATCGAGCAGTGGATCGACAACGAGGTGAAGGGCAACGACGTGGTCCTGTTCATGAAGGGCACGCCGCAATTCCCGCAGTGCGGGTTCTCCGGCCAGGTCGTGCAGATCCTCGATTACCTCGGCGTGCCCTATAAGGGCGTGAATGTGCTCGAATCGGATGACCTCAGGGAGGGCATCAAAAGTTATGCCCAATGGCCGACGATTCCTCAGCTTTATGTGAAGGGCGAGTTCCTCGGCGGCTGCGATATCGTGCGCGAGATGTTCCAGGCGGGCGAGTTGCAGGGCGTGCTCAAGGACAAGGGCGTGCCGGTCAAGGCCGCAGCCGGGGCTTAAGGGCCTTCGGCCTTAAGCCCCATGGGCGGCGCGAAGGCCGAGCGGACGACGTTCCCGAACGCCTCGACCCGATTTGCATTCGGCGACAACTGGGCAAGCTATGCCGCGCTGGTCGACGAGGAGCGCCTCGTCGAGGCGGAGCGTGGCCTTGTTCGCCTGCTCGGGCCCGATGGGCTGCGCGGCCGCACGATGCTCGACATCGGATGCGGCTCGGGGCTGCACGCGGTGGCCGCAGGGCGGCTCGGCGCCGCGCGCATCGTAGCCGTCGATCTCGATTCCCGGTCGGTCGAGACCACGCGGGCCGTGCTGACGCGCCATGCCCCGCTCGTCTCTGCCGAGGTCCGGCAGGCGGACGTCTTCGATCTCGATCCTGCGACGGCCGGGCATTTCGACTTGGTCTATTCCTGGGGCGTGCTCCACCACACCGGCGCCATGGGCGAGGCCATCGGCCGCGCGGCCGCGATGGTCGCGCCCGGCGGCCTGTTTGCCTTCGCGCTCTACCGGCGGACCCGGCTGTGCGGCGTGTGGCGACGCGAAAAACGTTGGTATGCGGCGGCTCGCCCGAGCGCACAGGCAATGGCGCGTCGGATCTATGTGGCCTTGCTTCGTGCGAAGTTCGCCATGACCGGAGGCGATTTCAGGACGTACGTGGCGAACTACAAAAGCGCGCGCGGCATGGACTTCCGCCACGACGTGCACGACTGGATGGGCGGCTACCCTTACGAGTCGATTTCGCCCGTCGCGGTCGACGACCGCATGCGCCAGCTCGGCTTCGAGCACGTGCGGAGCTTCACGCAAGCCCCGTCGCTCGGCCTGTTCGGCTCCGGCTGCGACGAATACGTTTATCGGCGGAGTAGGTGATTTCGCTCCGATATTGTGTTCGGTCCAATGGTTTGTGGTAGTGCTCTCCCATGGCAATGAATGTCGAAGCTGAGATTCGTGATCTGAAGCGTCGCGTCAGCGAGCTAGAAGGCTCGTTCGGGTTCCTGACCCGGCAGGTCAAGGATGTCCACAAGGCCTTGCTCGCGTTCGAGGCACGAACCGAGCAAAGGTTCGACAGGGTCGACGGAAGATTCGAGAAGCTCGACGGAAGATTCGAGAAGGTCGACGGAAGGTTCAACAAGGTCGAAGGAAGGCTCGACAGGGTAGAAGGAAAGCTCGATCACATTGACAGAGGGCTGCGCGGCCTGCGCGAGGACATGCCCGGCATTGTCGGCGATGCCATTCGGACCGCGCAACGCGAGCGCCGCCCGAAAGCGCGCAAGACGTCGTGACGAGCGAAGAAGCGGCTCAGCGCGAGTAGTATTCCACCACGAGGTGCGGCTCCATCATCACCGCGTAGGGAATCTCGTTGAGCTGCGGGATGCGGGCGAGCTTCGCCGTCATCTTGTGGTGATCGACCTCGATATAGTCGGGGACATCGCGCTCGGCGAGGCTGGTGGCCTCGATCACCATGGGAAGCTGCTTGGAGGATTCCTTGACCTCGATGACATCGCCGGGCTTGCAGCGGAAGCTCGGGACGTTGACGCGCCGGCCGTTCACTTTCAGGTGGCCGTGGTTGACGAACTGGCGGGCGGCAAACACCGTCGGTACGAACTTGGCACGGAACACGATGGCGTCGAGCCGGCGCTCCAGAAGGCCGATGAGGTGGGCGCCGGAGTCGCCCTTGAGGCGGATGGCCTCCTCGTAGATGCGGCGGAAGTGCTTCTCGGAGATGTTGCCGTAATAGCCTTTGAGCTTCTGCTTGGCGCGCAGCTGCACGCCGTAGTCGGAGAGCTTGCCCTTGCGGCGCTGGCCATGCTGGCCGGGCCCATATTCGCGCCGGTTCACGGGACTCTTCGGGCGGCCCCAGACATTCTGGCCCATCCGACGGTCGAGCTTGTACTTGGCTTCATGGCGCTTGGTCATCGCGTCCTCATTGATAGTGCGATTGTTGAGGATCGCGCCCTCCTCTGTCCCTCGCGGGACTGACAGGTGGTGCCTCGAAGCGCCGAGGCCTCACCGCGGGTCGCGAAACACTTGCGCGGGCCAGATGGCCCGCGAGCGCGCGCCTTCTAGGCGGAAACCTGAGGCGTGTCAAATCGCTCGGCCGCGATGTCGCGGATGCCGAGGTGGCCGAGGGAGGCTGCGAGCGCCGACGGGACAGGACGGCCGGAGGTGAAGACTGCCCGGGCCGGCGCGCTTGGCTCCTGTCCACCAGCCGGACCGATCAGCTCGACCACGCGGCGGGCGATGGCCGGGGCCGGATCGAGGAAATCGACCGGCCAGGGCGCCAGGCGCCGCATGCGCTCGATCAGCAGCGGATAGTGCGTACAGGCGAGCACGATGGTGTCGGTGCGCGCCGTCCCGTTGTTGACGAAACAGGGGGCAATCTCCGCCGCGACATGCGCGTCGGCGACCGGCTCGCCGCGCAGTTCGCTCTCGGCAAGTGCGGCAAGCCGCGCGGAGCCGACCAGGGTGACCTCGCAGCCGGCGGCGAATTCGCGGATGAGGGCGTGGGTGTATTCGCGCTTAACCGTTGCCTCGGTCCCGAGCACGGAGACCAGCCGTGTGGTCGATGCCGCGCAGGCCGGCTTGATCGCCGGAACCGTCCCGACGAAAGGCACGGCAAAGCGCGTGCGCAAGCGCGGCAGCACCAACGTCGAGGCGGTATTGCAGGCGACCACCACGAGATCGGGACGGTACGCCTCGATGAGGTTCTCCATGACCGCCACGACGCGGGCGACAAGGGCCGTTTCGCTCAGCGCGCCATAGGGAAAGACCGCATCGTCGGCCGCATAGACGAAGCGCGCGTCGGGCCGTGCGGCGGCGATCTCGCGGTACACGGTGAGGCCGCCGAGGCCGGAATCGAAGACCAGGATGGTCGGAGAGGGAAGCGCGGCGGGCGTCACGGCGGGTCCGAGAAGGGCAGGGTGGATGATGATGCGGGACTCAAAAACATGGCTGCGAACCAGAGGGGGAGAGCGGGCGAGCGGTCGGTGGGTCTGCCGACCCGCCTTGGCGAAATCGGTTCCCTTGCCAGCCAATTGACTTGGCTCCCCGCCGGAATTGTGGCGGGGAACCGTTAAGCAATCCTCCTGGTTGGGCGACCTCAGCGCGCTCGCGCCTGCGCGCAAGCCGGGTTGCTTGAGTTTTCGACAAGCAACCCGCACCATGACGACCGGGAGCCTGCGGGGAGGCCATGCCCAAGAACATCATCCTGTTGGCGGACGGGACCGGAAATACGTCCGCGGCGCTGTTTACGACCAATGTGTGGAGGCTCTACCAGGCATTGGACGTCAGCGATCCGCACCAGCAGGTCGCCTATTATCACAACGGAGTCGGCACCTCGTCATTCAAACCGCTGGCCATTCTTGGCGGTGTGTTCGGCTACGGTCTGAAGCGCAACGTCATCGACCTGTATTGTTTTCTGTGCCGCAATTATGCGCCTGGAGACCGGATCTTCGGGTTCGGCTTCAGCCGCGGCTCGTTCACCATCCGGGTGCTGACGGGGCTCATCACGCGCTTCGGCTTGGTGCCGTACGCGGAAGACGAACGCGAGCTCTACCGTCAGGCACGGACCGCCTACCGTCTCTATCGCGAAAGCTGCTTCGTGCCTTCCTTTTCCCTGTTCGTGCGACCTTACCGTGCCTTTCGCAAGCTGTTCTCGTCGCAACCTGCGGATTTCATCGAGGTCGAGCAAATCCATTTTCTCGGACTCTGGGACACGGTTGCTGCTTACGGCGGTCCGATCGAGGAGATCACGACCGGCATCGACAAGTTCGTGTGGCCGTTCTCGCTCCCGGACCGCTACCTGTCCGCCAAGGTGCGGCGCGCCTGCCATGCGCTTGCCCTCGACGACGAGCGACAGGCCTTCTGGCCGATGCTGTGGGACGAAGCGCAGGTGAGCCGCATCGTGGTCCACCCGGATGGCAGCACGCCCACCGTGCGACAGCCGATCCATCAGGACTGGCATCCGCCGGGGAAGGACTTGCCGCCGATCGACCGCCAGCGTCTGAGTCAGGTGTGGTTCACGGGCATGCATTCGGATGTGGGCGGCGGGTATTCCCAGGACGGGCTTTCCTACGTCACCCTCGATTGGATGATCGATCGCGCCGAGGTCTATGGACTGCGCCTCAATCCGCGCGAGCGCACGCGCCTGATCGGCCGCGTGAACGAATTCGACAAGCTCAATGATTCCCGGCACGGTCTGGGCGGCTACTACCGTTATAAGCCGCGGAAGCTGGAGACCATCTACGCAGCCGGCTCGGAAAAAGAAACTTTCGGTCGCGATATCTCGCATATGGTCTCGACCATGCGCGGCGCACAGGCGGCGGCCGCGAAGCCCTCGCCGGTCGTCCACGAGAGCGTCTTGCAGCGCATGAGCATCGGCGATGAGCGCTATGCTCCGATCGTCATCCCGGAAGTCTTCCATGTGGCGACGGCGACCGGTGACATTCTCGATCCATCCAAGAGTACGGCGCAATTGAGCAGGCGCGCGTCCCTGCAGGAAGCCGCATGGGACATCGCCTGGAAACGCCGGATCGTTTACTTCCTGACCTTCTTCGCCACGGCATTTCTCGCCTTGCTTCCATTCATCAACATGCAATGGCCGGGGCTCGGCCAAGCGAGTCCAATGGAAATTCTGATACCGGTCGTCACGGCGATCAGCTACGCGCTCCCCGGTTTCGCGAGCTTCTGGCTGGATGCCTTCAAACAGGCACCCGAACGCCTCTTCATCGGCGCCGTTCTGGTCGGATTTTTCCTTTGGCTGGGCGGGCATTACCAGCAGGCGATTTTCGATACCAATCGCAAGGTCTGGATGCCATTTCTCAGAAACCGTCCGGACGACGGCCGGCGTTACGACAGCCGGATCCGACGGCTGCGGACCCATATCTACTACCGCGGCTTCTTCTATGCCCTCAACCGCTGGGTTCTCCCGCTGATTTGCGCCGCGATCATCTACGTGATCATCATCTATGCGTTGTTCGTGATCGGCAGTCGCATCCTGTTTCCCGCAGCCGAAATCGCGGGCTTGATCTGCAGAAACGACGGCAGCGCGCAGGAGGTCATCGACCGGTCCGAGGCGGCCGGCACCTTTGCCACCGACAAGTTGTGCAACGCGACCGGGCTGAAGGTGACTAGGGGCAGGACGTATCTGGTGAGGATGACGCTGCTGCAGCGCTGGGCGGACAAGGGGATCGCGACCGATCCCAATGGATTCGGTTCAGAGCGTGCGACCTGGAGCATGGCTTTCGGTCTGCCCTTGCGTCGTGTTGTATCAGCCAACCGGTTCCAGACGATTGTGCGGGTCGGCTCACGCGGTTCGACCGAGCAGCCCTTGACGTTCAAGCCGGATGAAAACCCATGCGATTGCCCGAAACCGGAGCCGCGCGAATTCACCGCGGAGTTCACGCCGCGGCGCAATGGGGAGGTCTTCCTATTCGTCAACGACTCCGTGATTGGGCTGCCCTGGATCGCAGATTATTTTTACCGAACCAACAACGAAGGACAGGCAAGAATCGTTATCGAGTTGAAGCGGTAGGCGACATGCATGTGTGAAAAAAGCGCACAAGTGAATGATGAGAACGCGTGTGAGTGCATGACGTTGTGCACCTTGCAACTTATTTCTGCCGCGGAACGTTGTCCCGCAGGAGCGGGCGGACGTGCAGGCGAATTGAGAAAAGCCATGTCGTTCTTTACGACATTGATCGGGTCAACTGCGCTTCTTGCGCTTTCGAGCGGGCTTGCGGCGGCAACGCCGGCGACCCTCGAACGGAGCGCCAAGGTGCATTCCGGTCCGGGCGTCAAGTATCACGTCGTTGCCACGCTGCGGCGAGGCACGGTGGTCGACGTCAGCGGCTGCAGCGGCTCCTGGTGTGAGATCGCTTGGGGCAGCCGGGAAGGATACGTCGCCCACAGGTTGCTGGCGGCCGGACCCGGCCCGGCGGCTGTGAATATCGCACCCGGTCCAGCCTACTACGTCGACGATTATCCCGGCTTCGACTACCCGGGCTATGCGTACGAGCCGAGCATCGCTGTCGCGCCGCATCGCTACCGGCGGTCGGGCCGGTGGCAGGGATGGCATCATCGGCCCGGCTGGCCCGGCTGGGCCGGACGTCCGGACTCGCTGCCCACCGGCGCGACGCCGGGCGTGCGGAATCCCGAGCGAACACCACGGCTTGGTAATTTTGCGCCGAGTCCCACTCCGTCGGCAGGCGGTCTCATCGCGCCGCGGTCGACCCTAGGGGCCGGTGCGGCGGCGGCAAACGGGATGCGAGGATCGATGGGAGCAGACGCGGCCGCGGCGGCTGCAGCCGCTTCCGTCCCGCCGGTTTCTGCACCGGCCGTTTCTGCTCCGGCGGCCGCGGCGGCCCCGGCGTCCTCCGCCGACGCACCGGCGCGACGCTGAGGCCTGGATAGCCACGCTGGGGCGCCGTATCGGCTGCGCACGCGGGACGCTCATGCCGCGCTGCCGAACACCCGCGCGAAAATCGTATCGACGTGCTTGAAATGATAGGCGAGGTCGAAACAGGCATCGAGATCGGATTCGCCAATCAGCCGAGTCACTTCCGGATCAGCCTTCAAGAGAGCCAGAAAGTCGCCTTCGCCCCGCCAAGCCTTCATGGCGTTTCTCTGCACCAGCCGGTAAGCGTCCTCCCGCGTTGCGCCTTTCTGCGTCAAAGCGATGAGCACGCGCTGCGAGTGCACGAGGCCGCCCGACCGGTCGAGATTGCGGCGCATCGCCTCCGGGTACACGACGAGCTTGTCGATGATTCCGGCGAGGCGGTTGAGGGCGAAGTCGAGGGTGGCCGTCGCGTCGGGCCCGATCATGCGCTCGGCCGACGAATGCGAGATGTCCCGCTCGTGCCACAACGCAACGTTCTCCAGCGCCGGCGTCACATAGGCGCGCACCATGCGGGCGAGGCCGGTCACGTTTTCGCTCAGCACCGGATTGCGCTTGTGCGGCATGGCGGAAGAGCCCTTTTGGCCCTCGGAGAAGAACTCCTCGGCCTCCATCACTTCGGTGCGCTGCAAATGACGGATCTCGGTCCCCAGCCGCTCGACCGACGAGGCGAGCACGCCGAGGACGGCAAAGTACATGGCGTGCCGGTCGCGCGGGATGACCTGGGTGGAGATCGGCTCCACCTTCAGTCCCATGGCCTTTGCCACGTGCGCTTCCACGCGCGGGTCGACTTGCGCGAACGTCCCGACGGCGCCGGAAATGGCGCAGGTCGCGACCTCTTCGCGCGCCACGACGAGCCGGGCGCGCGCGCGCGCAAACTCCGCATAGGCGTAAGCGAGCTTCAGGCCGAAGGTCGTGGGCTCGGCATGAATGCCATGCGAGCGGCCCACCGTGGGGGTGAGCTTGTGCTCGAAGGCGCGGCGCTTGAGCGCCGCCAGAAGGCTCTCGACATCGCCGATCAGCACGTCCGCCGCGCGCACCAGCTGGACATTGAAGCAGGTGTCGAGCACGTCGGAAGAGGTCATGCCGGCGTGAACGAACCGCGCATCGGGCCCGACGATCTCGCTCAAATGGGTGAGGAACGCGATCACGTCGTGCTTGACCTCGCGTTCGATGGCATCGATGCGATCAGTATCGAAAGTGGCGTTCTTGCCCTTTTCCCAAATCGTCCTGGCGGCAGTCTTGGGGATGATGCCGAGCTCCGCCATCGCGTCGGCGGCGTGCGCTTCGATTTCGAACCAGATGCGGAAGCGGGTCTGCGGGTCCCAGATGGCGGCCATTTCGGGCCGGGTATAACGCGGGATCATCGCCAGCCTCGCTGGGAAAGGCGCCGGAATAGAGCTGATTGCCGCCTGTATCAGACTTGGGCCATCTGCGGCAATGCGCCGGAGCGGCAGCGCGTTCGTGTGGTTCGCGGTAGAGCGGGATGACTTTCCTTTCAAACTCGTCCCGCTCGAGCTTACTGCTGGAGCATGATGTTTTCCGAAAACCAATGCCCACCCCGGATCAAGTCCGGGACAGGTTTTTTCGGGATCATGGTCTAGGATCGCGCCGTGCACGATTCTGATGGGAGGTACTCATTCGCAGCAAGACCGTCGTCATTACCGGCGCTACGTCGGGACTGGGCCTGATCGCCGCCGAAAGGTTGGCCGCCATGGGCGCGCGCCTCGTGATCGTCGCGCGCAGCCGCAGGCGAGGCGAGAACGCGCTCGCCCGCCTGGCCGCGCACGGTCCGGGCATCGCGCACAGCATTCATTATGCCGATCTCTCCCGTCTTACCGAGATGAAGCGGGTGGGCGCCGAGATTGCCGCCGCCGAGCCGCGCATCGATGTGCTGATCAACAATGCCGGATGCATGTTCGGCAGAAGGGAGCTGACGGAAGACGGGCTGGAGCGCACGTTCGCCCTCAATCACGTCGCCTATTTTGTGTTGACCCAGTTGTTGCGCGATCGACTCGTGGCCGCAGCGCCGGCCCGCATCGTCAACACGGCGTCCGACGCCCATCTGCGCGAGGAGCTCGACTTCGGCGATCTCCAGTTCGCCAAAGGTTATCGGTTCCGCGCCGCCTATGGCCGCTCCAAGCTCGCCAATATCCTCTTCACGCGCGAGCTCGCGCGCCGGCTCGCCGGCACCGGCGTGACGGCGAACGCGCTGCATCCCGGTTTCGTCGCCACCGATCTCGGCCAGCGCGACAATGGCCTTCTGGCGATCCTGATCCGGCTCGCCATGTTGGTGCGCGCCGGGCCGGCGGAGAAGGGGGCCGAAACCATCGTCTACCTGGCAAGCTCGCCGGAGGTGGCGGAGGTGAGCGGGAGCTATTTCTACGACTGCCGGCCGGCGACGCCTAGCAGCGAGGCGCAGAACGACGACAATGCGCGGCGGCTGTGGGTCGAGACGGCGCGGATCGCCGGTCTGCCAGACTGATCGAAAATCTCGGGTGGCTTGGCTTTCGCGATCGGCTCTGCGGCAGCCATCACGGAAGCCCGCGCATCGGTCATGGTTACCGCGCGTTTACCACTCATTCCGTACAAACGCGTAGCGAAGGTAACGAGGTGCGCCGTGATCGATCGCCTTTCCGTCAACGCCTTGTTGAAATCGGTAATCGGCATCCTCGCCGCCGTCGTCGTCGTCATATTGGCCCTCGCTGCTTGGGACTCCTGGAAGCGGCTGAATACGGCCAATCGGAGTGCTGCCGTCGCGGAAGCTTCCTCTCACTTGTTCACGGCGTTGCACAATCTGCGTGTCGACCGCGCCTCCTCGTTCCGTGACCTGTCGGCCGACCGGCAATTCACGCACATGAACCAGCAAATTCGCGATGCCCGGACGGCCGAGATGCCAGCCCTGAAATCCATCACGGTGGCGCTTGAGGCGATCGATTTCGCCGAACGGCAGTCCTTCGTCGCCGGCATCGCACAAGCGACCACCAAGCTCGCCGCCTTGCATGAGGAATCGACTCCGGCGTTCCTGCGCCCGAAAGCAGAACGCCGGCCAGGCCTTGCTCAGGACGTGTTCAACCAGACCAATGCTCTCCTGGAGATGCTCGACAAGATCTCCACCCGCATCACTCGGTTGGTGAAGCTCGAAGATGCCTTCATTGACCAGCTGATGGAGATCAAGCAACACGCCTGGGTCGTGCGTAATGCCGGCGGCGATGCCTCGATCCTCGTCTCCAATACTCTCGGCGGCCAGCCGCTGCCGGCGGACGCGATGCTCAAGTACGCCGCCCATCTGAGCAGAATCGACACCGCGTGGACCGCGCTCGAGGATCTCGCCGCCGGACTGCCGTTGCCGCCGCGTTTCGCCGACGCCGTTGCCCAGGCAAAGCGCGAGTTCTTCGGATCCGACTATGTCGATACGCGAGCCAAGCTCTTGAAGGCGCTTGTCGCCGGCGAGCGCGTCGACATGAAGCCCGAGCAGTGGACACCCATTACGGTCCCGCGGCTCGGTTCGGTGCTCCGCGTCGCGGAAGTCGCGCTAGAGATCGCCAAGGAGCATGCGGCGCAGCAATATGCGAGCACCATGGGGAAGCTCGGAGCGCAGCTTGGGCTGCTGGCGGCGGCCGTGATGTTTGCGGCCGGAATGATGCTCGTAGTGTCGCGCCGCGTGACGGGGCCGCTGCACATGATCCAGGCCGCAATGCTGAAGCTCGCGGGCGGCGATTTGTCGGCCCAGGTGTCGTTCACTCGTCGCAACGATGAGATCGGAGCGCTGGGAAACGCCATGGAGGTCTTCAAGACCGGCATGGTGGAGGGCGAGCGGCTGCGCGGGGAACAGAAGGACACCGAAGCGCGCCTCGCGGCACAACGCAAGGCCGAGATGCAGCGGCTCGCCAACGATTTCCAGGGCGCCCTTGGCAATATCGTCGATGCAGTGTCCTCGGCCTCGACCGAACTCGAAAGGGCCGCCGGCACGCTGACGGAAAATGCCGAAACGACCCAGCGGCTTTCGGAAGTGGTGGCTTCGGCGTCGGAGGAAGCATCCGCCAACGTACAGTCGGTGGCGACCGCCACCTCGCAGATGGCGGGTTCCGTGAACGAGATCGCCCGCCAGGTCCAGGAATCGAGCAGGATCGCCAATCAGGCCGTGGAACAGGCACAGAAGACCGACGCCCGCATCACGCAATTGTCCAATGCGGCGAGCCGCATTGGCGACGTGGTCAAGCTCATCACGGCCATTGCCGAGCAGACCAACCTGTTGGCGCTCAACGCGACGATCGAAGCGGCGCGCGCCGGCGAGGCCGGCAAGGGCTTTGCGGTCGTTGCCCAGGAGGTCAAGGCGCTCGCCGCGCAGACCGCGAAGGCGACCGACGAGATCGGGTCGCACATTTCCAGCATGCAGGCGGCGACGCAGGAATCGGTCGGCGCCATCAAGGAGATCGGCGGCACGATCGGCCGCATTTCCGAGATCGCCACCACGATCGCGGCTGCGGTCGAAGAGCAGGGGGCGACGACCCAGGAGATTTCCCGTAACGTCCAGCAGGCCGCGCAGGGGACCGCGCAGGTCGCCGACAACATCACCGATGTGAACCGTGGCGCGAGCGAGACCGGATCGGCGTCCTCGCAGGTTCTCGCCTCGGCGCAATCGCTGGCGCGTGACAGCGGCCAGCTCAAGATCCAGGTCGACAAATTCGTGCAGATGGTTCGCGCCGCGTGAATGGCGAGCGGCGAATAGGGATAAGAGACGGCTCTTCCGTTTTCGCTACTCGCTATTCGCGATTCGCCGGTTCAAGCTGCCTCGCCACGCGCCAGCGCCGCTGCATTGCGGATCGCCGCGATGTTGGCCCTATAGGCATCCGCATTGCCGCCCTTGAATACGGCGGAACCGGCAACCAGGACATTGGCCCCGGCGCGCGCGACCTCGGCGGCATTCTGCGGTGTGACGCCGCCATCGATCTCGATATCGATCGGTCGCCCGCCCAGCATGGCGCGCAGCTTGCGGATCTTGTCGACGGCCGAAGCGATGAAGGTCTGTCCGCCGAAGCCCGGGTTCACCGACATCACGAGGATCAGATCGATCAGGTCGATCACCGGCTCGATCATCGCCTCGGATGTCCCTGGGTTGAGCGTGACGCCGGCCTTCTTGCCCAGCGCGCGGATCGCCTGCAGCGACCGGTGCAGATGCGGCCCGGCCTCGACATGAACCGTGATGATGTCGGAGCCTGCCTTGGCGAAGGCTTCGAGATACGGATCGCATGGCGCGATCATCAGGTGCACGTCGAAAGTTTTCTTGCTGTGGGACCTGAGCGCCTTCACGACGTCGGGACCGATCGAAATGTTGGGGACGAAATGTCCGTCCATCACGTCGACGTGAATCCAGTCGGCGCCGGCGCTGTCGACGGCACGCACCTCCTCGCCCAGCTTGGCAAAGTCGGCGGCGAGGATCGACGGCGCAATGAGGAGCGGGCGAGGCATTGTGGTCTCCGATCCGGAGCTATTCGGTTTGCATGGACACCGGGACCGCTTCGGCCGCATGCACGAGCCGCGTTTTCGCCAGCGACCGCAATCTCATCCGGAGCAAGCCGTCGGCTGAATTCGCGCCGTTCCGCCTAACATGCTACCGGTCGGGCGGCAACGCGGCGAATGGGGTGTTTCGCTGTTCCCCGGAAAACAAGGAATTATGAACCGGTGAACAGGAGGACCCCGGAAGGCGGGCATGCTAACCGAAGCGCTCACGTGACGCAGAGAAAGCGGCGGACAGGCGTCTCATGGCTCGAACTGACGCGGTGGTGCTGGGCGCCGGCATCGTCGGCACCTCCATCGCGCTTCATCTGGTCAAACGGGGGTTGAGCGTCGCGTTGGTCGATCGGCGCGAGCCGGGGCAAGAGACGTCTTACGGCAATACCGGCGTCATCGGCAGCACGGCCTTGCCGGCCGCATTCCCGCGCAGCCTGGGGCGGCTCGTTCGTGCGGCGCTGAAGCGGTCGCTGGAAGTGAACTATCACCTGTCGTCTTTGCCGCGCGTCCTGCCGTGGCTCCGCGCGTTCCGCGCCGCCTCGGCGCCCGAGCGGCGCGCCGAAACGGCGCGGCTGATGCGGCCGCTGATGGCGCAAGCGGTCTCCGAGCACGAGGCCTTGATGGCCGAGTCCGGCGCGAGACGCTATTTGCGCAAGGACGGCTTGCTCACGCTCTACCGCAGCGAGCGCGCGTTGGCGGAGCTGTGGACGGAGCTCGCGCTCGCCGCTCAGCTCGGCGTTGCGATCAAGTTCCACGATGCCGAGGGGGCGAGGGAGCTCGAACCGGATCTGGCGCCTGTGTTCAAGGCCGCGGTGCATTGGCCCGATGTCGCCAGCCTGACCGATCCGTACGGCGTCACCCGCGCCTATGCGGCGCGCTTTGCAGCGCTCGGCGGGGTGGTGCTCAGGGGAGACGCGCGCTCGCTGCATCGCGCCGCCGGACGCTGGCGCGTCGATACATCGGAAGGCCCGATCGACGCCGACGATGCCGTGATGGCACTTGGCCCCTGGGCACCCGATCTCTTGCTTTCACGCGGCATCGACCTGCCGCTCGCCGTCAAGCGCGGATATCACCGCCATTTCGCGATCCGTGACGGCGCCAAGCTGGGACGTCCGGTCGTCGACATCGAAAACGGGTTTGCCATTGCCCCCATGAAGCAGGGCATCCGCGTGACGACTGGGGCGGAGTTCGCCGACCGCGATGCGCCGGCCACGCCGGTGCAATTGCGGCGCGTGCTGCCGATCGCCAAGGCTCTCGTTCCGCTCGGTGAGCCGGTGGATGCGCGGCCATGGATGGGAAGCCGGCCGTGCTTTGCGGATTCGCGGCCGGTGATCGGTCGCGCGCCCGGACATCCGGGCCTGTGGCTCGCCTATGGACACGGCCATGTGGGCCTGAGCCTCGGGCCGGTGACCGGACGGCTGATCGCCGAGATGATCACCGGCGAGGTGCCGTTTTGCGACCCGGCGCCTTACGCGGCGGACCGGTTCGGTAAGCGGCCAATGGCCAATAGCGCGTAGGGATTACGGAGCGAGCGGCGATTTTTCCTCTTCGCCATTCGCTACTCGCTTGTTTGGAAGATCAGGCACGTGGTCGTGCCGTGGGCGAGCAACCGTCCCTCGAGATCCGTGAGCCGTCCTTCGGCGGTCCCGATGCGGCGGCCGCGGCTCAGGACAATGCCCTCCGCCTTGATCGGGCCTGTGTCCGGCGTGATGGACCGCACGAGTGAGATCTTGAATTCCAGCGTCGTCTGAGCGACGCCCTTTTCCAGCGTCGACTGCACGGCCAGACCCATGGCGCTGTCGAGCAGCGTGGCCGCCAGTCCCCCGTGCACCGTGCCGGCCGGGTTGAGATGGGTGCCGTTCGGCTCGGCCGTGACCACGACGCGCCCGCTTGCCGCCTCGGCCACGTCGTAGCCCAGGGTTTCGGCGAGCGTATTGAGCGGCAACGTTCCATCGACGAGCCCTTGGACGAACTCCAAGCCGCTCATCTCCTTCTGCCGGTCGGCGCTGACGGTCCCATATCTCTTGGCGATGCGGCTCGACGTCGGCGGCTCCTCAGGTTTCCGGATCGAACTCTCCATCTATGCCGGCAGGCGCGGCGCGCCACCCGATTCCTGATCGTGCTTTCGGCATATCCGGACGGGCGTTCAGACGTCCGCTGTTGACCTGCCATGCCCGTTCCGATCTTCTCACATTGGCCTGTTGCGACTTAATTGCGCCTCGGTGTCCGGATTCGGGAAAATTCCGGGCGAATTTCAAGACCCCATCGCGCGGCACGGGGAGGCGCGAAAATTGCAGGGGCCGCATGTGTTCTGCCGCAACTTCAATCGGCGCACTGGCCGCTTGCCGGAGATCGCAATGGCGAATGTCATCAGCTTGACTGTTTGCCGATTCATTCGCCCGCTTGTCGCTTCGGTTTTGACGGTGTCGGTGCTGGCGGGCGCGGCCCTTGGGCAGGCGCCGGAAAGCCGCTTCGCCGACGTCAACGGCACGCGACTCCATTATCTTGCCGCCGGCAAAGGCGACGCCATCCTTCTGCTGCACGGCTACGCACAGACCAGCCACATGTGGCGACCGCTGATCGCGCAGCTTGCCAAGACCAATGCGGTCATTGCGCCCGATCTGCGCGGTTTCGGCCAGTCGGCGAAGCCAGCGGGCGGTTACGACAAGAAGACGATGGCGCAGGATATCCACGCACTCGCAACGTCGATTGGCTACAAGCGCGTGAAGATTGCAGGGCACGACATCGGGCTCATGGTCGCCTATGCCTATGCGGTGCAATATCCCGCCGAGGTCGATCGCATCGTGCTGATGGATGCGTTCCTGCCGGGCGTGGGCGACTGGACGAAAGTCTGGCTGTTGCGCGATCTTTGGCACTTCCATTTCTACGGCGAGACGCCGCTCAAGCTGGTCACCGGCCGCGAGCGCATCTATCTCGAACACTTCTGGAACGATTTTGCGGCCGATCGGAAGAAATCGGTTTCGGAGCGAGACCGCCGGACTTACGCGAAAGCCTATGCGCAGCCCGGCGCCATGCGGGCCGGATTCGAGGTGTTCCGTAATTTCGAGCAGGACGCCAAAGACTTCGCCGATTTGGCGAAAACGAAGCTGACGATGCCGATGCTGGTGCTGTCCGGCGAGAAGGCCGGCGGGCAGTTTCTCATCGATCAAAGCCGCATGGTCGACGACAATGTCGAGGGCGTCATCGTCAAGGACACCGGCCATTGGCTGGTCGACGAGGCGCCCGATCAAGTGATGCCAAAGCTTGTCGACTTTCTGACGCGCTGACAATCTGCTGGCGCGTCACATTCGTCTGCTATGCACTGACCGAATCAACCGGAGGTGATGTCATGCTTCTGCAAATCCACGTGCTCATCAGCCTGATCGGCATCGTATCGGGCTTGGTCGTCCTCTATGGCCTGTTGACCGGACGACCATTCGGCGCCTGGACCGCGCTGTTCCTCGCCGCAACGGTCGTGACGAGCGTCACCGGATTCCCGTTGCCGCCGTTCGGCGTCACTCCAGGGCGCATCGTTGGCGCGATCTCGCTCGTCCTGCTGGCGGTTGCCCTTGCGGCCCTCTATGGCTTCCGCCTCGCCGGAGCGTGGCGCTGGATCTATATCGGCAGCGCGATCGCCGCACTTTACCTCAATGTCTTCGTCGGCGTCGTGCAATCGTTCCAGAAGCTGTCGTTCCTGCAGCCGCTGGCGCCCACGCAGTCCGAGTCGCCATTCCTCATCGCACAGCTCGTCGTGCTGGTGGTCTTCATCGCTCTCGGCGTTCTGGCGGCGATGAGATTCCATCCCGAGGCCAAAGCAGCGACTTGACGGCCCCGGCTGAGATCATCCATGTCCGCGACGAGGCCATCGATCTTCGATACCCGCCGGTACCAGATGTTTCCCGTCCTGCAGCCGCCGGAGATCGAGCGGGTGCGTCGGTTCGGTACGAAGCGTTCCTACCGGCAAGGCGAGGCACTGGCCAAGGTCGGCGAGGTAGGTGAGGGCCTGACCATCATCCTGGCCGGGAACGTCGACGTCACTCGGCACCACGAGTCCGGGCACGGCGAACCGATCGTCACCCACGGCCCGGGCGCATTCATGGGCGAGCTGGCGCAACTGGCGGGTCGGCCGGTTCTGGTGGACGCCCACGCCGTGGAACCGGTCGAAGCCCTGATCATTTCGCCGGACCGGCTGCGGGCATTGCTGATTGCCGAGGCGGAGCTCGGCGAGCGGATCATGCGGGCGCTGATCCTGCGTCGCGTCGGGCTGTTGGAGACAGGAACGGGCGGACCGATCATCGTCGGCCGGCCCGCGAATGGCGACGTGCTTCGACTTGAAGGCTTTCTTCGCCGTAACGGGCATCCCCATCAGCGGCTCGATCCCGACACCGATCCGGAAGCGAAGGCGCTGATCGAGCGCTTTCACGTCGCTCCCGACCAATTGCCGATCGTGCTGTGCCCGAGCGGGGAGCTCTTGCGCAATCCAAGCGAGATCGAGCTTGCCCGCTGCATCGGGCTGGTTCGGCCGATCGATCCCGGCCGCATCTATGACGTGGCCATCGTGGGCGCTGGGCCGGCAGGCCTTGCCACCGCCGTCTATGCCGGTTCGGAAGGGCTTTCCGTCATCGTGCTCGACTGCCGCTCGTTCGGTGGCCAGGCCGGCGCCTCGGCGCGCATCGAGAACTACCTCGGATTTCCGACCGGCATCAGCGGCATCGCGCTGATGGCACGCGCGTACAACCAGGCGCAGAAGTTCGGAGTCGAGATGGCGATCCCGGATGAAGTGATCGGCTTGGACGCCGTGGATGATCCGGAGCAGGGCCGCTTTGTTCTCAGGCTGTCGAACGATGAACGGGTGAGCGCGCGCTCGATCGTGATCGCCAGCGGCGCCCGCTACCGGCAACTCGCCGTCGACGGTCTCGAACCGTTTGAAAGCGCAAGCGTGCACTATTGGGCATCCCCGCTCGAAGCGAAACTGTGCGCCGGGCAGGAGGTGGCGTTGGTGGGAGCCGGCAATTCGGCGGGACAGGCAACGGTCTACCTCGCGAGCCAGGTCGCCAAGGTGTGGCTGCTGGTGCGCGGGCCGGATCTTGCCGCGAGCATGTCACGCTACCTCGTCGACCGCATCGCGGGCTTGGCCAATGTCGAGGTCTTGACGCAAACAAACGTCACCGGCCTGGAAGGCCGCGACGGCATGCTGGAGGCGATCCGCTGGCGTCGTGGCGCGTCAGGCAAGGAGGTCCGGCGGCCCATTCAACATCTGTTTCTTTTCATCGGGGCCGAGCCGAACACGGACTGGCTGTCCGGTTCGGGCGTGGCGCTGGATGCCAAGGGCTTCGTCTTGACCGGTACGGTCGCCTCAGGGGACCGTCGGCCGCTCGAAACAAGTCGACGCGGCGTCTTTGCGATCGGCGACGTCCGCTCAGGTTCGGTGAAGCGCGTCGCCGCCGCGGTCGGGGAGGGCGCGCAAGTGGTGGCGACGCTGCATACCGCTCTGGCAGCCATCGGCCGTGCACCGACCGCGAGCGCCAGCCATTAGAGCACGTTTGTGAAAAGCTCGCCCCGCACCTGATCCGGCGTTGGTATCAGTTCGCGGAAAAGGTCAGCCGCCCCTACCGCGCGACTGGCGAGCTTGCATCAGCCCGCGACATCGGTCTCAGGGCGATCAGTGCCGGCCGCTACCTCGTCGTGCCAGTGGCCGGTCTTATCTTCGTAGGATATGGCCGTAGTCTCTCCCGGGACAACTTGCTCGCTCGCGGCGCGCTCTGCGGCTTTGCGCGCCGCGTCATGGCTCGGGAACGTCTCCGAGAACACGCCATCGACGCGATAAGCCCAGCCCCCATCGTGCTCGACGATCTCATACGTGATCCTGGTCATGTGCCGCTCCTGACATTGGTCTGGTGGTACGCGCGGTTTGTGGCTTTTTCGTTGGTTATCGATCATTCTGGCGGCGGCGATGCCGGCTCGTCCGTCATGTGCGCCTTGATCATCGCTTCGCCCATCCGGATGAAGCGCTCGGCGAGTCCGTCCCGGCCCATGCTCTGCGCCGTCACCAGCGCACCTTCGAGCAGCAGGAACAGTTCGTCCGCCAGCATCTCCGGCTCGGCGAGCTTGGCCGCTGCGCACAGTCGAACGAGCTGCTGGCGATGGGCGGTCTTGTACTCTTGGATGACGCGCCGCGCCGGATGGTTCTTGTCGGGGAACTCGACGGCGGCATTTGCGTACGGGCAGCCCCGCTCTTCGGCGCTGGCCACGGCGGTGGCCTTGTACTCGAGCCAGCCGCGGAGCTGTGCGCGCGGATCTCCGGGATAACGGGCCGCGAGCTCATCCCATACCTTCTTGCCCGGTTCGATCTGGCATCGGAGGTACTGCGCAACCAGCTCGTCCTTCGACGGGAAGTGTCGATACAGCGTCATTTTGTTGGTTTCGGCCGCCTCCGCGATGGCCTCCACCCCGACAGCGCGAATTCCATGACGGTAGAAGAGGTCCGACGCGGCCGCGAGGATGCGCTCGCGCGGCGAAATTCTCTCATTCCTCTCGTGACTTAGCGTTTTCTCGGCGGTTGTCATCGCTTTCCCCCTTGACATGGGTGTGACCGGTCAGTACCTATGCCATGTAGGTGTTACCGGTCAGTACCACAAGCCCGCCGCAAAGTCTACCTCTTTCGCCGGCCGGTCTGACCAAAGATAGGAGAACTGTCATGAGAACCACCATTGCTGCTGTGGCCCTTGCCACGATCATTGCATCGCCTGCCTTGGCCCAGTCGTATGATCCCTCTGTGGGCTCCGGCAACATCGCCGCGCAGGTCACGGGGCCCCGCTACACGCCTTATGTGGGAGCACACGGGGCCTATGCACAGGTTCCCCGCGGCGCGCCGCTTGCCGGCCATTCCTTCAACCGCAATCGCCGCTCTTTCGATCCCGATCCGAACATCCGGTTTCAGTTGAACCGAGAATCAGAACAGGGCCGCTGGTAATCGGCGATCGCTCGGCCCCGGGAGCAGACCCCGGGGCTGACTCGGGTGCTCTCGTGCATGAAGAGAGCGACCTAAAGCTTAGAACCCCTCATACTTGAAAACGAGATACGTCATGAAAACGCTCATCGCGGCCGCGGCGCTTGCCACTCTTCTGGCATTCCCGGCTTTCGCCCAGTCCTATGATCCTGATCTCGGCACCGGCAACATCGTCTCCTGGAGCGATTCCGCCGTTTCCGCCAAGCATGTTCCTCAGCGCGGTCACGGCAGCTTCGCGCGCGTGGTTCCCGGTGGAGCCGCGACCACCGCGTACGGTGCCGTCACGCCTTTTGGCGCTCCCGTCAATGGCAATCGCGCCAACCATGCCAGCGCCCCACGCGAGCAGGCCTTGCGCGAGTGCAGCACCGCTGCGGCGCCCTACAAGTCAACGACCTGGGGCCACATGGAGCTCCATCAGTACCGCACCTGCATGGCCCAACACGGCCAGGCGGAGTAATGCTGCACCGGCCGTACGCGTGAAGCACGCCGTCCCTCAACGTTCTTCCGGCGGCTTCACGTGGCGGAATTGCGCCAGCAGCAGCAGGTCGTAGGTGATCTTGAGTGCGCCGCAGATGATCAGGGGCCAGCCCTGAAAGGATGCGGCCAACAGGGTGCCGGCGAGCGCCGGGCTCAGCGAAGAGGCAAGGCTGCGCGGCACGGCGGTGAAGCTTGCGGCCGCCGGCCGCTCCGCCTCGGTGACGACGGCCATGACGTAGGACGAGCGCGCCGGCACATCCATCTGCCCCAAGGCGGAGCGGATCAGCAGCAACGCCAACGTCAGGATCAGGTCCGGGGAGAACGCCGCCAGAATCAGGAACACGCTCGACGGGATATGGGTGAACACCATGGTGTTGATGAGGCCGATGCGGGCGGAAAGCCTCGCGGCGATCGGATAGGAAAACGCCGTCAGCACACTGGTCCAGAAGAAGAACAGGCTCGCGGCCGAAAGCGACAGGTCGAAGCGCTCGAACAGCCACAGCGCCAGCAGCGACTGCACGACGAACCCGCCGGCAAACGAATCCAGGCTGAACAGGGCGGCGAGCTTGAACACGGTGCGGCGCGAGGGCCCGAGCGGCGTGCTCGCAAGCTTCTGCTGGGCGAGCGCATGCGGCAAGCGCCGGTAGAGCAGGGCGGCCACGACGCCGAGCGCCGCATAGAGGTAGAACATCGCCTGGTAGGCCGCGAGCCTGCCGAGGCCGGCGGCCACCAGGAAGTCCGGCGTCGCCGCCGCGAGAGAGCCTGCGGCCATCGCCAGCGCCCCGGTCAGGCTGTAGCGGGCAAACGCGTTCGTACGCTCCGGCCCGGCGGCCGCGCGAGCCAGCATGGCGTGTTCCAGGGGCACCAGCACGCCGTGGTCTCCGGATTGCGGATTCACGGTGCCGATGAAGGCCACCAGCATGATGAAGCTGACGTGCTCGACATGGGGAAAGACAACACCGGTCGCCACCATCAGCGCCGCGCCGGCGAGCAGCATGGTGCGAAGGTCGTGCCGCGGCGCCACCAATCCGATCACGAGGGTGAGCAGTGACGAGCCGAGCAGCGCGGCGGTGGCGACGACCCCGATCTGCACCGGGCTCAAGCCGATTGCCGACAGGTAGGCCGGCAGCACGATGACGGCGAAGCCGTCGCCGAAGCCGCGCACGCCGCGCGCCGCGTAGAGGACAAGGAGCCTGGACGCCGCGGCCGCAAGCGGCCGGTCGTCGGATATCGCCCGCTCGGTCATGGCAGTGTCAGGGAAATGATCGAGAGGTCCATTCCGTCCATGCGCAATCTCCTCGCAATACGAGTGTTGCGCAGCGCTTGGACGGAGGCCGTCTGGCGGGGAGCCTGCGTTTCCCCGTGTGTTTCATTTACTCCGTTGTGGCGCGCGCGGCAATGGCGGCCCCCGCCTCCCGTCATCCCGCTGCGGTGCCCGTTAGGGGTTCAATCTAGCGGCCGAACTTGTCGCGCCAGGCCGGCAGCGCGTCCGGAAAAGACAGGGCCGTCGCTTCATACACGGCGCGGGCGACCGCGCGCGCCAGCACGTCCGCCGCGGCGGCGCCGAGCTTGGCCAAGCCGAGAATGGGGTCGGCGAGCGGAACGGTGCCGGTTGCGGCGGCGAACACCACGTCGCCGTCGAGCGGGGTGTGAACCGGGCGAATGGCGCGCGCCAAGCCGTCCTGCGCCATGATGGCGAGGCGCTTCGCCTGCATCTTGGTCAGGCCGGCATCGGTGGCGACCACCGCGAGCGTGGTGCTTTCTCCCGGTGCGCCCTTGGCGCGAAACGTGAGCGCGTCGTCCGGCATGGGTGACGGCAAGCCGCGGCCGCCGAATTCGCGCTTCCGCTCGAACGGCGCCGCCCAGAAACAGGGCCCGTTGCCGATCACCACGCTACCGGCGGCATTGACGGCCGCCAGCGCGCCGACTTTGGGCCCGTCGGGGGTCGTGACCGAGGCCGAGCCGATTCCGCCCTTCAGGTTGACCGTGGTGGCACCGAGGCCGGCCCCGACGCTGCCGAGGGCAAACTCGGTCGCGGCCGTGGCGGCGGCCGCGTATCCGAGCTCGCGATAGGGTGGATAGCGGTCCCACGCCTTGTCGCCGCCGCTCAATAGATCGAACAGGATCGCCGCCGGCACGATGGGCACGCGGGCGGAGCGGATGACAAACCCGCGTCCCTGCTCGGCGAGCCACGCCTGCACGCCCGACGCGGCGTCGAGGCCGAAGGCGGAGCCGCCCGCCAAGACGATCGCGTCGATGCGGTCGACCGTCATGGCCGGGTCGAGGAGGGCGGTCTCGCGCGTTCCCGGACCGCCGCCGCGCACGTCGATTGCCGCCATCGCGGGAGAATCGAATATGACCGCCGTGACGCCGGAGCCGAGGCGGGAATCATCCGCCTGGCCGACACGGAGGCCCGGCACGTCGGTGATGAGGTTGCCGTCAGGCACGCGCGTTCGCCTCAACCCGGGCGGCAACGCGGAGCCGCTTGCTCCACCTCTTCCCAGCGGGGAGAGGTCGGCGCGCGCAGCGCGCCGGGTGAGGGGGCAAGTGCGGCGATAAATTCATCAAGACTCCTGTCCCCTCACCCCAACGCTCTCCCCGACGGGGAGAGGGAGTGCGCCGAGTTCGTGGCAAACGCGGTGCTCGGCACGGCCAGAATGGAACGCAGATGGTGCTCGGCCGCCGCTACGCTCTCCGCGTGCGCAAACAACGCGCGATGCTCGGCCGTGAACTCCTCGATCGATCCGACCAGAATGGTCCGCCGCTGCTCGCGCGGGCGCGCGCTCTCGTCGCGATAGGCTGCCGTCATGTCGAGCTCGTTGCGGGTGCCGGCACCGCCCGGCAGCGCCAGAACGGCGTCGGCGGTAAAGACGTTGATGTGATTGCGCGCCGGCTCATGGCGCCAGTCGCTGGCGCGCGGCGGCAGCGGCGTCATGATGGCGATTTCGACGAAGGGGTTGGGATAGGCACGACCTTCCGGGTCGCGGTTCGGGACGTCGAATGGAGCGCTCTGTCCGCGCGGGACGATGCCGATCGAAAATCCGGCACGCGGCTCGACGGCGACAAATCCTTGCGCCGCAGCTGCCATCGCGCCATAGCCGCCGCCGGTAAGAAGGTGAGCGCCCAGCCGTGCCACCATGGCGCCGAGTTGCCGCGCGAACTCCGCCCGGTCGCGCGCGAGCGCGCTGCCTTGCCCGAACACGGCGACGATCGGAAGCTTGCGCAGCATGCACGCCTCGGCCTTGCGCAGGTCACGCGCGGTCTGCGAGCCTATCACCGGTGATCACATCCGGGCGATAGCCGTCGCAGTGGCTTGCGCCGACGGCCTTGGTGATCGCATGTAGGCGCCATGGCCGCCGATGTCACCATATTCGCCGCTTTGCTTGCCGGAGCCTTGAGCTTTCTGTCGCCCTGCGTGCTGCCGCTGGTGCCGCCCTATCTCGTCTATCTCACCGGCACCTCGCTCGAACGGCTGGCGGACCCGGAGACGAAGCCTGCGGCGAGACGAGACACGGTATTTGCCGCGCTCCTGTTCGTGCTCGGCTTCACCACCGTGTTCGTGGCGCTCGGCGCCGGCGCCAGCGCGGTCGGCGCGACCTTACGCGCCTATGCCAACGTGCTCGCCACGCTCGCCGGCATCGCCATCATGATCATGGGCCTGCATTTCCTCGGCCTGACGCCGATCGCCATGCTGGCGCGGGAAAAGCGCTTCGAAGTTGGCAAGCCGGCGGGCCTGTGGGGCGCCTATGCGATGGGCCTTGCCTTCGCGTTCGGCTGGACGCCCTGCATCGGGCCGATCCTGGCGGCAATTCTCGCCGTGGCGGCCTCGGAGGCGACCGTCGTCAAAGGCGCGGGCTTGCTCGCCATCTATTCGCTGGGCTTAGGAGTGCCGTTCCTGATCGCCGCCATCGCGGTCGAACCGTTCGCGGCATTCCTGGCGCGCTTCCGCACGCATCTCGGAACGGTCGAGAAGGTGATGGGTGGCCTGCTCGTGCTCACGGGCATTGCGTTCCTCACCGGGTTCGTCACCGAGGCAAGCTTCTGGGTGCTGGAGACGTTCCCGATCCTGGGACGGATCGGGTAGGCCTCCTTTCCGGCGGTGGTTGCGTTTTCGCTCGACAAGCGCCCTAAACGAGTCGCACACTGAGCTGGGGCGTGGCGGTCAAGACATGGCGTCTTTTCATGCCCGGCGATGCCAAAGAGTGCCGCAAGAATGCATCACGGTGCGCCGACTTGGCCCACACCGCCAGGACGCCTGAGCTCAAGCAAACGCTCATCGAGCTGTCGCGGAACTGGTTGAAGCTCGCGATCGAGCTGGAGCGTGCGCGCGGCCTGACGGACGAGTCGTTGCCCGAACTGAAAAGACCCAAATAGGGCTGTTCCGACCCCCCTTATCACCCGCAATTCTCCGGCCGGCGCCACCCAGCGCGGATCGCCAGGAACCGGGTGCATGTCCACACTGCCGGCATGGTTGCCATCAATGCCGGGTCGATCGCGCCTGATCGACTGGCGGACACTGGATGCAATCAGCCCGGCCCGACGACGGGGCGGGCTGATTGCATTCCTCGCGCGGGAATGCCTGGTGTCAGTTCACTCGGTCTCGAAATAGGTGATCTTCCCGTCCGGACCTTTCTTCCAGGTGTAGAGAACGTAGCGGTCCTTCTTCTTGCCATCGACCACATAGCCCTCGTTGGAAACATCGCCTTTGGCGTCGAAGGCGATATCGCCGAGCACCGTGTTGAACGACTTGCCGGAATGCATGACTTCGGCGACTTTCTTCGGATCGGCCGACTTCGCCTGCTCGGCGGCCTCCTTGATGATCTGGACCGCGGCGTAGCTATAAAGCGTATAGGCCTGCGGTTCGAAACCGCGCTTCTTTCGGAAGAGGTCGACGATCTCCTTGTTCTTCGGGTTGGTGCGCGGATCGGGCGAGAAGGTCATCAGCGTGCCTTCCGCACCCGGTCCGGCGATCGCGGCAAACTCATCGTCGGTGATGCCGTCGCCTCCCATCAGGGGCGCCTTGACGCCCTGATCCCGCATCTGGCGTACGATCAAGCCTCCGGTGTCGTGCAGCCCGCCCCAATAGACGAGGTCGGGTCGGGCCGTCTTGATCTTGGACACGAGCGCCGTGAAATCCTTGTCGTCCTTGTTGACGCCTTCGAACATGACCTCCTTCACGCCTTTGGCATTCATTGCCTTCTTGGTCTCGTTGGCGAGACCCTGGCCATAGGTGGTCTTGTCATGGATGATGGCGACCCGCTTGCCCTTGAACTTGGCGGCAATGATGCTGCCCGCGATGCCGCCTTGCTGATCGTCGCGGCCGCAGACGCGGAACATGTTCCACAGTTTTCGGTCGGTGACGTTGGGGTTCGTGGCCGCGGGCGTGATCGCGACGATTCCGTTTTCCTGATACACGTCGGACGCCGGGATGGTTACGCCGGAATTGAAGTGCCCGACCACAAATTTGACCCCGTCACTCGCAAGCTTGTTGGCAACCGACACGCCTTCCTTGGGATCGGCCCGATCATCGCCGACCGACAGCATGATCTTCTGACCGAGGATTCCGCCGGCGGCGTTGATGTCCTCGACGGCCTGTTCCACGCCGTTCTTGAGCTGCGCTCCAAAGGCCGCGGAGCCCCCGGTCAGCGGGCCGGCAACGCCAAGCTTGATCTGTGCCTGAGCGGTGCCCGCGAAAACGAGACCGGTCCCCAACGCGAGGCCAAGTGCAATCAGCTTCTTCATAGGTTTTCCCCTCGAATTTTCAGTCCGGATGCAGCCGAGCCCGCCCGGCTCGACGTCGCGCCGATTGAAGCGTCAGTCCGGCAAAAAGTCACCCGAATTCCGCGCCGTCGCTAGTGCCGCCGATTTGAAGTTCCTACAGCGCCCGCCGCCAGCTCGTCTAGGAACGCCAAATCGAAAACCGGCACTAGAATCATAGAGTTGCCACTGCCCCTTTGCCTCCGAAGTTCGTACTCAGAGGGTGCTGCGATGTATCACGAACTTCGGAAGCGGGGCACTACGCGCTTGCGGCGGGACGCCGCGCCCACGACAGGAGCCCGGTGCGGGTGTTCAGGAATCGGTATTGCGTCGCCATCTGCTGGGCACGCTTCACCCGGAAGCCGAGGAATCCGAACAGCAGGCAGAACGCGGTGTCGATCAGGTAATGCGGCAGCGACACCAGCGTGGCGTCGAACAGGGCATAGTGGATGAAGCGCACCGCTGCCCCGAGGATCAGCATATAGGCGACGATATGCCACCACGGCCGCCAAGTCGCCGCGATGGCGCGCCCCGACAGCCAGGCGGCGCCGCCGCCCATGGCGATGGTGACGAGAAGGAAGACGGCCAGCGAGTCTTCGAACAGGAATTCGAGCACAGTTTCGTCCATGTGTGCGTTCTAACGCCTGCCGCCTTCGAGGTAGGCTGCCTTGACCTCGGGACGCTCGAGCAGTTCGGGGCCGGTGCCGGCGAGCGTGATCGTCCCGTTGACCATGACATAGCCGCGATGCGCCAGCTTGAGGGCATGGAAGGCGTTCTGTTCCACCAGGAACACGGTGAGCTTCTCGCGCGCGTTGAGCGTGCGAATGGCATCGAAGATCTGGCGCACGATCAGGGGTGCGAGACCGAGCGAGGGCTCGTCGAGCAGGAGCAGGCGCGGCCGGCTCATCAGTGCGCGCGCGATCGCCAGCATCTGTTGCTCGCCCCCTGACAGCGTACCGCCACGCTGCGAGAGCCGCTCCTGCAGGCGCGGAAAGAGCGAAAACACGCGCTCGAGGTCGGAAGCGAAGTCGCTCCCGGCGGCGACCACGGCGCCCATTTGCAGATTTTCAAGCACGGTCATGCGGGAAAAGATCCGGCGGCCTTCCGGCGCCTGGGCAATGCGCAGATGGGCGATCTCATGCGTCGGCAACCGGGTGATGTCGCGGCCCGCAAACCAGATACGGCCTTCGCGCGCACGCGGATTGCCGAAGATCGTCATCATCAGGGTGGACTTGCCGGCGCCGTTGGCGCCGATCAGGGTGACGATCTCGCCGTCATGGACGTCGAGATCGACCCCGCGCAGCGCGATGATGCGTCCGTAATAGGCTTTGACGCCGCGGATCGCGAGCAGCGGCTCGGTCACAATCCCACCTCTGCTTCGACGCGCGCCACCTCCTCGTCGGCGACGCCGAGATAGGCGCCGATCACGCGCGCATCGTTGCGCACCTGATCGGGCGTGCCGTCGGCGATCTTGACGCCGTAGTCGAGCACGATC
Source organism: Xanthobacteraceae bacterium (assembly GCA_045801465.1). Taxonomy (GTDB): domain Bacteria; phylum Pseudomonadota; class Alphaproteobacteria; order Rhizobiales; family Xanthobacteraceae; genus DATFWC01. Next base: position 2,353 of record JBJMSU010000207.1, on the reverse strand, counting down.
ACATGGTCGGAGATTTCCATCACCACCGTCATGTCGTGCTCGATCAGCAGGATCGAGGTGGCGTGCTCCGCCCGGATCGAGCGCAGCAGCGCGTTGAGCTCGGTGCTTTCCTTCGGATTGAGGCCCGCGGCCGGCTCGTCGAGACACAAGAGCACCGGATCGGTGCACATCGCGCGCGCGATTTCCAGGCGCCGTTGGGCGCCGTACGGGAGATCGCCGGCGGGATCGTCGGCGCGCTCGATCAGCCCGATCTTGTCGAGCCACATGCGCGCCTTCTCGACGGCGCTCTTTTCCGCCCGTCCATAGGCGCGCGGCCAGAACACGCCGAGAAAGGTGAAGCCGGAGGCGATCATCAACGGGTTGTGCTGCGCAACGAGCAGATTCTCGAACACCGTCATCCCTGGGAACAGGCGGATGTTCTGGAACGTGCGGGCGACCCGGGCCTGCTGCGTCACCAGATAGTCGGGCATGCGCTCGAGCAGGAACAGCGCACCGCCATGCCGGCGCACGCTGCGGGCGCCGCGATCGGTCATCGGCTCCAGCTCTTCCCACACCGCGGGATCGCCATGATGCAGCGCCATCCGCCCTTCCGTCGGCTTGTAGAAGCCGGTGATGCAGTTGAAAACGGTGGTCTTGCCGGCGCCGTTGGGCCCGATCAGGGCCGTGATGTCGCCGCGCGCCGCCGTAAAGGAGAGATCGCCGATGGCAACGAGGCCGCCGAAGCGCATGGTCAGATGCTCGACCCTGAGCACCGGATCGGCGCCGGCCGCCGTCATCCCCGTCCTTCCTTGACGAGATCGGCCGAGATGATGCGGGCCTCGCGGAAGACGGCGGATGGCTGGCGCGTGGCGATCAGGCCGCGCGGTTTCCAGATCATGATCAGGACCATGGCGAAACCGAACAGCAGCATCCGGTACTGTGTCGGGTCGAAGTCGCTGCCGAACAGGGTCTTGAGGAAGTCGAGCTCGCGCGTGATCTCGGTGCCGCCGATCATGGCGACGGCGGCGATCGCAACGCCGATCTGGCTTCCCATGCCGCCCAGAACCACGATGGAGAGGATGGTCGCCGATTCGAGGAAGGTGAACGATTCCGGCGAGATGAAGCCTTGGCGCGCGGCGAAGAACGAGCCGGCGAAGCCGGCGAACATGCCGCCCATCGCGAACGCCGTCAGCTTGGTGTTGGTGGTGTTGATGCCGAGCGCCCGGCAGGCGATCTCGTCTTCGCGCAGCGCCTCCCAGGCGCGTCCGACCGGCAGGCGCCGCAGCCGTACCGTCACGTAGGCGGTGAGCAAGGCCAAGGCGAGGATCAGGTAATACAGGAAGATCACGCGGTAGATGGGGCTGAACTCCAGCCCGAACACGGCGGCGAAGCCTTCGTCCGTCGCGTTGAACGGAATGCCGAAGAACGTCGGCCGCGGAATGCCCGTAATCCCGGCATAGCCGTTCGTGACCGGCACCCAGTTGATCAGGATGAGACGAACGATCTCGCCGAACGCCAGGGTCACGATGGCGAGATAGTCGCCTCGCAACCGCAAGACCGGAAAGCCGAGCAGGATGCCCCAAAACGCGGCGAGCATGCCGGCGAGCGGCAACAAGAGCCAGAAGGAGAAGCCGAAGGTCTTGGCGAGCAGCGCATACGAATAGGCGCCCACCGCGTAGAACGCCACGTAGCCGAGATCGAGCAGGCCGGCGAGCCCGACCACGATGTTGAGCCCCCAGCCGAGCATCACGTAAATGAGGATCTGGACGCCGAAATTGTCGACCCATTTCACCGCGCCCTGGGTTCCCGCGAGCGACAGCGCCAGTGCCGGATAGACGGCGGCGAAACCCAGCGCAAACGGAACGACCCAGCGCGCGCCTCGCGCGCGCGGCGCGGTGCGCACGGCATCCTCCCGCCGCTGCCGCTGCGCGCGACGGGCGAGCCAGGGTGCGATCAGGATCGCGTGCAGGAAACGCCCGGCGGCAATGATCGCCACCAGTGCCGCCAGCAACGGCCAGCGCGTCTCGAGCACGATCTCGTTGCGGATGTTCTGGACGGTGTTGAAGCCGATCAGGGGCAGCAACAGCCCGAATGTGATCAGGGCGGTGATGGCGGCTTGGCGCAGCGCGCCAATAATGTCGACGCGCGAGGCGGGGGCTGACGCCTCGATCGCCATCTCACACCTTCTCCACGTCCGGTCGCCCGAGGATGCCCTGCGGCAGGAAGATCATGGTAATGGCGAGAACGGAGAAGGCGGCGACATCCTTGTAGTCGATGGAGAAATACGCCGACCACATGGTCTCGATGAGCCCGATCAGCAACCCGCCGATGACCGCACCCGGCAGCGAGCCGATCCCTCCCAGCACCGCCGCGG
>JBJMSU010000138.1:0-23172 GCA_045801465.1 Xanthobacteraceae bacterium | reverse complement strand
AGTAAAGCGCATCCTTGCGGATATCGAAATAGAAGGCGGAGAGATCGGTGGTCATAAACGCATTGAGCGCCGCGAAAATGCGCTTGTAGTCGAAATCGGCGTAGGCTTGCCGCACGTGCCGATCGAGCTCCGCGAGCCGGTGCAGCATGAGACGCTCGACCTCAGGCATCTCGGCAAACGCGACCCGGTCCTCGGGCTGCAAGTGCGCAAGCGAACCCAGCATCCAGCGCAGCGTGTTGCGCAGCTTATGGTACGTCTCGACGGTGGTCTTGAGGATTTCCGCGCCGATGCGAAGGTCGTCGGCGTAATCAGACGCGCACACCCACATGCGCAGGATGTCGGCGCCCGATTGCCTGATCACGTCTTGCGGAGCGGTCACGTTGCCGAGCGACTTCGACATCTTGTGGCCGTGCTGATCGAGGACGAAGCCGTGCGTGAGCACGACGTCGAATGGCGCGCGTCCCCGGGTACCGCAGGATTCCAACAACGAGGATTGAAACCAGCCGCGGTGCTGATCGGACCCTTCGAGGTACATCACGGTGTCGGCGCCGCCATCCTGCTTGCGTTGCGCCTTGATGTCGTCGCGCTCTTCCAAGGTGAAGGCATGGGTCGAGCCTGAATCGAACCATACATCGAGAATGTCATCGACCTTGCGCCAAACGCCGGGATCGTGATCGGGCGAAAGAAATCGCGCCTGGGCGCAGTCCGCATACCAGGCATCGGCGCCTTCACGCTCGAATGCCTGCGCAATGCGCTCGTTAACCCGCGCATCATTGAGAATATCGACACCGCCATCGGGCCTGTCGCGCACGAAGACAGTGATGGGCACACCCCAGGCGCGCTGGCGCGAGATCACCCAGTCGGGCCGGCTCTCGATCATGCCGGTGATGCGGTTTTGGCCCTGCTCCGGCACCCAGCGCGTCACCGTGATGGCGGCAAGCGCGCGATTGCGCAGCGTGTCGCCCTTTTTCGTCGTCCCGTCCGCTCCCGCGATCGGCTTGTCCATCGCGATGAACCACTGCGGTGTGTTGCGGAAAATCACGGGCTTCTTCGAGCGCCACGAGTGCGGGTACTGATGCTTCAACCGCCCGCGCGCGATGATCATACTGGCTTCGACCAGAGCCTTGATGACGGCCTCGTTGGCGTCGCCCTTCTCGCCCTTGTCGTTGATGACGCGCTTGCCCTCGAAGCCAGGCGCGTGCGCGGTGAACGCGCCGTTCTCATCGACGGTATAAGGAATCGCGGGATTGATGCCGCGCGCTTCGAGCGCACGCGCGTTCGCGGTCCAGATTTCAAAGTCTTCGCGGCCGTGTCCCGGCGCGGTGTGGACGAAACCGGTGCCCGCGTCGTCGGTGACGTGGTCGCCCGCGAGGAGGGGTACGTCGAAGCCGTAATCCATACTCTTGAGCGGATGCGCGCAGACGATCCCCGCGAGCACCGCCGCCGGAACCCCCTGCACCTTTTCGTAGCCAGCGACACGCGCCTGCTTGAACACATCGGCGGCGAGCTTGTCGGCCAGGATCAATGTGTCGCCGGTCTTCGCCCAGTTGTCGGCTGGCGCGTCGGTGACGCGATACAGGCTGTAAGCGATCTTCGGCGAGTAGCTGATCGCGCGGTTGCCCGGCAACGTCCACGGCGTAGTCGTCCAGATGATGACACAGGCGTTCCAACTCGCGAGATTGAACGCGAGCGCCGTGGCGTCCTCACTCGCTTCGCTCTCCAAAGCGACACGTGCCACCGGAAATTTCACCCACACCGTATCGCTGGTGTAATCCTCATACTCCACTTCGGCTTCGGCGAGCGCGGTCTTCTCCACCACGCTCCACATCACCGGCTTCGATCCGCGATAGAGCGTGCCGTTAGCGGCGAACTTCATCAGCTCGCGCGCGATCTGCGCTTCGGCCGGAAAGCTCATCGTCGTGTAGGGATGCTCCCAGTCGCCCTCGACGCCGAGCCGCTTGAACTCGTCGCGCTGCACGTTGAGCCAGTGCTCGGCATAAGCGCGGCATTCCTTGCGGAACGCGATCATGGCGTCGGGATCGGACAGGTTCGGCTTCGGCTTGTTCTTCGAGCGGTAGTTCTCTTCCTCGATCTTCCATTCGATCGGCAGGCCGTGGCAGTCCCAGCCCGGCACGTAGTTGGAATCGTAGCCGAGCATCTGCCACGAGCGCGTCACCACGTCCTTGAGGATCTTGTTGAGCGCGTGCCCGATATGGATGTTGCCGTTGGCGTAGGGCGGGCCGTCGTGGAGGATGAACTTCGGCCGGCCCTTGGCAGCCGCGCGCAGCCGCCGGTAGAGATCGAGCCGCGTCCAGCGTTCCAGGATCTCCGGCTCCTTCTGCGGCAGGCCGGCGCGCATGGGGAAATCGGTCTTGGGCAGGAACAGCGTCTGGCTGTAGTCGCGGGCTTTGTCTGTCATGGCGTGCTTGAAGTCAGCTCGGAGGGCGCGTTTACAAGTGGGCGGAGAGTCCCGGTCTTCCGCCGCGCTGCTCGAGCAGTCAGGCGGAAGCCGGGCCGCTAATCTGCCGAATAGCCGACCGAATCGCGAAACGTAGGCGCCGCGCAGACATGGGCGCTCTCATAGCAGGGGCCTCCGCTGGCGAAAAGGCCGAAATTCTTGAAGCGGGAAGAGGCCTTTCTTCAAGCTACCAACGCCCCGAGCGGCGGAAATGCATCCGGTGCGGCGGCCAGCATCGCCCGCGCCTGGGCGCTGTCCTTGTCCATCTGCGCGATCAGGGCCGCGATGCCGGCAAACTGCATCTCTTCACGGATCCAGGAGATGAAGGCAACGTCGATTGAGCGGCCGTAGAGATCGCCGGAAAAGTCGAACAGGAAGACTTCCAGGAGCGGCGTCGGCGTGGCGAACATCGGCCGGCGGCCGAAGCTGGCAACGCCGCCATAGCGCCGATCCCCGATGCCGACGCGCACCGCATAGATGCCGTAGCGCAGGCGGCAGTCGGGATCGAGCCGCAGGTTGGCGGTCGGAAACCCAAGCTCGCGTCCGCGCTTGTCGCCTTCGATCACGCGCCCGGCGACGAACCACGGATAGCCGAGCAGATCCGCCGCTTGGCCGACGTTGCCGCCGGCGAGCGCTTCGCGGATCGGTCCCGACGAGACCGGCCGCCCGCCATGGGTGAAAACCGGCACGATGTCGACGGCAAAGCCGCGCCTCTTGCCTTCGGCGATAAGGAAGTCGGGCGAGCCGGTCCGTTGCCGGCCGAAATGGAAGTTGGACCCCACGACCGCGCCGGCGATGGCGAGACGATCGAGCAGGATGCGGTCGACGAAATCCTGCGCCGAGAGGCTCGCCAGGGCAGCATCGAAGGTCATCACCACGGCACCGGTGAGTCCGGTCGCGGCGAGCAGGCGAAGCTTATTGGTTTCGTCGGTGAGCCGGAACAGCGGCTCGTCCGGCTTGAAGAAGATGCGCGGGTGCGGCTCGAAAGTCAGCACCGCGGCCAGAGCGCCGAGCGTCGCGGCGCGTGCCTGCGCGGTCGCGATGACCTGGCGATGGCCGAGGTGCACGCCGTCGAAATTGCCGAGCGCCACGACGGCACCCTTGAGCGCGTCGAGCCCCGGCCCCTGGTCGCGCACGACGAGGAAGGCTTGCGTCGAATTCACATCGGTCATGACTGGTGGATCGTGTCGGGACGGCAGCGATGTGCCGCCGGGTCGTCCGCGAAGTCAAGCATAGGCAGGGATTTGGGAGACTACGCGGCGGCGGCCTCGTCGAGGACCTCGCGCACCTTGGTGGCGAGGTCGCGCCGGCGGAACGGCTTGGCGAGGAGGTGCTGGGGCGCCGCCTGACCGCCCAGCGGCGTGTCAAGCATGCCGTGCGAAAACCCCGACGTGTACAGCACCTTGAGGTGCGGCCAGCGCGCGCGCAGCTGGTCGGCGAGCTCGCGACCATTGATCGACCCCGGCATGACGATGTCGGTGAACAAGAGATCGGGCATGGTTCCTTCCTTCACCCGATCGAGCGCCTCGGCGGCGTTTTCCGCCGCGACCACGCGATAGCCGAGATCGACAAGCTGATGTTCGGTGTGCTTGCGGACCAGCGGATCGTCCTCGACCAGCAGAATCGTTTCCCCGCCGGTCGGCAAAGCACCGGCCGGCCTGTGGCGCACGGCGCCCGCCTCCGCCGGAACGTGCGAACGCGGCAGGTAGAGCCGGACCACCGTTCCGACGCCGACCTCGGAATAAATGCGAGCGTGGCCGCCCGATTGCTTGACGAAGCCGTAGATCATGCTGAGCCCCAGTCCGGTGCCCTTGCCCACCTCCTTGGTGGTGAAGAACGGCTCGAAGGCGCGGCTCAGGACGTCCGCCGGCATGCCGGTTCCGGTGTCGCTGACGCCGATCATGATGTAATCGCCCGGCCGGACGTCGGCGTTCAGGGCGGCGTAGCCTTCATCGATCTCGACATTGCCGGTCTCGATGGTGATGCGTCCGCCCTGCGGCATGGCATCGCGTGCGTTGAGCGCGAGATTGACGACCGCTGCCTCCAGCTGACCGGGATCGACGGTGGCCGGCCACAGGTCGGGGGCGGCGCGAATGTCGATGGCGATATGCTCGCCCAGCGTCCGCCGCATCAGCTGCTCCATCCCGGCGACGAGGCCGTTGACGTCGGTCGGCCGCGGCTCCAGCGTCTGCCGCCGGCCGAAGGCGAGCAGCCTTTTGGTCAGATCGGCGCCGCGCTCGGCCGCCATCCGCGTCGCTTCCGCCAGCGGACGCAGCTTGTCGTCGCTCATGCGGTCGGCCAGCACGTCGGCATTGAGCAGGATCGCGGTGAGCAGGTTGTTGAAGTCGTGCGCAACGCCGCCGGTGAGCTGGCCGATGGCGTCCATTTTCTGCGCGTGCGCGAGCTGGATCTCGGCATGCTTCAACTCGGTCACGTCGACGCCGATCGTGCCGACGGCCTCGACGGCGCCGGTGGAATCGATGAGCGGGAACTTGGTGAACAGCACCGTGCGCGGTTCGGGAGTCGAAATGGTGAGCTCTCGCTGGACCGGCCCGCGCGTCGCAATCACCTCACGATCGATGCTGGTCTGCGCCTCGGCGCGGTCGAAGCGAAAGACCTCGTACGCGGTCTTGCCGATGACCTCGGCGGCGGTGAGGCCGAGGCGCTCCTGGAACGAGCGGTTCACGAACGTATAGCGGCCCGCAAGGTCCTTCTCGGTGACCATCAGGGGCGTGTGCTCCATCATGGCGCGCAGGCGCTGCTGGCTGGCGCGCAACGCCGCGTCGGTTTCGATCAGGCGCGCGGTGGCGGCGGTGCGATCACGAATTTCGCGCATGATCAGCACGGCAGCCAGGAGCAGCGCGCTGCCCAGCGCGGCGGTCAGGCCGATCGCCAGCACCGTGACCTGCCACCACACGGCGAGCACATCCTGCACCGCCAGCGACACGGCAACCAGGAGCGCCGGGGAGGACAACGACCGATAGGCGGTGAGGAATGGCAGCCCGCCTTCCCACAGCGGACCGCGCAGCTCGCCGGAGCGCGGGCTTTGCCGTTGCGCCAGGAAGATCGGGTCATTCTGCGCCGGCCTGCCGATCGGATCCTGGCTCGACGGCTCACGGAAAACGACCCGGCCCGCCGGATGAAGGACCGAGATGAGGCCGTGGGGCCCGACGTCGACCGAGCGGTAGAACGCGCGCAACTGCTCCGGCCGAACCATCGCCACCACGATGCCGGCAAAACTCCCGTCGCGAGCGGTCAATCGGCGTGCCAGCGGGAGCAACAGCTGGCCGGTGAACGAGCTGCGGAACGGCGGGTCGGCAACCAGGCCGCTGTCCGGGTCATTCGCCAGCCGTTCAAACGACGGCAGATCGCGGCGGGAACGCCCGATGACCTCGGTCATCGTCGATGCCGTGATCTGCCCAGTCTCGTCGATGACGCTGATCGATGAGTCCCAGCCGGCCCCGGCCTGGGCCGCCCGCAATATCGGTATCCAGGTATCGGCTGCGGCCTTGGGCCCCCCCACGCGCTGGCTGTGCACGGACAACTGCACCAGGGCGGCGTCGACCGCGTCGACGGAACGCTGCAGATGTTCCGTGAGGATCAGCGCGAGATTGTTGGCCCGCCGCTCACTTTCCTGAATCGTCTGATCGTAACGGTACCAGAGCAGCAAGTTCCACAGCAGGACGAAGAACAGGAAAACCGACAGCAGAGCCAGATTGACCCTCGTGCGTAGCCGATCAGGCTTGCCCCCGCCGGAGCGCAACTGCGTTGCCTTCACGAGCATCTTTCCTCGAACGCCCCGAATTGCTGACGACACTCGATTGACGCAATGCAACGGCAGCCCGGTGGGGCACGCTGGCGCGGCAGGCGCCACGCGCGTTCCCCGGGTCGGATGATTCGTCAGCGATATTCATTACGTCGCACGTCCGACTCCGTCCAGCGCCAACGACGGGCGATGGCCGGCACACGTGCCAAGCCGGTCTTGAGCGGGATGGTCCGGCCGCGGCAATAATCTCGTAACCAATCGGGCGCCCGCAGGCCGCGCCGCGCGCCGCAGACCCGCCGAAATGGGCCTGGTTTCACGATTAACCGGATATTCAACCGACTTTGTTACGGTCCGCGCGATTGGCAAGGGGCCGGCTCGATCGGCGTGGGGCTAAAATACCTTTCGACCAGTCGCAAGGACAGCGGCACGCGCCCTGAGTGCGCGCCGGGGCGCGTAACGGAGCAGGACGATGGCAGTTGATCTGTCGATGCCGATACTCGTGGTTGACGACTACAACACGATGATTCGCATCATCCGAAATTTGCTCAAGCAGCTCGGCTTCGACGACATCGACGATGCCTCGGACGGCTCGGCCGCGCTCAACAAGCTGCGGGAGAAGAAGTACGGTCTGGTGATCTCGGATTGGAACATGGAGCCCATGACCGGATACGAGCTGTTGAAGGAAGTCCGGTCCGACCCCGGGCTTGCCAAGACCCCCTTCATCATGGTGACGGCCGAATCCAAGACCGAGAACGTCATCGCTGCCAAGAAGGCAGGGGTGAACAACTATATCGTCAAGCCGTTCAACGCCCAGACGCTCAAGACCAAGATCGAGGCCGTATTCGCCGAATAAATTGCAGGGCTGCGCCGGGTCCATGAAGTCCCGTTCGGCTTAACACTCGCCCGAGCGCGCAATCAACAATGGCGGACGGTGATCGGTGGGGAGGGACCGCCGAAGGCGGGGCTTGGGGGCAGGAGAGAGATGATGCCGGTGACCGACTCCAGTCATTTCGACCGCCTCATCGAATTTCTCCGCCAGAAGCGCGACAACGTCACCTTCCACGACATCATCACGCTGGCCGAGGTCGCGGCGCAATCGCTCCAGACCTTCTTCCAGGCGATGGATGCCAAGGTGTATGGCGAGCTGCGCGAGATCGCCGGCTATATCGAGTCCATGCGCCAGGAGATCGGCGTCCTCCAGGTCAACGATCTCAAGAACAGCCGCATTCCGTCGGCCGGCGAGGAGCTCGATGCGATCGTGAAATCGACCGAGAAGGCCACCAACACGATCATGGAATGCGCCGAGACGTTGATGGCGGCCGACGCCAGCGACCCCGCCGCCTTCAAGGCACTGGTCGACGAGAAGATGCTGGTGATCTTCGAAGCCTGTTCGTTCCAGGACATTACCGGCCAGCGCATCGCCAAGGTGGTGGAGACGCTGCAGCACATCGAGACGCGGGTCGCGCGCTTCGCCGACGTCATGCGTGCCAAGGACCTCGACGGCTACCTCAACGATGCCGAGCGGGCGCGCGCCGAGCGCAAGCAGAAGCTCATGATCCATGGGCCGCAGCTCGACGGTCGCGGCAACGTGCAAAACCAGATCGACGAGCTGTTCGCCTGATCTCGTAGCCCGCTACACAAGCCTGTCATCCCGGATGCGGTGCAGCAGCTAAAGCGCGTTTACGCGCGTCTTCGACGCGCTATGCGCGTTTTCACGCGAGTGGTGCACCGCTGGTCCGGGATCCAGGAACACCGTGGTCCTGGATCCCGGGTCTGCAGCGCACCACTTCGCTGCGCTCGTGCTGCGCTGCGCCGGGGATGACAGGGCTGCGGTTGAGCCTCACCACGCGAGCCGCCGGGTTATCGCCTTGGGCAAGGCGCCGGCCGTCGCGAAGATTTCCGCCAGCGCCGTCATGTCGGGCTGATCGCGCCCGCCCAATTCCTCGGCATGGATGCCGGCCGTCACGAACAGGCAATCGATGCCCAGCGCCAGGGCGCCGGTGAAATCGGTGCGCACCGAGTCGCCGATCGCCAGCACGCGGGCAAGATCGACCGTTGCGCCGCGGATGTCGGCGCCCTTGGCGAGCGCGAGGTCGTAGATCGGCCGGTACGGCTTGCCGGCGTAGATGACCTCGCCGCCGAGCGCCGCGTAGAGGTCGGCGATGGCGCCGGCGCAGTACACCAGTTGCTCGCCGCGCTCCACCACCACGTCCGGGTTGGCGCACACCATGGTGAGGCCGCGCGCCCGGATCCTGCCGAGGAGCTCGCGATAGTCGTCCGGCGTCTCCACCACGTCGTCGAACAGGCCGGAGCAGACGACGCAGTCCGCCGCCTCGAGCGCGGTGAAACGCATGTCGAGCCCCTCGAAGATCGGAAGGTCGCGTTCCGGGCCGAGGTGAAACACGTTCGTCCCCGGGCGCTCGGCGAGCACGCCGCGGGTGACGTCGCCCGAGGTGACGACGGCGTCGTAGGCGCCACGGATCACGCCGAAGCGGTCGAGCTGGCGCATCACCGGGATGCCCGGCCGCGGCGAATTCGACACCAGGACCACGGTGCCGCCGCGCTCGCGAAAGCGGACGAGCGCCTCGCCGGCCTCCGCATGGGCGGCCATGCCGTTGTGCACCACGCCCCAGACGTCGCACAGCACGAGATCGTAGGATGGAGCGAGGGTCGAGAAATGATCGACGATGCGGGACTTGGGCTGGGTCATGGGGAGCCGGCGGGCAGGGCGGCTCCCTTAGCCGATCCGCACCGCGCCGTCACGCCCGGGCCTCTCCTGAGGCATAGGCTCCTCGCCGCGATGCTTTCTGCTGATGCCTTGAATCGACCGCGCGGACGCAGCAGGGGTAGCAGCTCCGCCTCACGCCCGCCGCGACACTCCACGGGCCAGTTGGGCCAGCATGCCGGCGCGGCGGTCGGGGCGCTCGCCGGCGGGAGCCTGATCGGACGGGCGCACCGGTGGCGCATCGTCCTGGGCCTTGCCTCGCCGCGCCGGTGCCGCGGCGATCGTCGTCTCGCGGCGGGGCGCCTCGTTGTGTTCCGCCCCGGCGATCACGTCGGTGCGCACCGGCCGCGGCGGCGAGAACAGGAGGCCCTGGCCGAACCGCACGTCGTAGTCGAGGAGGTCGACCACGGTTCCCTCGCTCTCGATCTTGTCGGCGATCAGGTCGATGCCGAAGCGCCCGAGCAGGTCGGAAAAATCGGCCGGGTGGATGTCGGTCGCCTGCGTGGCGGCCCGGTTGAGGAGAAGCGCGGCCGGCGCCTTGACGAAGCGGAAGCCGCGGTCGGCGAGCTCGCGCGGTGCGATCTTGAGGTCCGTCAGCCGGTCGAGCGAGAAGCGGAAGCCGAGCTCGGCCAGCGCCGCCAGGCTTTCGTTTTCCAAGGGACCCATGGCGCGCAGCGTGCTCTGGGCGAATTCCAGCACCAGCGAGGGGGCGAGCGCCCGGTTCGCTTCCATGAATTCGGCGAGCTGGGGAAAGAATTCCGGGTCGCTCAGGCTCCATCCCGACACGTCGCAGAACACGCCGATGTCGCGGTTCTTGCTCGCCAGCCGGCGCACCACCTGAACGCAGCGGAACAGGATGACGTTGTCGATCCGCGGCATCAGGCCGCCGGCCTCGGCGAAGGGCAGGAACTCGGCGGGGGAGAGCACCTCGCCTTCCTCGGTGCGCAGCCGCGCCATGGCTTCGTAGAAGCGTACCTTGCGCTGCGGCAGCGACACGATCGGCTGCAGGTAGAGATCGACGCGATTGTCCTCGATGGCGTCCGAAATCAAGGCGCTCACGTCGGCGCGATCGGCGCTGCGAAAGCGCCCGCCGGCGAGCCGCTCGGGCTCGGGCTCGCCCAGCTCACCGGGATCGGCCGTCGAAGCGCTCTCGGCCGGCGCGCTCTCGGCGGCCTCGGGCGGATGCGCCGCCATGAGGTCGCCGATGGCGGTGCGGGCCAGCGCCGCCTCATGGGCGGCAACCGATTCGGCGAGTTGCTTGACCAGATTTCCCAGCGTCTCGATCTCGGCGGTCAGCGGCGCGGTCGCGGTGCGCGCCCGCTCGGCGGCCGCTTGCGCGTTTGCCTCGGCGGCCTCCAGGCGGCGCCCGACCTCGCCGACCTGCCGGGCGAGGTCGGCCGTGCCGCGCGAGAGATCGGCGATCTGCTGGCTGACGATCTCGCGATCATGCCCACGGGTCGAGGCGGTGTTGTAGACGATCAGCGTCACCAGCAGGGACAGCGCCAGGACGGAGGCCTCCATGGCGGACAGGCCGATCGAGAGATAGAGCACCGCGCCAAGCGAGCCGGCGATCAGCACCATGCAGATGGCGATGAAGGCGGCGCCGAGGCGCATCATGGCGGATCCCTTGAAGGCCCGCGACATGGAAGCGCGATTCGCAGGTCCTGCCCATAACAATGTCCACGAGCGCGGCGCGGTTGCAAGCAACGTCAGTGCCATCAACTGAAATTAACTGGTTATCCTGAGCCAAATGCCGCCGCGCACGGTCGCGGAACGCGCGTCTTGGCCTGGATGAGCCGTGCCGAGACGCAGCTGGCGCAGCCGCCCTCATCCTGACGGGATGAGGGTGATCAAGGCCGTCGATCAGTCCAGCGCCGGTACGGACGCGGCGCCGTCGTCGGTCGCGATGGTGCCGTCGGCGAGCTGGATGCCGCGACCGCAACCGCGCCGTGGGTCCGTAGATCAGCGGCCGCCGCGTCATGTCGACGACGTCGCTGACTTTGAAGTCGATGGTGCCGAGCGCGGCCGCGAGCGCATAGCCGAGCGCGCAGCCGGCAAGTGCGCCAATCGATCCACGACATGGACTTGTAACCGGTCTCGCGTTCGGTGCGGCTGCGGATCAGGCTCGTGACCTTGGCCCAGCGCACCGGCTCTACCGCGCGGTGGGGTAAACGATCCCACCGCGGTGCCGCGCCACGGTGCGACCGCGGCGACTTGCGGCCCGCGTCCGTAGCGCCACCACCACACGGCCGCCCGCCGCGATCAGCACGGCGAGCCAGAGGACGACCTTCAGCCGTTTAACCGGACCCCTTTCCCTCATTTCCGACACTGTCGACCGTCGTCGAGTCGACACAAGGCTTTCCTATCGGAACGAGGACTGGCGCTTGAGGGCGGATAGAACCGGCGGATTCGTGAACCATGACCGGGGCTTGGTGAAAAAAAAGCCCCGGCTTCGCGCCGGGGCCACATTGCCAGACGGTCAGGGGGGTTGGGGAGACGAGGGGAACCGCCCGGCAGTTGATCAACGTGCGCCCGGCGAAAATGGTTCCGAGAAATTTTTCGCTGCGGTACCGGCTTGACGGCGCCGGCGTGCTGCGCCGAATTGTCGCGTATGATGCCGAAAGAGCCCCTGGCCCATGGGGAAGCGAGATGCCGTTGGACTTTTGTCACCCGCAAGCGCCGCACCAGAAGCTGCGGATCCCGGAGTGGTACGTCTCCAGCCTGATGATGGACCGCGCCCTCGACGCCATTGTTCGCCGCGTCAAGAAGCTCGACCGTGACCACGATATCCCGTACCTCGCGGGCTACAGCCAGGACGGCAAGACGATCTATATCGATCGCCATATGCCGCGATCGTTCACGTATCGGGGACGCACCATCGAGACGGATCGCTATCTCATCCTGCACGAGGAGGTGGAAAAGACCCTGATCGACCAGCTCGGTCTGCATTACCTGCACGCTCATCAGGTCGCGACGCGCGCCGAGCAGGCGGCGGTGCGCGCGGCGGGCGTGACCTGGCGCGCCTACGACCGCTTCATGCAGAAACACGTGAAGCGGATCGGCGACGAGCGGCTGAGCAAGGTTCCGGCCGATCTCGATCTCAAGCCCTATCGTGACGAGCACGACCTCGATCTGTTACGGCGCATGAGCGATGCGGTCGAGAAAGGCCACGCGCCGAAGGAATTTCGCTCCAACAAAGTGCGCCATGCTCTCGATCGGGCGCTCGCCGAAACCAAGGCTCGCCGCCTCAAGGAGCGGCGCAGCGGAGGCGGCCGGAAGGTCAAGGCCGCGGCGGCACGACAGCGTAGTGGATGACCGCCGGCGAGACCGGAAACAGCGTCCGGCGCGGCAGGACCAGCGGCGGCTGCAGTTCGGCACGCGGGAAAGTCCCGCGGATATTCTCCGGCAGGCTGTTGGCGCCGGGCGGCGCCTCCCAGGCCAGCACCGCGCCGCGCCGTTCGACGTCGGCCATGTCGATCCAGGGGCTCAGGTGAGGATTGCCGTGCACGATCACGTGCGGCCGATCGGGCGAGTACACCGCGATGTTGTTGGCGGCAAACTCTCCCGGCCCGGCGCCGACCTCGGCGCCGCCGACGTAGCGCAGCGGCGCTCCGGTTTTCTCGCGCCACTGGCGCGTGATCGTCTCGGCCACCAGCCGTCCCGGGAACTGGGTGGCCTTCGGCCGGTCGCGCACCAGCGGCTCCAGCAGCTCGACGGCCGCATAGGCGACCGGCATCGCGATCAGCACCACGAGGAATCCGCGCGCGAAGGCGGCGTGGCGGCGCGGCTCGGGCGGCATCCACATCAAGGCGGCCAGCGGCGCGAAGCTCCACAGCGGGAAGCCCCACATGGCGATCGGCAGCCGGCCGAGGACGAGCGCCGCGACGGTGGTGACCATGAACGGGCCGAGCGCCAGCACCGTCACGAAGCGGCGCGCGAAGGTGTTTTCGCGCGCCGGCTCTGCCGCCGTGCCGCGCGGCCACAGCAGCGCAAGCAAGGCGAACGCCGGGAGGAGGGTCAGGGCCTGTCCGGCGGTCCATTGCAGCGGAAACGTGAGGTACTGGTACCCATGGCTTGCCGACACGGCGCGCGCTTCGACGTAGCGGAACGGCTGGAATCCGGACTCGACCAGCCACCACAGGTGCGGAGCGACGACGATCAGGAACGCGAGCGCCATCGCGTAGGGGCCGGCGGTTCGCCAGGCTGCGCGCGCGTCGCGGTCGATGAGCAGAAACAGGCCGAGCGTGGCGGCAAACGCGAACGCGGTGTACTTCGACCAGAAGCACAGTGCCAGCAGGGCGCCGGCAAGGAGCCAGTCGCGCAGCCGTCCCTGGGCGAGCGCGCGATAGAACCGCCAGCCCGTGAGCGGCCACAGCACCATGAGCATGTGGTCGTGGGCGAATTTGGGAACCGAGAAATTGTAGAAATGGATGCCTTCGAGTGCGAGCACGGCGACGAGCGCCGTCGCCGGCGCGACGACCTCGCTGGCGAAACGCCACACCACGTACATGGCGCCGACCGCCGCGAGCGGCCCGAGCAGATAGACGACGCGCTCATCGCCGACCAGCCGATAGGCGAGATCGGCGAGCCACCACGGCAGCGGCGGATGCTTCCAGTAGCCGAGCTGCCATTCCTTGCCGAGCGCGAGGGTCTCGGCGAGATCGAGCTGCAGATTGCCGCACACGAGGAGCGGCAGCACGGTCCAGACGATGAGGTGCAGGGCGAGCACGCCCGCGAGCACCGCCTGCGGCCGGCGGCGGGCTAAGCCGATTGCCGCGTCGATCAGCCCCTCCTTCCGCGTCTTCATTGAACTCATTTCAGCGATGCGTGAAGCTCGGCTGCCACGAGCCGCGCAATTCCCTGTGCGAAGGTCAGGCGCGGCGCCCAGCCCAGGAGCTTGCGCGCCCGCGTGATGTCGGCGCGCGCCTCGGGGATTTCGTTGACGCGCGGATCCTCGTCGCTCGACACCGGCAGCCGCGTGCCGGCGGCAGCTTGGATCGTGTCGATAACCTCGGCGACCGAATATGAGGCGCCCGACCCGACATTGACGACGCGATAGCCGGCCGCCTTCACCATGGCGGAGATCAGCCCGGCCACGGCATCGTCGACGAACAGGAAGTCACGGCGGGGCTTGAGCGTCTTCACGCGGATGCGCTCGCCCCGGCGCACCTGGTCGAGGACCGAAGGGATCAGGAACTCGGTGCGCTGACCTGGGCCGAAAATGTTCACCAGCCGAATGACCGTCACGGGGACGCTGAATTTCGCCGCATAGAACGCGCACGCCCGCTCGGCCAGGAATTTGGACAGCGCGTACGGATTGTTCGGCTCTACCGCGTCGTCCTCGCGCACCGGCAGCCGCTTCGGCGTGCCGAACAGCGCGGTGCTGGCGAGCACCAGATGCGCGCCGTTGGCACGACAATATTCCAGCGCCTGCGCGCTCCCGGCGACGTTGCTGGCGATGAAGCCGGCCGGATCGGCCCAGCTGTCGGGCACATAGGAGCGCGCGGCGAGATGGAACACATGCTCGACCGCCGGCAGCCGCCCCCACGTCGCCGTATCGACGACGTCGCCGTCGCGGCGGGAAAGCGCGATGACGCTGTGACCGGCCTCGCGCAGCGCCTGCGCGAGCGCTGCCCCGACCAGGCCGGTCGCGCCGGTGACCAGGACACTAGTGCCCCGGTTCCGAAGTTCGTGATCCATTGCAGCACCCTCAGACACGAACTTCGGAAGCAAAGTGGCACTAGCAAGCGTATGATGCTAGTGCCGCGTTCGATTTGAAGTTCCTAAACGAGCTTGCGGCAACACTGTAGGAACTTCAAATCGGCGGCACTAGCCATGCAGGAACCGGTCGCGCATCGTATCGAACTCGTCGATGGCGCGCGCGTAGTCGTCGGGCCGGCCGATGTCGAGCCAGTAGCCGGCGAACCGGCGCACGATCACCGGCTCATTCGCCGCGATCAAATCCAGCATCAGGTGATCGAATCCGTACAGGCGATCCGGCGGGATGTAATCGAGGACGCGCGCGTTCAGCATATAGACGCCCATGCTGACCTCGTAGTGCGAGCGCGGCTTCTCGCGAAATCCGGTGAGCCGGGCGTTGGCGTCGGTTTCGAGCACGCCGTAGTCGATGATTTCCTCGCGCCCGCTCGACGAGACGGTGAAGATCGCCCGCGATGCGACGTGCTCGTCGTACAGCCGGGCAAAGTCGAGGTCGGTGAGCACGTCGCCGTTCATCACCAGGAACTGGTCGGGCAGGCCGCCGATCAGGCGCAGCGGTCCCATGGTGCCGAGCGGCTTGTCCTCGAGCGAGTAGTCGATCCGCATGCCCCATTTGCTGCCGTCCTGGAAGAACGCCTTGATCAGCTCGGCCTGGTGGTTGACCGCCATAGTGACGTGACCGAAGCCCGCCCGGGCGAGCTGGCGCACGATCACTTCGAGAATGGGAAACTCGCCGATCGGCATCAGCGGCTTCGGCAGCACCACCGTGTAGGGCCTGAGCCGCGTTCCGCGCCCGCCCGCCAGGATCACGGCGCGCCGAGTGCCCCGCTTCAGATCCGCGGCACTAGACATTGTAGATCTCGGCCTTGTAGCGAGCGAGATTCTCAGGGTTCCGCAACCAATTCATGGTGCGCGTCAATCCTTCTTTCAGCGCGACCTGCGGGCGGAATCCGGTCAGCGCGAAGATGCGGGAATTGTCGCACCACAGCCGCTCGACTTCGCTCTGGGCAGGCCGCACGCGCGCGTCGTCGGTCACGATGGTGACGCGCGTGTCGAGGATCTCCTGGATCAGGCCGGCGATCTCGCCGATGGAGATTTCGAAATTCGATCCGATGTTGACGGTCTCGCCGATCGCCGCCGGGCAACCGGCGAGCGCCAGCATGCCGCGGCAGGTGTCGTCGACGTAGTTGAAGTCGCGCGTCGGCGTGATGCTGCCGAGCTTGATCTCGCGCCGCCCGGAAAGAATCTGCGTGATGATGGTCGGGATCACGGCGCGCGCCGACTGGCGTGGCCCATAGGTATTGAATGGGCGCACGATGGTGACCGGCAGCCCGAATGCCGCGAAGAAGCTGTAGGCGATCGCGTCGGCGCCGATCTTGGTGGCGCTGTAGGGGGATTGCGCCTGCAGCGGATGCGCCTCGTTGATCGGCACATAGCGCGCCGTGCCGTACACCTCGCTGGTCGAGGTGTGGAGGAATTGTTGGACGCCGGCGCTGCGCGCCGCCTGCAGCAGATTGAGCGTGCCGGTCACGTTGCTCGCCACGTAGCTGTCGGGCGCAACGTAGGAGTACGGAATGGCGATGAGGGCGGCGAGGTGGAACACGATGTCGATGTCGGCCAGAAGCGCGCGCGCGCAGTGCGGGTCGCGGATGTCGCCGGTCACCACCTCGATGCGGCCGAGACAGCGCGTGTCTTCGAGCCAGCCCCAGCTGTTGAACGAATTGTATTGCGCGAGCGCCCGCACGCGCGCGCCTTCCGCCACCAGCATCTCGGCGAGATGCGAGCCGATGAATCCATCCGCCCCGGTGACGAGAACGCGCTTGCCGCCGACAGCGCTCACGCCACCGCCCGGATGACCCGCGCGAGCTTGTCGAAGATCTCGGCCACCTGGCTTTCGCTCACGATCAGCGGGGGCGTGACGGCGAGCGTGTCGCCCATGTTGCGGACCATCACGCCGTGATCGTGGAACGCCTTCTCCATGGCGTCATAGCCGCGCCTGCCGACTGCGTCCGGCTTGGGGCTGAGGTCGATCGCCGCCGTGATGCCGGAGGTGCGGATGTCGAGGACGTTGGGCAGCCCTTTGAGCCCCATGGCGGCGTCCATCCACATCGGCTCGAGCGTCCGGGCGCGTTGGAACAAGCCTTCCTGGCGGTAGAGCTCGATCGCGGCCAGCGCCGCCGCGCAGGCGAGCGGATGGGCCGAATAGGTATAGCCGTGGAACAGCTCGGCGACGTGCTCGGGCCCCTGCATGAAGGTCCGGTAGATGTCGTTGCGCACGATCACGCCGCCCATCGGCACCGCGCCCGAGGTCACGCCCTTGGCAAAGGTGATCATGTCGGGGGTGACGCCGTAGCGCTCGGCCGCAAAGGCGTGGCCGAGCCGGCCGAAGCCGGTGATCACCTCGTCGAAGATCAGCAACAGGGCATGCTTGTCGCAGATGGCGCGCAGGCGCTGCAGGTAGCCCTTGGGCGGCGGCAGCACGCCGGTCGAGCCGGCCATCGGCTCGACGATCACGGCCGCGATGGTCGAGGCGTCGTGCAGGGCGACGAGACGCTCGAGCTCGTCGGCGAGGTGTCCGCCCCATTCCGGCTCGCCCCGGCTGAAGGCCTGCTTCTCGCGATTATAGGTGTGCGGCAGGTGGTCGACGCCCGCCAGGAGCGCGCCGAAATATTTGCGATTGGTGACGATGCCGCCCACGGCGGTGCCGCCGAAGCCGACCCCATGATAGCCGCGCTCGCGGCCGATCAGGCGGGTGCGAGCACCCTGGCCGCGCACATTGTGGTAGGCGAGCGCGATCTTCAGCGCGGTGTCGACCGCCTCCGAGCCGGAATTGCAGAAGAACACGTGGTCGAGGTCGGCGGGGGCGAGCGCCGCCAGCCGGCTCGCCAGCTCGAACGCCTTGGGATGCGAGAACTGGAAGGCCGGCGCATAATCGAGCTCGGCGGCCTGGCGCTGGATCGCCTGTACGATCGGGTCGCGATTGTGCCCGGCATTGGTGCACCACAGCCCGGCGGTGCCGTCGAGCACGGCGCGCCCGTCCGGCCGGTAGTAGTACATATCCTTGGCGCGCACGATCAGCCGCGGCGCCTTCTTGAACGCCCGGTTCGGCGTGAACCCGATCCAAAAGGACTCCAGGTCGTTCGGCACCGTCGCCGCAGCGTCGCGGGTATTGGCGAGCGACATGACAGGTCTCCTGAAAGCGCGGGGCTTAACCGACCGGCACCGGAGAGGCAATCGACGATTCGCGCGTGCGCCAAATATAGCCGGGGAACCGGCCGGCACGAAACGCAACCAAGCCCGGCACGAGCAAGTATATGGTTCTGGTGCCGCTTTTCGATTTGAAGTTCCTGCACGAGCTTGCGGCAGGCGCTGCAGGACGTTTCAAATGGGCGGCACCAGCCGGCAAAAATGATTTTTCCGCTGGCGCCCGGAGTCCCAAGGCGGGCGGTACCGCCGCGTCAGGCTGCCGCCACCTGCCGCAGGAACTCGTCGACCGCCTGCTGCAGGGTGCTGGCCTGTTGCGCCAGGGCATCCGAGGCCTCCAGCACGGCCGCCGAGGACCGGCTGGTCTCCCGGATCGCCTCGCTGACGACCGTCATATTGCCGGCGAGCTCGTTGGCGCCGCTGGCCGCCTGCTGGACGTTGTGGGCGATCTCCTGGGTCGACGCGCTCTGCTGTTCCATTGCGGCGGCAATGGTCGCGGTAAATCCGCCGATGTCGCCCATGACGCCGCTGATGGAGCGGATGGCGCCGACCGCCTGGTTGGTGGAGCTCTGGATCCCGGCGATTTGCGTCGCGATGTCCTCGGTCGCCTTGGCGGTCTGGTTGGCCAACGTCTTCACCTCCGCGGCAACCACGGCAAAGCCGCGCCCGGCCTCGCCGGCGCGCGCCGCCTCGATCGTGGCATTGTGCGCCAGCAGATTGGTCTGCTCGGCGATGGCGCGGATCAGCTTCACCACGTTGCCGATGCGATCGGCGCCGGTTGCCAGCTCGCCGACCAGCTGGTCGGCGGATCGCGCGATGTCGGTGGCGCGCTCGACCACCTGGTTGGCCTGGCCGGCCTGCTGGTTGATTTCCTGGATCGAGGTCCCGAGCTCGTCGGTGGCGGCGGCGACCGTATGCACGTTTGCCGACGTCGCCGCCGAGGACGCCGAGGCGGCGCTCGCACGCTGATCGGCCGTGCCGGCGATGGTGGCGAGATTTTGCGCGGTGCCCGCCATCCGCTCGACATTGGTGGTGACCGACGCGATCACGGCCGTCACAGTTGCCCGGAACTCGGCAATCATGCGCTCGACCGCAGCGGCACGCTGTTGATGCGCCGTCTGCTCGGCGCGCTCGCGCTCGGCAAAACGGCGGCGTTCGATCTCGCCGGCGCGGAACACTTCGAGCGAGCCCGCCATCTGGCCGATCTCGTCGTCGTCGCCGGCGCCCGGCACCGCCATGTCGGTCTTGCCGGACGACAACAGCCGCATGGCTTCGCCCATCGTCGTCAACCGGCGGATCAGCCGGCGCTGGACGTAGAACACGCCGATTCCGGCCGCCACCAGGACGCTGATGACGGCGACGATCGACAGCAGCGTGCGATTGCGGTCGAGGTCGTCCATGAGCTGGACGTTGGCCTGGTTCATGGCCGCCTCGGCTTCCTGCACGAGCGCGGCGACCGCCTGATCGAGCTCGCGCTGGAGCCCGACATTCTCCTGGATGGTGCGATCGGCGGCGGCGCTGGCGGCGAGCTCGCGCGCCCGCAGCGCGAACGCGCTGTCCGCTCCCTGGCCGAAGCCGACCAGTTGCGCGATCGGCTGCTTGATCTCGTCGGCGGCCAGCGTCGCCGACGCTTTCGTCAGCGCATCCGCGGCGGCCTTGAAGCGATCCTGGATCGGCGTCAGCCGCACGGCGTCGATCACGACCGCGCCTTCGCTGATCAGGCTCGTGAGCAGATGCGTCTGGGCGGCGATCTCCAGCGCATGACGCAGTCCGGTGATCTGGTTCGCCACGAGATCCTTGACCAGCCCGCTCGACCGCTTGGTCGTCTGCTCGCTGCGCAGCACGAGATCGAAATTGAGATCGTCGATGAGCGTGACCAACAGAAGGGCCAGCGACTCGTGCGCGCGGAACACCTTGTTCAGCCGCTCCGAGCCGTCCGCACCTGCCCCGTTGGCGCGGGACTTGAAGTCGGCCAGCTTGACGAGGGCATCCACCTGACCTTTCAGCACGGACAATCTGGACTCCGCCGGCAGGCGACGGAGCTGCTTCTGGGCGCGGTGGGCGGATGCGGTGAAGCGGTCTTCCAGCATCGCCAGGATCGCCGGCGAGGTGGTCAGCGCGCTGGCTGTCAGCAAGCCGGTGACGAGATTGGTTTCGGCGCCGATCGCGACGATCGCCTGCAGAACCTGCAGCCCGTCGTTGACCAGCGATTTGGCAACGTTGTCGCCGCTCCTGCCGACGTCCTCGGCGGTGATCACGACGTCGAAATAGGAATCGTCGACGATCGGCGCGAGCTTGGCGCTGATCGTGCTGTGCGCCTTGTGCACCGCATCGAGCCGCGCTTCGATCTTGCCGCGCAGCTCCGCCGCCTCCGCGATCGCTTTCTCCAGCGCCAGCAGGTTGACCTCGAGGCGTTGCGACAGGGCTTCGACCTTGGCAAAGGCGGGGCTGTTGCCGCCGGCGCCGCGCACGCGATCCATGATGCCTTTGAGATCGCGGCTCTTCTCGGCGATGAGCGCGGAGATGGCTTTCTGATCCGCCGCCGTCTTGGCGCTGACCAGCCGCGCTGCCGCCGCCGAGATGTCGCCCGACGTCACGGAGAGGCGCATGGCGTCGGTCATCATCGGCACCTGGCGACCGGCCACCTGTTGGAATCCGCGTTCGGTCGCCGCAAAGGACATCATGGCGACCGCTGCGGCGATCACCGTCATCACCGCGACGACGCCGAAGGCGAGCTGCAGCTTGATCTTGATGCCGAACTTTGCCCCGGAGCGCGAAGGAGCGAGGTTGACGGCGACCGCAGGCGCCGGTGCCGGCGCGGGACTGTGTTGGTGCAACGCGCTATTGGTCATCATCGAGCCTCGACTCGCATGTGCGACGATGCCATCGCCGCCCGGCACTTCGGCTTTGCGCCGTCCGCTAGCCGGCGTCGCCGTCTTTCTCCAAGATTCCGGCGTCGCTCAGTTGCGCGACACCTTGCTCAGCCTCTCGACGGCCTTGAACGACCCATCGCCCTGAATGACGGTGAGGAACACCTTGTCGAGGCCCTCGTTCTTCTGCGGGCCGTACGTCATCATCAGACCGCCGATGTCGAATGGGCCGCTGTCCTTGACGGCCTTGAGCAGGCCCTCGCGCGTCGGGTTGGGACCGGTCCTTTCCAGCGCGGCAATCGCCAGCCGCCCGACCAGATAACCTTCCAGCGAGACGAATTCGGGCTCCGCCTTGGCATCCAACGTCTTCAGGGCGGCGTGATATTGGGCGACGACCTTGAGCGAGGAATCCCACGGGAACGGCACGACCTGCGAGATGATGACGCCCTTGCCTTGCGGGCCGAGCTCCTTGGCGAGCGCCCCGGAGCCGACGAACGAGATGTTCACGAAGATCGGGGTGAAGTTGATCCGGTGCGCGACCTTGATGAACTCGGCGCATGGCTTGTAGGCGCCGACCATCACCACCGCTTCGGGCTCGGCGCGCCTGACCGTCAGCAACGCCGTTTTCACCGCCAGCGTGTTGCGCTCATAGGTCCCTTCGGCCACGAGCTGCATCCCGCGCTTTTCCATCGCCTTGTGCACGCCGCTCAACCCGGCGCGCCCGAAGGCGTCGTCTTGATACAGGATCGCGATCTTGCTGACGTTGAGGTCCTCGGTCAGGTGCTTGATCCACGCCTCGGTCTCGGCGTCGTAGCTGGCGCGGATGTTGACGACGTTGTCGAGCTTCGGGTTGCGCAGGAAGCTCGCGCCGGTGAACGCGCCGATGTAGGGCACCTTGGCGGCGGTGGCGATCGGTTGCGCCGCCGCGGCGGTCGGCGTGCCCACCGGACCGATCAGCGCGAACACCTTGTCCTCCTCGATGAGCTTCTTGGTTTGCGCAATCGAGCGGTCCGGCTCGTAGCCGTCGTCGCGGCTGATGAGCTTGAGCTTGCGGCCGTGAACGCCGCCTTTGGCATTGGCCTCATCGAAAGCGGCCTGGATGCCGGTCCGCATCCCCTGGCCCAGCGCGGAAGCGGGCCCTTCGAGCACGGCGGCCTGGCCGAACACGATGGTGTCGGCGCCGACGCCGTCTTCGGCCCAAGCCGCACTGGAACAAACAAATGCGAACAAACCCGCCGCCACCCAGGCGCAGCGCTTGCGACGCGTGTCGAGCATGCCGGTCTCCGCGTATGTAAATTTACAGATGACAATGCTGAGCCGGAGTAAATAAACGGTTAGCCGCCCGGCGCGGGGGGCCTGTTCTATTGCACAATGGGCAGAATTCGCGCCGGTGCGCCGCTGGTATGACCTTCAGAATTGGGTTTGATGATTGAGAGGTCCGTCAGTTCTTGCGAATGAAAACTTTCCCTCATGCAAGTAGATGTCCGCAGCGGACATCCGTATAGGTCATGATCGGACAGTGGATTTGTCCGACTATACAACCGGCGCGGCCGATTTGTTCGCATGCATGTCGAGCTTCGCGAACGCCGGTGTTCGCCTTGCTGCCGCACACCTCGTGCGATACCACCCGCATGCGGCCGCTTGTCGCCCTCCCGTCGGTGCGATAGGACCGCCGGCAAGACCAAAACTCATTCGTCGTGCCCGGCCTTGTGCCGGGCATCCCGCTTAAGCTTGGCAAAGCGTTTGCCCGACTGAGCGGGATGGCCGGGACAAGCCCGGCCATGACGAGAGGGTGTCGTTTTGCAAGGCCGACATGCCGCCCGAGCCCAAGCCAAATCGACCGAAGGCGCGGCTGCCGCGCGGCTTCTCCGACCGGGGCGCCGCCGAGATCACGGCGACGCGCCGCATGATCGAGCAGATTCAGGCGGTCTTTGAGCGCTACGGCTTCGAGCCGGTGGAGACGCCGGCGATCGAATACACCGACGCGCTGGGCAAGTTCCTGCCCGACCAGGACCGGCCGAACGAAGGCGTGTTCTCGTTCCAGGACGACGACGAGCAGTGGCTGTCGCTGCGCTACGACCTCACCGCGCCGCTCGCGCGCTACGTGGCGGAGAATTTCGACACCTTGCCCAAGCCCTACCGCAGCTACCGCTTCGGCTGGGTGTTCCGCAACGAGAAGCCCGGCCCCGGCCGCTTCCGCCAGTTCATGCAGTTCGACGCCGACACGGTGGGCTCCGCGAGCGTCGCGGCGGACGCCGAGATGTGCATGATGGCAGCCGATACGCTGGAGCGGGTCGGGATCAAGCGTGGGGACTACGTTATTAAGGTCAGCAACCGAAAAATCCTCGACGGAGTGATGGAAGCGATCGGGCTCGGAGGGCAGGAGAACTCGAACCGAAGGCTTACTTTGCTTAGAGCTATAGACAAGCTA
>JBJMSU010000133.1:0-12130 GCA_045801465.1 Xanthobacteraceae bacterium | reverse complement strand
TTGCGCACGATCTCGACGCCGGTCTTCTGGTCGTCGTTCTGGGTCTTGATGCGCTTGAGCTGCTCGGAGGCGCGGAGCAGGGCGACGCCGCCGCCCGGCACGATGCCTTCTTCAACCGCTGCACGGGTCGCATGCATCGCGTCATCCACGCGATCCTTGCGCTCCTTCACCTCGACTTCGGTCGCGCCGCCGACGCGGATCACCGCGACGCCGCCCGCGAGCTTGGCCAGACGCTCCTGCAGCTTCTCGCGGTCGTAGTCCGAGGTGGTCTCCTCGATCTGCGCCTTGATCTGGTTGATGCGCCCCTCGATGTCGACCTTCTTGCCGGCGCCGTTGACGATCGTGGTGTTCTCCTTCTCGATCATCACCTTCTTGGCGCGACCGAGCATGGCGAGCGTCACGTTCTCGAGCTTGATGCCGAGGTCTTCCGAGATCGCCTGGCCGCCGGTCAGGATCGCGATGTCCTGCAGCATGGCCTTGCGGCGGTCGCCGAAGCCTGGTGCCTTGACGGCGGCGACCTTGAGGCCACCGCGCAGACGGTTGACCACCAGCGTGGCCAAAGCCTCGCCTTCGACGTCTTCCGCAACGATCACGAGCGGCTTGCCGGTCTGCACCACGGCTTCCAGCAGCGGAAGCAGTTCGTTCAGGTTGGAGAGCTTCTTCTCGTTGATCAGGATGTAGGCGTCGTCCATCTCAACGCGCATCTTGTCGGCGTTGGTGACGAAGTAGGGCGAGATGTAGCCGCGGTCGAACTGCATGCCTTCGACGACGTCGAGTTCGGTCTCGAGCGACTTGGCTTCTTCAACCGTGATGACGCCCTCGTTGCCGACCTTCTTCATGGCATCGGCCAGGAAGCGCCCGATCTCGGCATCGCCGTTGGCCGAGATGGTGCCGACCTGGGCGATCTCCTCGTTCGAGGTGACCTTCTTCGAGTTCTTCTGCAGATCCGCAACGATGGCTTCGACCGCGAGATCGACGCCGCGCTTGAGGTCCATCGGGTTCATGCCGGCGGCCACCGCCTTGGCGCCTTCCTTGACGATCGCGGCGGCGAGCACGGTCGCCGTGGTGGTGCCGTCACCGGCCACGTCCGAGGTCTTGGACGCGACCTCGCGCACCATCTGTGCGCCCATGTTCTCGAACTTGTCCTCGAGCTCGATTTCCTTGGCGACGGTGACGCCGTCCTTGGTGACGCGCGGGGCGCCGAAGCTCTTGTCGAGCACCACGTTGCGGCCCTTGGGGCCGAGCGTCACCTTCACGGCATTGTTGAGAATGTCGACGCCGCGCAGCATCTTGTCGCGCGCGTCGACCGAGAATTTGACTTCCTTGGCAGCCATTTTTCACGTGTCCCTGTGTTGACTGGCTCGCGTCGGCGGAACGGCTTGAAAGCCGCCCGCGCTAACGAGACCGGTTGCATTGCGTGTCGCTCGCGTGCCGGCTCCGCCGGCTGGCGACGGCGCAGGATTGAAGGAGGTTAGGCGGCCTTCTTGCGGGCGGCCTCTTCGACCAGCACCCCCATGATGTCGCTTTCCTTCATGATCAGGTACTCGGTGCCGTCGATCTTCACCTCGGTGCCCGACCACTTGCCGAACAGGACCCGGTCGCCCGCCTTGACGTCGATCGGAATCAGCTTGCCGGACTCGTCGCGCCCGCCCGGCCCGACGGCGATGACCTCACCCTGCTGCGGCTTCTCTTTGGCCGTATCGGGGATGATGATGCCGCCGGCGGTCTTTTCCTCGGCGTCAATGCGCTTGACGACGACGCGGTCGTGAAGCGGACGAAATTTCATCGTTCTCCTCCTGTGTAGCAACTCGATGATTATGAGGTTTTGCAACGGTGGCGTATCGGCAGCAAACGCTGCCGAACCCCTCCGCGCGGCGAGATAGGCGGGTTTATAGCATGCCGCAAGAGGGAGGGAAGAAAAAATTAGCACTCATCTCATGAGGCTGCTAACAGGCGGGCAAATCAGGCTTTTTTGGTAAAGTTCCATTCCTCGGCGGAAAAAAATTTGGGAACTGGCGCGGCAGCGATGCGGTTAGGTCGGTGCTCGAAAGAGCACAGGCCGTGCTTGGTAGCAGGACTCCGCGAATGCTGCCATTGCCTTGAAAGTAAACACTTAATTCAGGGTTTAGGCTTGTAGTGATGGTGAGTCGCACGCAAACTGGAGTCCGCCGGGCTGGAGGGCACCAATGATCTCGAAGGCAATCGCGCAGGAAAGTCCTGTCGTCTCAGACGATTTCGTGAAACAGGTCAAAGGATACGGCCTGACGACCGCCCACATTCTCTACCATCGCCCTGATCATCCCTGGCTCCTGCAGACGTTTGTCTGGCAGCAATACGACCTCTATCCCGAATTCCCGATCCTTCAACGCTTTCTCGCGTTCTGGCGGGAGACGCTCGAGGGCCCGTTGCACTCGGTGACGGTCGCCCATTCGCGTCTGATCCGGCCGGCGGAGATGCGCGCCATCAATGGCGAGTTCCGCCTGCATTAGGATTTCCGGGGATCCCTGGATCGCCCTTGGAGCTGCGAGCCGGCCGTGGCGTCGAACCGTCGCCGCGGCCGGATAGCTTCGAACGCCACCACGCCGGTACGCCGCCGCGCAACCTGTGGCCAGACCGCGTGCGGAAATGCCGGCCGCGCTAGCTGATGCCGTGCTAGCTTGTAAGGCGGCGGGGTGCCGGGCCCCGCGCAGACGGGAGGAGGGATCCATGCGACCACAAAAGGCAGGCGCACCGGCGCGCACCGCCGCTCGCAAACGGGCAGGCGTCAAAGCGCCGGCGGCGCGCGTGGCGGGCCGGCGCAAGCAGGCCTTCACGGTCAGCCATCTCGAGGAAGAGGATTTCGCGCTCGGTCTGCGCCGTTACGCGAAATACCGCGATCTCGGCATGGCTAAGGCCACGGGCGGCATGGTGCAGGCGCACGTGATCCGTTTCGTGCCCCCATGCGAGCCGCAGGAGGTTTCCAAGCTCCATTACCACGAGGTCGATTTCCAGATGGTCTATGTCCTCAAGGGCTGGATCAAGACCGAGCTCGAGGGGGAGGGCGCGCACACGATGCGGGCCGGAAGCGCATGGCTGCAGCCGCCGCGCATCCGCCACAGGGTGCTCGACTATTCGGACGACTGCGAGGTGCTGGAAATCGTGCTCCCGGCGGACTTCAAGACCGTCGAGCTCGAATAACTGCGTCGCCCCTTCAGGCGCCATGACTTGATGCAGCCTCGCCGGACGGAACGTGGCGATTGCCGGCGCGTTAACGTCCGTCGTTATGATGGATACGATCGGGATGACCGTTTCGACCCTGCTTTGGGCTGCCGTCCTGGCGCTCGCCACCGCGCCGGCCATCGGCCAGGACAAGGCGAACACGGACGCCGGGCAGCTTCTGTTCAACAACGCCTGCCGCACCTGTCACACATTGCGCGACGGCGACAATCGCCTCGGGCCCAATCTCCACCGAATCATCGGCCGCAAGGCCGGCTCGCTCGCCGGCTACGGCTATTCCGACGCCATGAAGAACGCGGATCTCGTCTGGGACAAGGCCACGCTCGATCGTTTCATCGCCAATCCCGATCAGGTCGTGCCCGGCAACAACATGAAGCCCTATGGCGGGCATGCCTCGGCCGACGAGCGCGCCACCATCATCGCGTTCCTGGAGGCGAGCGGCGCCAACTGACGGCATCGTGCCGCCGTCGAATTCGTGTCAGGACGCCCCGGGCCGCCGGTCGCTCAGAAACAGCGCCAGATCCCAGGCATTGCGGATATTGACGGTGAGCAGCCAGACGAGGGCGCCGGCCAGCACGTCCGGCGCGCGGCGGGAGCCCACCAAAAAAAGGCCGGCAGCCACGAGGCCCGCGGCATAGCCGATGATGGGCGCGATCCCGTAGGCCAGCCGATCGGCGAGGTCGATTGTGGCGGACTTGAGCACCCGCGCCAGAATAAGGGCTGAATAGATCAGCGCGGCGATAGAGCCGGCCGCAATGAGCAGCCCGAACGACATCCTTGTATGCGACGGCACGAGCCCGATCATGCAGGCGAACAGGACGGCGGTGAAATGAAGCACCACCGGGCTCATATAGGTCCGCGAGTTGGAGCTGCGTTCGGCGCTCAGGAATCCGGCGCCGATCGACGCCGCCACGAAAAGAAGGGCGACGAGCGCGGCCGCCGCCGTGCCGACGAGCAGGTAGAATTCGCGCCAGTGCTCGAGCGTGGGTGCGAGGGGATCGAACATTTGTCCTCCGGGGCGGCCCCGGTGCCGCGCTGATCATGATCGTGACGAGAACGTTATCCGCGGCCGACGAACGGCATCAGGTTCGCCATCACGGTCATGAACAACACGTTGGTGTCGAGGGGAAGGTTCGCCATGTAGGCAACCGCCCGGCCGACGTCAGCGGCGTCCATGCGGGCTTCCGTCATCATGCGGCCGTCCGGCTGCATGACCCCCTGGCCCTGGACCATGCGTTCGGTGAGCGGCGTTGCGGCGTTGCCGATGTCGATCTGGCCGCAGCAGATGTCCTGACCGCGGCAGTCGAGCGCGGTCTGCTTGGTCAAGCCGGTGACCGCGTGCTTGGTCGCCGTATAGGCCACCGAGCGCGGACGCGGCGTGTGTGCCGAGATCGAGCCGTTGTTGATGATGCGGCCGCCGCGCGGGTCCTGCGCCTTCATCAGCCGGATCGCCTCCTGGGTGCACAGGAACATGCCGGTGAGGTTGGTGTCGACGACCTTGCGCCAGGTCTCGAGCGGCAGGTCCTCCAGCGGCATTGCCGGCGCGCCGATGCCAGCGTTGTTGAACAGGACGTCGAGGCGGCCGAACGTGTCCTTGGTGCGTGCGAACAGCGTCTTGACGGCGGTTGGATCGCTGACGTCGGTCGGGACCACCAGCGTCTTGGCGCCGATGGCGCGGCCTTCCTGCGCGGTCTCCTCGAGCTTGTCCTGGCGCCGCCCGGCAAGCACGGCGGCGTACCCTTCGCGCATCAGCGCAATCGAAACCGCCTTGCCGACGCCGGTCCCGGCCCCCGTCACCACTGCGACCTTGATCGCCATTTCGCATCTCCTTCGTTGGCGAGTAGCTGCTCGTTCGTCCGCGCATCGGCAATTTCGGTGATCAGCTTCTTCAGGATCGCGGCGGCGAATGCCTCATAGCTCTCGGCCGGCACCATGAATGCGCCAGGACCGCCGATCACATTGTCGTAGTAGTAGCGGTCGAGGTTGGGCTCGAGCGCGAGAATCGGCAGCCCGTTGATGCCGACGCCAACCCGCGCCGCGTCGTCGCGCGCCAGATGAGCGGGCCGGCCCCTGTTGTTGGAGCCATCACCGGAGACGTCGATGACGCGCCGGCTACCGCGAAATCCGGATTCGGCAAACAGCGTGAGGCTGTAATCGATGGCGCCGCTGATCGAGGTGCCGCCGCTGAACAATTGCCGCGGCACGCTGTCGATCGCCGCGGCGAAAGCTTCGGCCGACCGTCGATCGCGGATCACCGTCCACGGGATCACCTGGATCTGCAGGCTCGGTCCGGTCCATTGCACCATGGTGACGGCGATCGCCTGCGCCGGGCCCGAGCCGATGGCGCCGAGCACGCGCGGATTGCGGAAGGCCGCCACGTAACCTTCCTTCTGCAGCTCGAACCGTGTCTGGTTGACGCTTCCCGATACGTCGACGGCGAGCACGAGCTCGAGATCGACGCTGCTCTGCGCCAGCCCGGCCGCGTTCGCCAGTGCCGCAATGAGGATGCCGAATACCCAACGGATAGCGACGCGCGCGCACATGAGTTTCGGCTTTGCCAACGATTTCTCCATGGACCATACTTTACGCGGGATGTTCGGCATTGTGCAGGCAATCGTGAACAGGCTGATCGGCCCCGGCCGCGCGCACGGGCGAGCTGTGTGCACCACACATCTGCAGCGCTTGGCGCTGCTCGCCGCCGCGCTTCTCGTGGCCATCGTCGGCTTGCGTCCAGCGGCCGCCGACTCGGTGCGCGACTTCTATGCCGGCAAGCAGGTCACGATCATCGTCGGCTCCGGCGCCGGCGGCGGCTATGATCTCCAGGCGCGCCTGACGGCACGCCACCTCGGCAAGCACGTCCCGGGCAATCCCACGTTCATCGTGCAGAACATGCCGGGAGCCGGAAGCCTCCAGGCCGCGAACTACATCTACAATTCGGCCCCCGCCGACGGCACGACCATCGCGCTGCTCCAACGCGGCATGCTGCTGATCAAACTGATCAACCCGTCAGGCGTGCGCTTCGAGATCGACAAGCTCCACTGGATCGGGAGCCTCAACAGCGAGGTTGGTGTCGTCCTGTCGTGGCACACCACCGAGCATAAGACCACCAGGGACCTGTTCGACAAGGAGCTGATCGTCGGCGGCATCGTGGGAGTCGATCCGGAAACCACGCCGCGGCTCCTCAATGCGCTCATCGGCACCAGATTCAAGATTGTCAACGGTTACAACACCACGGCGCAGATTGCGCTGGCGATCGAGCGCAACGAGGTCCAGGGCATCGCCGATTGGTCGTGGTCCAGTGTCAAGGCGGTGCGGCCCGATTGGCTGCGCGACCGCAAGGCTCACATTCTGATGCAGGTCGGGCTGCACAAGGAGCCAGAACTTCCCGACGTGCCCTCGGCGCTGGATTTCGTCAAGGACGCGGCGGAGCGCAAAGTGATGGAACTGAACTTCACGCAGAAGACGGCGGCGCGGCCGCTGGTCGCTCCGCCCGGCGTCCCGGCCGAGCGTGTGGCGGCCTTGCGCGCCGCCTTCGCGGCGTTGGCCACGGATGCGGAGTTTCTCGCCGACGCCGAGCGCAGCAAGCTGGAGATTGCGCCGCTTCCGGCCGAGGCCGTCGACAAGGTCATCGCGCTGATCGCGTCGACGCCGCCGGAGATCGCCGACCACTACGCGAAGGTGCTCTCCCCGGCGGCCAGGACCCGGTAGTGCCCCGCTTCCCGGGCGCAGCGCAGCGCGTAGCGGTGCGCTGCAGACCCGGGATCGTCCGAACCTCCGAAGCATGTGCGATCCCGGACCAGCGGTGCACCGCTCCGCGTTGAAGCGCTTCGCGCTGCACCGCATCCGGGAAACGCCGTGGGATCAGCCGGCGCGGGCAATGGGGACCGACGGAACCGCCTTGATCTCCCGCCGCGCCTGCGCGGCAAGACGTTCGGTAATTCTCGCCGCGGGCTCGGGCTCGCCGAAGCGATAACCCTGCATGAAATGGACGCCGGCGGCGCGCAGGAACAGGTGCTGCTCCGCGGTCTCCACGCCTTCGGCCGTCACCTTCATGCCAAGGCCGCGGCCGAGGCTGACGATGGCATGCACGATGGGAGCCGCTTCTGCCGCGCTTTCGATGTTGCGGATGAAGCTGCGGTCGATCTTGAGCTTGTTGAACGGGAAGCGGCGCAGGTACAGGAGGCTGGAATAGCCGGTGCCGAAGTCGTCGAGCGCCAGACGCACCCCGAGTGCTTTCAGCCGATGCATGGCCGCCTCGGCGCCTTCCACATTGCCGAGCAGCGTCGATTCCGTGATCTCCAGCTCGAGCCGGTTCGGGTCGAAGCCGGTCTCGGTGACAATGCGCTGGACCATCTCGACAAAGTCCGGCCGGCGGAACTGGAGCGGCGAGACGTTGACGGCGACCGCCACGGACCACGCCGCGGAGTCGAGACAGGCGCGCCGCAGCGCCCACTCGCCGAGCGGCAGGATCAACCCGCTATGCTCGGCAATCGGAATGAACTCGGCCGGCGGAATGGCCCCGCGCACCGGGTGATTCCAGCGCGCGAGAGCTTCGACCCCGACCACGCGCGAGCCGTCGGTGCTGAACACCGGCTGATACGCAAGGTCGAGTCTGTTGCCGTCGATGGCCTGGCGCAAATCATGCTCGAGCTGCTTGCGCTGGACCAGATCGGCGTCCATCGCGGCGTCGTAAATACAGGCGCGCCGGCGGCCCTCGTTCTTGGCGCGATAGAGGGCCATGTCGGCGTAGCGCATGACGTCCGCCGCCGTGAGCGAAGGGCGGTCGATCACGGCGATGCCGATGCTGGCGCCGATGACCAGGGTGTGGTCCTGGACCGAATACGGATGGCAGAGCGTCGCGAGAATGCGATCGGCGATCGCCATCAACGTTTCCGCGTCGGTCGCGCCGGGAGTGATCACGGCGAATTCGTCGCCGCCGAGCCGCGCCACCAGCGCCTCGTCGCGGATGATGCGCCGCAGCCGCTTGGTGACCGACGCGATCAGTTCGTCGCCGACATGGTGGCCGAGCGTGTCATTGACGTCCTTGAAATGATCGAGGTCGAGGTAGAAGACCGCGGAAGGCGACCCGCCTTCCTGCACCTCGGCGATCACGGTTTCCAGCCGCTCGCTGAAATAGCTCCGGTTCGGCAGCCCCGAAAGCGCGTCATGCATCGCAAGATGCCGCAGCTCCCGCTCTCCCGACTGGATCCTGGTCGCGGCACGCCGCATGTGGCGCAACGCAAAACCGGCGAAGAAAGCAAGCGCGCCGAGCGCGACGATGATGAACGGGACCACGCTCTTGACGATTTCCTCCGAGCGTTGTTTCGGGGTCCAGGCGAAACGCGCGAAGATTTTGCCCCGGCCGTCCGTGAGGTTTAAGACATGGTCACCCGGTGCGCTCCGCTGGGAATCGAGCTTGTGCAGATTCGGCAGGTCGAGCCGCGCGGCGATGTCGGCCATGACACCTTCGTCAATCAGCTTCACGGAGACGACGATGGGAGCCGGCTCGCCGCCATCGGCAAGGTCGTGGTCGGATGGAGCAATCAGTGCCCCGGCGACCACCGCCAGGCGGTTCATGAACGATTGCACGCGCCGATCATGGCGCGGATTGAAGCGCGACCGCGCGAGTTGATCCGGCTCCGGGCGCATGTAGGCGGCGTCCTCCGGACGCAGCCGGCCGCGAAGATAGCCGAGAATGGGCCCGAGATCCGGCCGAACCGCGTTGAGCCAGGCTGGATCGGTGCTGCGTGAAGCGGAAACCGGATAGATGATGCGGTCGTTGGCGTCGACCACGAAAACATAATCGTGGTTGAACTTGTCCTTGAGCGTGAGCGCGACATTGCGCTCGATCCAGCCGCCGTCCGAGTTGCGGAGACGCGCCACGGTCTCCTCGCTGGTGGCGATGCTCTGCACCTCGCGCAGAACGCGCTCGCGATGCCCGGCAAGGGCATTGATGAAGAGCTCTTCGTCATGCTGGACGGCGACCTCGTCGGCGAGCCGGGCCGAGGTCACCACCGCGACGACAATACAGATGACCGCGACCGCAACGATCAGTCCGACCGGCACCAGCGCGCTGAGGCGCGCACGATCCCAGGCGGCCGGCGTTCGCACATTCGCGAGCGACATCCATGCCCTCCAACGACCCGTCGCACCCCACCCGTATTGGGGCAAGGCGGTGGGACGTTAACGGCCAAATCGTTGTAAAACGCTTGCTTGCGCAGCTTTATTGCAAAACCCTTCGGCTTTTGCCGCAAGCGGTTAACGACCCCTGTACCGGATCGTCGTCACCCGGAGTTGGCATAAGGAGGCCGTGGTATGGCCATATGGGCGGCGCGCAATGCCGCCGACCAGCGCTCGCTCAGATCGTGGAAATAGGGCTCGCCCGGGACGATTCGATAGGACAATTCGGCACTGCAGGCGTCCCGGCGCGCCACCAGCATGTCGATCGGCATCCCCACGCCGAGATTGGACCGAATGGTGGAATCCATGGACAGGAGGGCGATCTTGAGCGCGTCGTAAAGATCGATGCCGAAATGGACGGCGCGGTCCAGAATTGGTTTACCGTATTTGTGCTCGCCGATCTGCAAGTAGGGCGTGTCGGTGGTGCATTCGATGAAATTGCCGGCGGCATAGATCATGAACAGCCGCAACGGACCGCCTCTGATCTGCCCGCCGAACAGGAACCCGAGGTCGAACTTCACGTCCGAAGCTTCGAGCGCGGCCGCTTCGGTGCGATGGACCTGTCGAATGACCCGGCCGATGCGTTGTGCGGCCTGGAACATGGTGGGCGAATTGAGCAGCGTCTCGAGCTGACCGGTCTCCGGATTTTCCAGGCCTTCGGTGAGAATACTGACGACCGACTGGGCGAGCGAGAGGTTTCCCGCCGAGGCGAGGGCAAACACGCTGTGGCCGGGCTCTTCGAAGACGAAGAGCTTGCGAAAGGTCGAGATGTTGTCGAGACCGGCATTGGTGCGCGTGTCGGCGATCACGACGAGACCCTCGCGCACCAGGATGCCGCAACAATAAGTCATGGCGAAGTTGGCGTTCCCCCGACGCTAGTGCCGCCGATTTGAAGTTCCTACGGTGGTTGCCGCAGCTCGTTTAGGAACTTCAAAGCGAAAGCGGCACTAGAATGATAAACTTGCTGGTGCCCCTTTGCTTGCGAAGTTCGTGTCAGAGGGTGCTGCGATGTATCACGAACTTCGGAAGCGGGGGCACTAGGACGCCTTTATACCGACGCTTCGTGCAATGCGGCAACGGCCCTGATTAGTTCTGCGCCTGTCGTCCCGCCTGGTCGACGTGAACCGCGACCGCCAGCCGCTCGCCGCCGCCGCCGTAGCGAGTGCCCCGCACCGGCGCGGCGCCGAGATAGTCGAGACCGACCGCCACCCGCACATGGGCGTCGGTTGCGCAGATGCCGTTGGCCGCATCGAATGCAATCCACCCCAGCTCGGGCACGTAGGCTTCGGCCCAGGCGTGCCCGGCATCCTGTTGGATGATGCCATCGGCGCGGTGGAAATAGCCGCCGATGTAGCGCGCCGGCGTGCCGAGACTGCGCGCCGCGGCGATGAAGATGTGCGTCAGGTCCTGGCACACGCCGCGGCGCAAGGCGAAGGCCTCCGCGGCCGTCGTGCCGACGTGGGTCGGATCGGTGTCATACACGATCTCACCGTGCACGCAGTCGAGCAGGCGGTGAAGCGTGGAGAGCGGGTCGGCCGGCTGCGCACTACGGCTCTTGCGGGCAAACTCGGCGATCGCCGCATCGACCCGGGTCAGCGACGTTTCGCGCAGAAACAGGCTCGGCGGGAACCGCTCCACGGCGCCGTGCACGACGCCGTCGGCGGGTTGGGTTTCCACCTCGCCCTCGACGCAAACGCGCAGATCGGTGAACGGCCCGTCCGCCGTGAAGGCGTGAACGATATTGCCGAACGCGTCTTCGTGCACATCAAGGCGGCAGTCTTCCGACACCTCGATGCGCCAGTTGACGACATATTGGTCGTCGTGATTGCGCGGGGTGAGGCGCAGCGTCTGGATGACGCCGGTCGGCGCGGCATCGTAGTGATAGGAAGTTTCGTGCGAAATGCGGATGCGCATGGGACCGTAACGTGTGGGCGACGTCGTCGTACCGGACGCGACCGCGGTGTATCAAGGAAGTGACGTGCTACACCAGATACTGTTCCGTGATGGCGGAGCCGAGGCGGTTGTTGTCGGCGACGAACTCGCCGATGAACTCGTGCAGGCCCTTCTGGAAGATCTCCTCCATGCGGCTGTTCTCGATGCGGGTGCGAATGGCGCGCGCCAACCGCTGCGCCGGGCCCTGCCGGCCGTAGGCGCGGGCGATGAGATCGAGGTGACGCACCAGGTTCTCGTAGCAGCTTGCGAGGGAGCGGGGCATCTGGTCGTTGAGGATGAGCAGATCGGCGATCAGCCATGGCTTGAGGCTTTCGCGATAGACCCAATGATACGAGGTCAGCGCCGATACCGAGCGCAGAATCGCCGCCCATTGGAAGTAGTCCAGCGGGCCGCCGACGTGCTGGTGGGCCGGGAGCAGCAGGTGATACTTGACGTCGAGGATGCGCGCCGTGTTGTCGGCGCGCTCGTTGAAGACGCCCAACTGGCAGAAGCAATAGCCGTCATCGCGCAGGATGGTGTTGAGCATCGCGCCACGGAAACGCGCCGTGTCGCGCTTGATGCGGTCGAGCAGCGCGGGCAGGTCGTTGGCGCTGATCGATGCGGAACGTATCTGCGAATATTCGAGCCAGGTCTCGTTGATGCTCTCCCACATTTCCGTGGTGATTGCGGTGCGCACCGAGCGGGCGTTGCTGCGGGCGGCGGAAAGGCAGCTCAGCACGGAGGACGGGTTGGTCTCGTCGAACAGCATGAAATCGCGGATGGCGGCGAGCGTCGCCGATTG
>JBJMSU010000103.1:0-17252 GCA_045801465.1 Xanthobacteraceae bacterium | reverse complement strand
GACCGCGGCAATTCGTTGGTGGCGAGCCGGTTCGATCCGATCTCGGCCCCGGTGCTGCGCGCGCTCAAGGACATCGCCGACAGGGCGCAGGCGCACGGCAAGCCGGTGACATTGTGCGGCGAGATGGCCTCGAAGCCGCTCGGCGCACTCGCCCTGATCGCGCTCGGCTATCGCTCGCTGTCGGTCACGGCCTCGGCCGTCGGCCCGGTCAAGGCCATGCTCATCGAGCTCGACGCGCGCAAGGCCCGCTCGGCGCTGCTCCCCCTCATCGACGCCCCCTCGAAGGGCGCCTCGCTGCGCGCCAAGCTCGAGGCCTTCGCGGCCGCCGAGGGACTGCAGGTGTGAGGCGCAGAGAATCCCGCAGAGCTGGTATTCTATTCCGTTGAGTGGTACACTAGCCCAACTGCGCGGAATGCCTGCATGATCGTTTCGTTCCGGGATGCTTGGTTGCGCGACTTCTTCGTAAACGATGTCCGAGCCAAGAAAATTCCGGCGGATTTGGAGATTAGGCTATTCAGAAGGCTGCAAATGTTGGACGACGCCATTAGTGACGCGGATCTTCGCGTTCCGCCCAGCAATGGTTTCGAGAAGCTCAGGGGCGCTCTCTCCGGCTGGCATTCGATCCGCGTGAACGAGCAGTGGCGACTGGTGTTCCGGTGGCATGGCGGCAGAGGAGAGGCTTCCCACGTGTATCTCGACAATCACAGCTATCGGTGAGGTCGATCGTGCTCATGACCAAGCGCAAGCCGGCGGGCGTCGGCGAAATCCTGGTGGAGGAATTCGTGCATCCGCTCGGCCTGACGCAAGGCGACCTTGCGGAGGCCATGGGCGTGCCGCGCAAGCACGTCAACGAATTGTGCAACAATCGGCGCGCGATAACCGCCGATACCGCGCTGATCCTGGCGCGGGTGTTCGGCAACAGCGCGGATTTCTGGCTGAACGTGCAACGTCGCAACGACTTGTGGGAAGCTTTGCATTCTCCGCAGCGCCGCCGGCGTATTCAGCGCGCTCGGCCGTTGCGCCCGGCCGCCGCATGAGCGTGGATCTGTAGCCCCGGATGAAGCGCCGCGACATGGTGGGCACCGGCGCCCCGCATCTCGCTTCGCTCATGCGCTACGGATGATTGCCCATCCCTATCGCTTCGGGCGCGCACCCATCGGGAAGGGCGGTCCCGTCACCGCGCCGCCACCGCACAGGGGGAGCACCAGCCGGAAGGTGCCCGGCGGGCGGTAGACGTTGCCCTTGCAGGGGCGGGGGCATTGGCCGCGGCAGGTGTAGCCGGTCCACGGCACCGGTCTGAGCGAGGCGCCGGGCGCGAGCGTCACGCAGGCCGGCAGCGTCGCCACCGCGCCGCAATCCTCGACCAGGCGGAACTCCTCGAACACCGGCTCCCAGCCGCGGGCGGTCTGCTGCTCGATCCGGCCTTGCTTGGCGAACGACGCGCCGGACGGCGAGGCGTCGATCGCGAATGCGCCGGGCTGCGCGAGGTTGCGGATCTCCGCGGCGGCGGCTTGCAATGCCGCCGCAAGGCTCAGCGCTGCGACAAGTGCCGCGCCGCCGATGATCATCTGCGGACGTCGAAATTCTGCCACACCGTGCTCTCCCTGCGCCCCGCATTGCCGACCGGCAGCACGCCATCGGGGTCCGGCGAATACAGAGGAATGATGGCGTTGCATCCGGGGACCGACGTATCGGTCAGGACGTCCTTGAAGCGCTTGTCCGTCGGCCTGCCCTCGATGACATGGCTGCGCGCCGAGCCCTGGCCGGCGGTGATCGGCGTGACGTGCCAGGCGCCGAGCGGATTGTCGAAATCGCGCGGCAGGAAACGCGCCTGCCAGCGCACGTTCCAGTAAAAACTCTTGAGATGGTGGAAATTTCCCGCGGGGTCGCGCGCCGACAGCACGGCGCAAAACAGGAACTCGAGCTGCGCCTCGCGAATGAAATTGTCCTCGCCGGTCAGCGAATTCGTGACCACGGCCTTGGCGGTGTCCCCCGGCTCGTCGAAATGATCGACGGTGAGCGTCTTGGGAAAAGTGTCGGACGCCGTCACCGTCGGCGGCGGGCCGCCGAACTCGTAGTAGATGTCGGCGTTGGCCTGGACGTCGCGGCACGCCTTGACGGGGCGGGTGGGCGGACGCGACCGCTGGAAGAAGATGCTGCCGTGATTGTTCTGCCGGCCGCGGTAGTACAGCCAGTTCGTATCGACCCATTCGACCTGGATGAAGCCAAGCGCCCAGCCCGTGGCCGGCTGGCTGCCGGTGAGGATGACCGACCCGGACGCCTCGATGCTCGAGCAATCGAAACTGACGGTGCCGTGGTCGACGGTCGGTTTTTTGACCTTGGGAAAGGACTTGAATTGGATGCGGGACGATCCCGGCTTCAAGGCCGCTGCCATCGAATGCTCCTCTTTGCGCTACGGAAGCGCCGGACACGTTTAGCCCGACGATTCGGTGTTAGTCGGCGGATCACAAAGGCAGGTTCAAAAACGACAGCGACGCGAAGCGCGACATCCGGGGAGCGGCCGCCCCCGCATTTTCGCGGTCGCTTATGCGGGCTACACCGCGACAAGCGCGGTGATGACGAGGGGAGAGGCGTTGCCGACTTCGTCGGAACATGCGGCGGAGTTTTCAGATCAAGCGCGCGCGGACACCTTCAGGCGCTCGCCGCGGCGCGGGACTGCGCGCAAGGTATCCATCAGGCTCTGCACCGAACCGAAATCTTCCAGCCGGTCGACGGCGGCGATGACGGTTTCGATGTCGGTGTCGGACAAGCGGGCCGGCGCATAGGTGCGGAACTTAGCTTCGATCTGCGCCCGCGACAGCGGGTTCTCGGCCGATCCGCGCGGGTATTCGCACTGCGCGCGCAGCACCGAGCCGTCGCGCTTCTCGATCTCGGCGATCGCCTGCACGCCGGCGAGCGCCGGGTCGGGCCTGATCTCGACCTGCTCGGCCGCGGATTGCCGAAGCTTCGGGTCGTCGTAGCGCGCCGGCTCGAATTGCTTCAGCGTCAGCTCGCGGTCGTGCAGGATCACGGCCGCCGTATAGTGCGCGGAGATCAAGGCGTCGAACTTGCCTTTGTAGCGGGCAAGCCCGCCGTGCAGGTCGAACACCGTCGGGCTCAAGGCGATGCGCAGGGTCTTGACCTCGTTCGGATCGATGCGGTGCTGCTCGATCAGGTCGAACAGGGCGGTGTTCATGCCCTGGATGGACGACGCCGACGGCCACAGCCGCAGCGCGATCTGCTGCAGCTCCCAACGTCGCCCGAGATCGGCGGTGACGGCCTCGGGCTTTCCGCCGTTGGAATAGGTGTTGTAGAGCCCGCCGTCGTTGGCGGTGAGGAACTCGCGCGTGGCGAGGAAGTCTTGCTCGGCCAGCAAGGCCGCCATCAAGCCCGACAAGGCGCCCCGGCACTGATGGAATTTGACCGTCGGCGTCGCCCAGGCGGCGAACGTGCCGGCCGACTGGCTCCCCGCCAGCCCGAACGCCTTGGCCATGGTGTCGGCATCGAAGTTGCGCAGGCGCCCGACGCAAGCGGCCGCGCCGAACGGCCCGATCACGCCCGGCCCATGCCAGCCGCGGGCGCGGAACGCCGGATAGTCGAGGCCGATGCCGACCCGCGTGGCGGCCTCGAAGCCGGCGGCCAGCGCGACGAGCAGGTCGCGGCCGGTGAGCCCGTCACGCTCGGCGATCGCCAATGCGGGCGGGACCACCTCCGGCGTGATGTGGGTCAGCGTCGGGCGGTGCACGTCGCACATGGTGACGGCGGTAATCAGATAACCGTTCAGCAGCGTGGCGCCGGCGAGCGAGAGGCGGTCTCCCCCGATGATGCTTGCCTCGTCCGACTGCGCCAGCGCGCCGGCGAGCCCCGCCACCTGGTGCGTTTCCTCGCCCTGATGGCCGGCGAGCGCACAGGCCAACGTGTCGAGGAGCACCGTCTTGCAATGGTCAATTGCCGCCGGCGGCAGGTCCTCGTAGCGCAGCGCGGCGGCAAATTCGGCGAGCACCTGTGTGGCTTCTCCCGGCATCGTGCTTCCTTTCCGGACGATGTGATGATCAGGGGTTTCGTCGGGCGCAGAGCCTATCTGTATTTCGCAGCCGCCTGCAATCCACGTTGCAGGTTGTGCGGCCGGCCGGTTTGCCATATGCGGCGATGCGCCGCCGGGATCGCATTGATCTCTGATTCGTCGGGCGCGGGCTTGACCCGTGCATCCATCAAAAAACATAACTCAATCCGGTGTGATGGATTGCCGGGACAAGCCGGCAAGGACGAGCAGAGGGCCACGAGCGCAAGCTTTGAAACCTGATCTGGCCGCGAAAGACGCCGCATGACATTGCTGCCCGAAACCAGGCTCGACGCGCTCATCGCCCGCCATCGCGCGGTCGAGGGCGAGCTGACGGCCGGTCCCGGTCGCGACCTCTTCGTCAAGCTGTCGCGCGAGCTGTCCGAGCTCGGTCCCGTGGTCGACGCCATCAAGGCCTACCGGGCGGCGGTGGGGGAGCTTGCCGACATCGAGGCGTTGATCGGCGATCCGGCGGTGGATGCCGAGATGCGCGCGCTGGCGCAGGCGGAGAAACCGGTGCTCGAAGCGAAGCGCGACGCGCTGGCGCAACAGATCCGGGTAGCGCTCATCCCCAAGGACGCCATGGACGAGCGCAACGTCATTGTCGAGATCCGCGCTGGCACCGGCGGCGACGAGGCTTCGCTGTTCGCCGGCGATCTCTACCGCATGTATGAGCGTTTTGCCGCGAACGAAGGCTGGAAGGTCGAGATGATCGCCGCCAACGAGGGGACCATGGGCGGCTTCAAGGAAGTCATCGCCGAGATCCGCGGCCGCGGCGCCTACGCCAGGCTGAAATTCGAATCCGGCGTCCATCGCGTGCAGCGCGTGCCCGACACCGAAGCCTCGGGGCGCATTCACACCTCGACCGCAACTGTTGCGGTGCTGCCGGAGGCGCAGGAGGTGGACGTGGCGCTGAACGAGGCCGACCTCAGGGTCGACACGATGCGGGCGGGCGGCGCCGGCGGCCAGCACGTCAACAAGACGGAATCGGCGGTGCGGCTCACCCATATCCCGAGCGGCATCGTCGTCGTGGTGCAGGAGGAGCGCTCGCAGCATCGCAACCGCGCCAAGGCGCTGGCGCTCCTGCGTGCCCGGCTCTACGATGCCGAGCGTTCGAAACGCAATGCCGAGCGCGCCGCCGAGCGGCGCGGTCAGGTCGGCACCGGCGATCGTTCCGAGCGCATCCGCACCTACAATTTCCCGCAAGGGCGCGTGACCGACCACCGCATCAATCTTACGCTCTACAAGCTGCCGCAGATCATGGCCGGGGAAGCGCTGGGCGAGATCATCGAGGCGCTGGTGACCGAGCATCAGGCGGCATTGCTCGCGGCTGAAGATGACTGACGACATTGCGCCCGGCATCACGGTTGCGGCCGCGCGCCGCCGGCTGGCGGAGGCGTTCCGCCGCGCCGGTCTGGACACGCCCGAGCTCGATGCGCGCGTGCTCGTCGGCCATGCGCTCGGAGTCGATGAAGCCGCCCTGTTGGCAATGCCGGACCGGCGCCTGTCGCGGCAGCAAGCCGCCGATATCGCGGCGCTGGCGGCGCGCCGCCTTGCGCGCGCGCCGGTCGCACGCCTCGTCGGCGCGAAGGAGTTCTGGGGACTCAAGTTCCGTCTCAACGCCGCGACGCTGGTGCCCAGGCCCGAGAGCGAGACCGTGGTGGAGACCGCATTGGCGGCATTGGACGACGGCGGATCGCGCCTGCGCCCGCTCAAGATCGCCGATCTGGGCACGGGATCGGGCGCCCTCCTGGTCGCGTTGTTGAGCGAGTTGCCCAACGCCACTGGGATCGGCACCGACGTGAGCTTGTCCGCGCTCACGGCGGCGCGCGACAATGCCGTCCGCCTCGGATGCGGCGACCGCGCCGCCTTCGTTGCCTGCGACGTCGGGGCAGCGCTGGCCGGCGGCTTCGACCTCGTCGTGTGCAATCCGCCCTATGTCAGGAGCGGCGACATTGCCGGCCTTACACCCGAGGTGCGCGATCACGATCCTGCCGCTGCGCTCGACGGCGGCCCCGATGCGCTGTCCTTTTACCGTGCGCTCAGCCGCGACGCCGACCGGCTCATCGGCCCTTGCGGCCGCCTCGTGGTCGAACTCGGCGCCGGTGCGGCGGACGATGTTGCGCACGTGTTTTCCGCGGCTGGCCTCGTGGCGGCACCGGCCCGGTCCGACCTCGCCGGCATCGCGCGGGCGCTCGTCCTCGCCCACCCGGAATGCGTGTGATCACGTCTCGGAAATTGCCCAAAAAAGGACTTGGAATACGGGCAGAGAACCATTACGTTGATGCACAAGATGACCCGAGGCGAGGGGTTAACGTCGCATTGAGGCCCGGAGCTCGGCTCTGTGTGGCCCGCGGCAGATCGAAGCGAACGAGCATTGAGCAGAACGCGGGTTCGCCGGCTCGGGGATTGGCTTCTCCGCTGAGCGTGTGTCGGGCCAGGAGGCCTGACGATACGCAGGATGAAGGGTAGAGCAACACCGCGGCGCATGCTGCGAGTGAGAGGTTGCTACGGCCATCGAGACATGGATCACAGCGGGTGAGGGCAACGCCTGCACATCGGGTTCGCGGCTCGCGGACGCCGCGGGGTC
This sequence comes from Xanthobacteraceae bacterium, assembly GCA_045801465.1. Taxonomy (GTDB): domain Bacteria; phylum Pseudomonadota; class Alphaproteobacteria; order Rhizobiales; family Xanthobacteraceae; genus DATFWC01. Next base: position 10,602 of record JBJMSU010000103.1, on the reverse strand, counting down.
GCTGCATCTTTATTTTGCGCGTTGGGAAAGCAACTGGCGGGCATCATGCCGCCGCAAATGGGAGTGGGTAAGCAACAAGCCATGAGAAACGGTCAGAACAAACGCATGCGTGGGCGCAACCGCAAGGGCCAGAATCCCCTCACGCGGGTGTATGAGTCCAACGGTCCTGATGTGAAGATTCGCGGAACCGCCTCTCATATCGCCGACAAGTACATCCAGCTTGCGCGCGACGCGCAGGCGTCGGGCGATCCCGTGGGGGCGGAAAATTATTTTCAGCATGCCGAACACTATTTCCGCCTGATCGCGGCCGCCCAGGAGCAGTTCCGCCAAGCCAATCCGTACTACCGCCCCGAACAGGAGGCGCGCGAGGATTTCAGCGACGAGACCGAGGACGAGGCAGGGGAGCAGCCGGGCGCCGCGGCCGACCAGCCCTTCGGTACTGGAGAACCGCAACCCTATCTGCCGCGTGAAACGCAGCCGTTCCAACCGCGCGAGCCGCAAACTTACGGGGGCCGCGAGCAGCGTGGCCGTCCACAGCCGACCGCGCCGAGCGGTGAGCAGCAACCCGCCGACAGCTTGCCCGCCTTCATCACTGGCGGAGGACAGCCGCAGCCGCAGGGCGAATCCCATCAGGGCTATCGCCCGCCCAATGGCTTCGATGGCCAAGGCGACCGCTTTCCCCTCCATCGCCGCCGCCGCCGTCACCGCGGCCCCCGCGGCGATCAACCGGGCGCTTCACAGTCGATGGGGAGCGATGGTCCCGACGAGCCGCCGACCCCCGGCCGGCCGACGGGCGAGTAGCACCTCCTCGTCATCACCGGGCCGGCGCACCGGTCTCGGGTTGATCCGAATCGGCAGAGTTGACGGCGCCCAAGTCGGCTAAAGCCGACGTGCCGAGACCCCGTGATCCATCTTTCCTGAAAAGGATGGAGTGCCGGGTCAAGCGCGGCAAAATGACTACATGGTCCGCGCGGCCCCGCCCGGTGAGGGCGCGAGCACCGGCTCAAGCTCGGGCACCAGGCGCCGCCGCTCGCGCCGCGCCGGAATGGCGCGATACACCTGCTTCGTCGCCTCGACGATATGTACCCCGGCGAACGGCGCCGACAGGCGCGCGCCGGTGCGCTCCCACGGGCCCGCGGAGCGCAAGAACCAGTTGCGCGCGATCGGCGGCACGTAGAGCGCCTCGCCCCAGCCGGTCGGCGTAAACCAGGTCTCGCGCAGAAGGTGGGTGATCTGCGAGCGCGAATACGGCCGGCCGTGGCCGAACGGGGTCGTATCCATCCTGGCCCACAGCCCGCGTCGATTGGGGATGACGGCGAGCAGCCGCCCGCCCGCCGCGAGCACCCGCCAAGCCTCGCGCAGCAACGCGAACACGTCGTGTGACATTTCCAAGCCGTGGACGATCAGCACGCGGTCGACCGCGGCGTCCACCAGCGGCAAATCCGTCTCCTCCACCAGGGCCGCCAGCGTGGGCCGCGCCGAGGGCCATTTCACCACCCCCTGCGCTGCCGGCATGAAGGCGAGGCAGCGCTCGGCCTCCTCGCGAAACAGTCCGAGGTAAGGCGTCGGGTATCCGATCCCGATCACGCGCTGCCCGCGCAGGTCGGGCCAGCGTGATCGCACGCCGCGTCCAACGAAACGGCGCGCCACGATTCCGAGTGGCTGGGCATAGAAATTGCGGAGATCGACGACGTCGAGCGACATGGGGCGGCAGCGTGGCTATCGAACCGCGTATGGTCTAGCATGAATTCTCGGTTTGACGCTGAGCCGGTGATATCTTCAACCCTCTCCTGTAGGTTGCCGCGCATGACCACAGAAACCTATCTGTTCCCCTGTCTGCAGGACAATTACGGCGTCCTGATCCACGACAAGGCGAGCGGCGCCACCGCCGCGATCGATGCCCCAGAGGCCGGCACGGTCGAAGCGGCTCTGAACCGGACCGGCTGGACGCTCAGCGACATTCTCGTCACCCATCACCATGGCGATCACACCGCCGGCATTGCGGACCTGAAGAAGCGCCACCGCTGCCGCGTGGTGGGTCCGCGCAACGAGGCGGCGCGCATTCCTCTCCTCGACGAGACGGTCGGTGAGGGGGACAGCGTGAGCGTCGGCGGACTCACCGCCCGCGTCCTGGAGACGCCCGGACATACGGGCGGCCATATCGCCTACTGGTTCGAGCCCGATTGTCTCGCCTTCGTCGGCGACACGCTGTTCTCGATCGGCTGCGGCCGCGTGATCGAGGGCACGCCGGAGATGATGTGGGCGTCCTTGCTGAAGCTGCGCAACCTGCCGGGCGAGACCAAGGTCTATTGCGGCCACGAATACACGCTGGCCAATATCCGCTTCGCGCAAACCATCGAGCCCGACAATCTGGCGCTGATCGCGCGCGCCGCCGAGGCGGCCGAGCAGGCAGCGCAGCACAAGCCGACGATCCCCACCACGATCGATGCCGAGAAGGCCGCCAATCCGTTCCTGCGCGCCGACCTTCCCGAGGTGGCGGCCGCCGTCGGGATGGCCGGCAAGCCGCCCGCGCAGGTGTTCGCCGAAATCCGCGAACGCAAGAACCGGTTCTGATTCACTTGTAGTACCACTTTGCTCGTCATGGCCGGGCTTGTCCCGGCCATCCCGCTTCATGGGCACCGCCGTGCCAGCCTAAACGGGATGCGCGGGTCAAGCCCGCGCATGACGGAGAAAGTTGGATTTCAGAGAATAGTTCGTGGGCTCAGTCCTTTGCCCGCTCCACATACGATCCGTCGGCGGTCATGACGACGATGCGCGTGCCCGTCGCGATATGCGGCGGCACCATGGTGCGGATGCCGTTGGAGAGCACCGCCGGCTTGTAGGACGATGACGCGGTCTGTCCCTTGACGGTCGGCTCCGTCTCGACGACTTCGAGCACGGTGCGCTGCGGCAGCTCCATGGCCACGACGATGCCTTCATGCACGCTCAGGTTCACCTTCATGTCGGGCTGCAGATACGCGGCCTGACCGCCCACCACGTCGGCCGGCACCGCGATCTGGTCGTAGCTTTCCATGTTCATGAAATGCGCCCCGTCGGCGTCGCTGTAGAGGTACTGGTACTCGCGGTCCTCAACGTGGGCGCGCTCGACCTGCTCGGTCGTCTTGTAGCGCTGCGACACCTTCACGCCGTCGCTGATCCGGCGCATATCGAGCTGCGTGACCGGGGTGCCCTTGCCGGGATGAATGTTCTCGGCAGCTACGATGACGTAGAGCTTGTCGTTGACCTCGACGATGTTGCCCTTGCGGAGCGAACTGGCGATGACTTTCACGTGGTGGTCTCCAACTGGGCGACGGCCGGCCGCAGCCATATTCCTGAATCGCGGCGAAACATACTGATTTTGCGCGCTATGACCAGCTACTCGACGACATTTGCCTCGTGAGAATCGCGTGCCGGATCAAGCTTCGCCCTGGTGGATGCCCGACGTGCACGCGGATCGCCGGCCGCTCCTGCTGGCACGCGGCCGGATAACCGAGGCAATCCGCCACTGGTTCGGCAGCCGGGGCTTCGTCGAGGTGGAGACCGCGATCCTCCAGCGGTCGCCCGGCAACGAGACCCACCTGCATGGCTTTTCCACCCTGCTGCAGGACCCGGGCGGGGCGAGCTCGCAGGTGTACCTGCACACGTCTCCGGAGTTCGCCTGCAAGCGGCTGCTGGCGGCCGGCGAGGACAAGATCTTCACCTTCGCGCGCGTGTTCCGCAATCGCGAGCGCGGTGCGCTGCATCATCCCGAGTTCACGCTGCTCGAATGGTACCGCGCGCACGCCACTTACGCGAGCCTGATGGAGGATTGCGCCGCATTGCTGGCGGTCGCGGCGCGCGCCGCGGGCACGCAGGTGTTCTCGTTTCGGCAGCGCAGCTGCGATCCGTTTGCGACTCCCGAGCGCATCAGCGTGGCCGAGGCGTTCACGCGGCTTGCCCATATCGAGCTGCTCGCCACGCTCGATTCCGCGGCGCCCGATCGCGACCGCCTTGCTGCCGCGGCACGCGCTTGCGGCATCCGGGTTGCCGAGGATGACACCTGGTCGGACGTGTTCAGCCGGATCCTGGTCGAACGGATCGAGCCCGAGCTGGGATCAGGCAAGGCGACGATCCTCTGTGACTATCCCGTCAGCGAGGCGGCGCTCGCCCGCGCCAAGGAGTCTGATCCGCGCCTGGCCGAGCGCTTCGAGCTCTATGCCTGCGGGGTCGAGCTTGCCAACGGTTTCGGCGAACTGACCGATGCGGCGGAGCAACGCCGCCGATTCGAGGCACAGATGGCCGCGAAGGCGCGCCTCTATGGGGAACGTCATCCCATCGATGAGGATTTCCTCGATGCGCTGGCCATGATGCCGCCGGCCAGCGGCATTGCACTGGGGTTCGATCGGCTGGTCATGCTGGCAACAGGGGCGCCGCGGATCGAACACGTGCTATGGACGCCGGTCATCGAGCCGGACCGCGGCTGATCGCTGCGGCTCCAGTTCTTCAGAACAGCAGGAAGGATGTTGCGCAGATGCAATCGAGGCAAAAATCGCTGCGCAGCGCTGCGGATCTGGCGGATGCCGGCCTGATCCCACGCGCGGCGCTGCCTGAGCTCGAGCGCGTGGCGGCGCGTTACGCGGTGGCGATCACGCCGGCCGTCGCCGACCTGATCCATCCGGACGACACGAGCGATCCCATCGCCCGTCAGTTCGTCCCAGACATGCGGGAACTGAGCGAGCAGCCGGAAGAGAGCACGGACCCGATCGGAGACGCGGCGCACAGCCCGGTCGAAGGCGTAGTCCATCGCTATCCGGATCGCGTCCTCCTCAAGCTCACGTCGGTCTGCGCGACGTACTGCCGGTTTTGCTTTCGCCGCGAGACGGTCGGACCGCACGGCCAGCCGACGCTGTCGCGCCACGTCCTCGACAATGCGTTGGCCTACATCGCGCAGCACTCCCAGGTGTGGGAAGTGATCCTGTCCGGCGGCGATCCCCTGGTCCTGCCCGATCGGCGCCTGAAGGATGTCGTGATGCGGCTCGCGGCAATCGCGCATGTGAAAATCATTCGCATTCATACCCGCATGCCCGTGATCGATCCGGAGCGGATCACGCCGTGCTTGGCGTCGGCCGTGAAAGCGAAGGCGAAGGCGACCTATGTGGTGCTGCATGCCAACCACCCGCGCGAATTGAGCCCGGCGGCGCGGGCGGCGTGCGCCACGTTCGTCGATGCGGGAATTCCGCTGCTGAGCCAGACCGTGCTGCTGCGCGGTGTCAACGACGATGCGCGGACGTTGGGCGAGCTGATGCGCGCGTTCGTGGAATGCCGCATCAAGCCCTATTATCTGCATCATTGCGATCTCGCACCGGGCACCTCGCATTTCCGCACGACCATCGCGCAGGGTCAGGAGCTGATGCGCGCCTTGCGCGGCCGCTATTCCGGACTGTGCCAACCGACCTACGTCCTCGACATTCCGGGCGGTCATGGCAAATCGCCGATCGGCCCGAGCTACCTGGCACCCGAAGCTCGCGCGTGCGAACGCTATCGCGTCGAGGATTTCGACGGTCGCTGCCACTTCTATCCGCCCGCCGATCCGCCATGACGTCGCTGACCGCGGCCGATGTGATCCGCGTGCTTGCACTGACGCCGCACCCGGAAGGAGGTCACTATCGCGAGACGTTCCGCGATGCGCGCACGGTCGAGGGCCGGTCGGCTTCGACCGCCATCTACTACCTGCTGGCGCGCGGCGAGCGCTCGTCCTGGCATCGCGTCGATGCGGCCGAGATCTGGCACTATTACGCCGGCGCGCCGCTCGCCCTCGGCATCGCCGAAGCCGGCGCAACGAGAGTTGTTCGGCTTGGGAATGATATTGCAGCCGGCGAGCAGCCTCAGGTCGTGGTACCGGCAGGGAGCTGGCAGTCAGCGGACAGCGATGGTGACTGGACGTTGGTCGGCTGCACGGTCGCGCCGGCTTTCGAATTCAGCGGCTTTACACTTGCTCCAAAGGATTGGGCGCCGCCGTAGAGGTGGGTTTTAGAATCAGGTCCTTGGCGGCAATCAGCCCGCCGCTCGTGATCAACAACGCCGCCAACGCCAGCGAGACGCTGGGCTGGGCATAGCCGGCGAGCACGAGGAACAAGGTCGACAGGATCGGGGCCGCGTATGACACCGCGCCGAGCACGCGGATGTCGCCGCGCTTGACGCCGAAATCCCAGGCGTAGAACGCCGCGCCGACCGGCCCGACGCCGAGCGCAATCACGGCGAGCCACTGGCCCGCCTGGCTCGGCCATACCGTCGTCTCGAACGCCAGATGGCAGAGCGCGGCAAGCACGGCGGTCACAAGGCAGAAGCCCGCCACCGCATCGCTCGGAACGGCCGAGAGCCGGCGCGACAGAACCGAATAGGTCGCCCACACAAAGGCGGCAACCACGGCGGCCGCATAGCCGGGGACGTATTCGGCGGCGAGCGCAAGCGCCTCTTGGCCGGTGAACAGCAGAACGGTGCCGAGCAGGCCCAGCAGCGCACCGGCGATATGGTGCAGCTGCAGCCGCTCGTTGGGCAGAAGCGCCGACAACAGAACGATGAGCAGCGGCCAGAAATAGTTGAGCAGCCCGGCTTCTGCCGGCGGCGCCAGGCGCATCGCCGAAAAGTACAGTGCGTGGTAACCGAACAATCCGCCGACGCCGAGTGCCCACACCTCGGCCGGCTGCCGCAGCGCCGACACGGCGTGCCGCCGGACGAGCCAGCTCGCCACGCCCACGCCGCCGCCGATCGCAAAGGTCACCGCCGCCAGCTGGAATGGCGGTATGCGGCCCGAGGCGACGGTCAGCACCGCCAGGAACGACCACATCAGGATGGCCGAGAAGCCGACCAGCGTGGCGCCGCGCTGCGACCTGATCATCCGGCGATCATGACGCTCGTCGGTTACACCATGAACTGGCCGCCGTTCGCCGACAGCGTCGATCCGGTGATGAGGCCGGCGTCGTCGGAGGCCAGGAACACGACGCAGCGCGCGACTTCCTCCGGCTCGCCGAGCCGGCTGATCGGGATCTGCGGAATGATATTTTTCTCCAGCACGTCCTTGGGGACCGCCTGCACCATCTCGGTGTTGATATAGCCGGGACAGATGGCATTCACCGTGATGCCGTTGCGCGCGCCCTCGAGTGCCAGCGCCTTGGTGAAGCCGAGCTCTCCGGCCTTCGCGGCCGAGTAGTTCGACTGGCCGAATTGCCCCTTTTGTGCGTTGATCGACGAGATGTTGATGATGCGCCCGAATTTCCGGCTGCGCATGCCTTCGATCACCGGACGGCACATGTTGAACAGCGAGCCGAGATTGGTGTCGATGACCGCGGTCCACTGCTCCGGCGTCATCCGGTGGAAGGGAGTGTCGCGCGTGATCCCGGCATTGTTGACCAGCACCTCGACCGGGCCGAGGTCAGCTTCGACTTTCTTCAGTCCTTCGACGCAGGAGTCATATGACGAGACGTCCCACTTGTAGACCGGGATGCCGGTCTCGCTGTTGAACTTCTGCGCGGCCTGATCGTTGCCGCCATAGTTGGCGGCAACCTTGTAGCCGGCCGCCTTCAACCCCTTGGAAATGGCCGCGCCGATACCGCGTGTGCCGCCCGTAACCACTGCTACGCGTGCCATGCATTCCTCCCAAGCTTTATCGCCGCCGGACCACCAACCCCGCCCGCGAGGCTTGGCCGACGATCCAGTTATTCAGTAACTTTTTTCGCAAGCGTGCCCGGGTCAACCCTCGCCGTCAATAATGGCTCGCCCGGACACGATGATCGATCGTCAGCGCTCGACGCACAGGGCGATGCCCATGCCGCCGCCGATGCACAGTGTCGCCAAGCCTTTCTTGGCGTTGCGCCGCCCCATCTCGTGCAACAGCGTCACCAGGACACGGCCGCCCGAGGCACCGATGGGGTGACCGAGGGCGATGGCGCCGCCGTTCACGTTGACCTTGTCGGTGTTCCAGCCGAGATCCTTGTTGACCGCGCACGCCTGCGCGGCGAACGCCTCGTTGGCCTCGACCAGATCGAGATCTTCGATCTTCCAGCCCGCCTTCTTGAGGGCCGCGCGTGAGGCCGGGATCGGACCCGTGCCCATGAGGGCGGGATCGACGCCCGCATGCGCCCACGACACGATGCGCGCCAGCGGCGTCTTGCCGAGCTTGGCGGCCTCGCTGGCCTTCATCAGCACCACGGCCGCGGCGCCGTCATTGATGCCCGAAGCATTGGCCGCCGTCACCGTGCCTTCCTTGTCGAAGGCGGGGCGCAGCTTGGCGATGCCTTCCACGGTCGTTCCGTGCTTGGGATATTCGTCGCTGTCGACCACGATGTCGCCCTTGCGCGACTTGACGGTGACAGGCGCGATCTCGTCCTTGAACTTGCCGGCCTTCTGGGCGGCCTCGGCCTTGTTCTGCGAGCGAGCCGCAAACTCGTCCTGCTGCTGACGCGTGATCTGCCACTGCTTGGCGACGTTCTCGGCGGTGTTGCCCATATGGTAGCCGTTGAAGGCGTCCCACAGACCGTCCTTGATCATCGTGTCGACCATCTCGTAGCTGCCCATCTTCACGCCGTTGCGGAGATGGGCGCAGTGCGGGGCCATGCTCATGGATTCCTGGCCGCCGGCGACTACGATCGCCGAATCGCCCTGGAGAATCTGCTGATATCCGAGCGCTACCGCGCGCAATCCGGAGCCGCACAATTGGTTGACGCCCCAGGCCGGACTCTCCACCGGGATGCCGGACGCGATCGAAGCTTGGCGGGCGGGATTTTGTCCCTGCCCGGCGGTCAGGATCTGGCCCATGATGACTTCGGAAACCCGGCCCGGCTCGACGCCGGCCCGTTCCAACGCGGCCTTGATGGCCACCTTGCCAAGATCGTGCGCCGGCAGATTGGCGAAGGCGCCGTTGAAGCTTCCGACCGGCGTGCGTGCGGCGCTGACGATGACGATGTCGTCCTTCATTTTCGAAACTCCTCCTATTGCAGGCGCGACCAGCCGAAAACGGTTCCGGCTTTGTGCCCGGCCGCGTTCTTCGCCCCAGATGTCGTTCGCTCTGGGGAACTCGATACCGGTGCCATGCCGTGATGTCCATATGACGATGGGTCGACATCGCCACAAGACGCCACCCCCGCCTCGATCCTGATCAATAGAGCCCGGCGGCCGACCGGTTACAGGGTGCACAAAAGGGTGGCCCCAGCCGTCATAAAGTGCTTATCCTGGCACCAGTTGCTTCCCACCGTTGACGATGATGGCCAAATCTACCGAACCGATCACGATCAAGAAGTACGCCAACCGGCGACTCTACAATACCGGCACCAGCACCTATGTGACGCTGGAAGACCTCGCCGCCATGGTGAAGAAAGGCGAGGATTTCGTGGTCTATGACGCCAAGACCGGCGAGGACATCACCCGCTCGGTGCTGACCCAGATCATCTTCGACGAGGAGAACAAGGGGCAGAATCTGCTGCCCATCCGCTTCCTGCGCCAGTTGATCCGGTTTTACGGCGACAGCATGCAGGCGTTCATCCCGAGCTATCTCGAATTTTCGCTGGAATCGCTGACCCGCGAGCAGGAGCGCTTCCGCCAGCAGATGATGGACTCCTTCGGCGGCGAGCCGTTCCGCGCCATGGAGGAGCAGGCACGGCGCAATGTCGCAATGTTCCAGCAGGCCGTGCAGATGTTCAACCCCTTCGCCCTGCCGCAGGCCGCGACCGGGACCAACGGCGCCCCCGCAGCCACCCCGGCGGCAGGCGCCAAGCCTGAACCCGCCGCCGCCTCGGCCGAGGACGACATCCGTGCCCTCAAGGAGGAGCTGAAGGCGGTCCAGCGCCAGCTGGAGCAGCTCGCCTCGAGCCGCAAGGGCTGACGCGCGGCGCTTCGCCGTTTCGCATCTCGCCATGACTTGTGCTCATGCCGATGACCGATTTGTCATTCGTGGCAGCGGCCGCCGCCGATGTACAGATTGACGAAAGGATCAGGAGGCCTGAAGCCATGGCGGCTCCCAAAAGCGATATTGAAATAGCCCGCGCGGCCAAAATGCTGCCGATTCAGGATATCGGCGAGCGCCTCGGCATCCGTTCCGAGCACCTCATTCCTTATGGTCATACCAAGGCCAAGGTCAGCTTCGACTTTCTCGATGCGCTGAAGGACCGCCCCGACGGCAAGCTGATCCTGGTGACGGCCATCACGCCGACCCCGGCCGGCGAGGGCAAGACGACCACCACCGTCGGCCTCGGCGACGGCCTCAATCGCATTGGCAAGAAGGCCGTCATCTGCCTGCGCGAGCCTTCTCTCGGCCCCTGTTTCGGCGTCAAGGGCGGCGCAGCCGGCGGCGGCTATGCCCAGATCGTCCCGATGGAGGACATCAACCTGCATTTCACCGGTGATTTCCACGCCATCACCACTGCCCACAACCTGCTCTCGGCGATGATCGACAACCATATTTACTGGGGCAACGAGCTCGTCATCGATTCGCGCCGCGTCGCCTGGCGGCGCGTCCTCGACATGAACGACCGGGCATTGCGCGAAATCGTTGCCTCGCTCGGCGGCGTCGCCAACGGGTACCCGCGCGAGACCGGCTTTGACATCACCGTCGCCTCGGAAATCATGGCG
>JBJMSU010000080.1:0-31444 GCA_045801465.1 Xanthobacteraceae bacterium | reverse complement strand
GCCGCAGCCCGCGCAGGCGAGATTGCAGCGGAACAGCGGCTCGAGCATGAGCACCAGCGGATAGCGCTTGCGTCCGGCGAGCTTCTGCTTGAGCAGATAGGCGCCGAGCCGCATCTCCTTCAAGAATGGTACCGCCATTACGTGTTCTCGCGTTACTGCTAGTGCCGCCGATTTGAAGTTCCTACACCGCCTGCCGCAAACTCGTGCGGGAACTTCAAATCGAAAAGCGGCACTAGGATCATAGACTTGCTAGTGCCCTTTGCTTCCGAAGTTCGTGTCAGAGGGGGCCGCCATGTATCACGAACTTCGGAAGCGGGGCACTAGGGCGGAATGACGATTCGAAGAATCGTCGTTACGCTCTGGATCTACGCCATCCCTAGCGCGGCCATCTGCCCGCGTCCACTGGCCGACCCAAACGGCACTGACTTGGCAACGTGGCGCGAAACGGCGTCAGGCAGCGACGCCTTCGCGTTCCTCTTGCGCACGGCAGGCAACCGGGGCGTAAGCCGGATTCTTCGCATCGCCCCGGTAATGTAATGCCGCCGCCACGGCGGAAATTCCGATTTCGCCGTACCGGTGATCCAAGTCTGGGCGTTCCCGCAACGGTTCTTTGTTATGGTTGGAGTCCATCAATTCCTCTCCCGCATTCTTGAGCGTCTGTCGGTGACCTAGTCAGCGACTGCGGCAGATGTTGGCAGCAAATCGCACACCATTGTGACGTTTGGCGATCATTTGGGCACGCATCGCTTTGAGATATATCCAATCCAGGAAAGGTAAACCGTCATTTAACGTCCGCTGCGCTATCCTGATATTTCGAACGGCAACTTGTCGAAAGCTTGTGCCGCCGAGGAATTATTGTGAACGGACCTGCAACGACCCATTCGACCGTGCGGCATTCTTGCAACAGTTTGACACAGGATAGACTCGCCATGACGATGCGACTGGTGCCGCGGCGCCATTTCGGTTTAAACAAGTCACGTCGAAGGCAAGCTGGGGCTTCGGGGACGAATGACGAGCGAGTCATGGCGGTAGGACGAGCGGCAATTCTCCTTGTCGGGCTCATGCTTGGCGGCTGCATGCAGTCGACTCTGGAGCCCGCCGCGGAGACCAACCTCAAGCCCCGGGACAAGCAGCTCCTGGCGAGCGCGCCCTATGCCAATGCCAGCATTCCGGAGCCCTACCGGCGGCACGTCGTCGGCTACCATCGCAAGGAAGGTCCCGGAACCATCGTGATCGACACGGATGCCCGCTACCTCTATTACGTGCTGCCCGAGGGAAAAGCGATCCGGTACGGCGTCACGGTCGGCGAGGAAGCCCTCGCCTGGTCGGGTGTGGCGAGGATCGGCCGCATGGAAGAGTGGCCGTCCTGGGTGCCGACGGCCGACATCAAACGGCGGATGGGCGATATTCCCTCGTTCGTCAGCGGCGGCCCGCACAATCCCATGGGGGCGCGCGCTCTTTATCTCTACCAGGGCAACAAGGACACGCTGTTTCGCGTCCACGGCACCAATCAGCCGGAGTATATCGGTCAAGCCATCTCGTCGGGCTGCATTCGCCTGACCAACGAGGACGTGATCGATCTCTACAATCGGGTGAAGATGGGAGCTCCGGTGGTCGTCCTGCGGCCGAACGAGGGCGACTCGCCCGCGAATCCGCGCGTGGCTTCCTTCGGCGGCCACTCTCTCTGAGCTTCCCGGCGCGCATTCTCCGGCCGAGTTGACTTCAATCGAACAGCGCTCGTCCTCGCCGGGCGAGCGGTCGCGTCGGCCCGCGTAGGCGCTCACATGGGATCCTGTGATCTTTCCTACCGCTCTTCATGAGGCCTGCAGAAGCGCTTGGTCAAACTATCGATCTTGTCACCGGGACGATGACGAGTCGACGCAAACGGAAAATATTCTAGCGGTGCGCCGGGGTCATTTGTCCTGCGCGATGTCCGCTTGATACATTCGGCCGCATCGCGGCGGCAGCAAGGCTTAAGGGGACGACAAATCGATTCCGATCTGTTTCGCGCGGATGCCTGCACGATCGTCGATCTGCTGCGCCACGACGAGGTCAGCCCGCGCGACCTCCTGGGCGTGCTGGAGCGACGCATCGCGTCGGTCGATTCCACCGTCAACGCGCTGCCGACGCTGTGCTTCGATCGGGCCTATGCGCACGCCGATTCTCTCTCGAGCAAGCCCGCCCAGGAACGCGGCGTTCTCGCCGGCTTGCCGATCGTCATCAAGGATCTCACCGACGTCGCCGGTGTGCGCACGACCTATGGCTCGCCGATCTTCAGGGACCATGTTCCACAGCGCTCGGATATCGTGGTGGAGATGCTCGAATCGCGCGGTGGCATCGTCTTCGCGAAATCGAACACGCCGGAATTCGGCGCCGGTGCCAATACGTTCAACGAGGTGTTCGGCGCCACCCGCAATCCGTGGAACCTGGCGCGCTCGGCCGCCGGGTCTTCGGGCGGAGCGGCGGTGGCGCTCGCCACCGGCATGGCGTGGCTCGCCCACGGCACCGATCTCGGCGGATCGCTGCGCAACCCGGCGAGCTTCTGCGGCATCGTCGGCATGCGGCCGAGCATCGGTCGGGTCGCGCATACCCCGGTCGCCAAAATCGATCGCACGCTGTCGGCGCATGGCCCCATGGCCCGCACCGTCGCGGACCTCGCGCTGCTCCTCGACGCCATGGCGGGCGAGCATCCGGCCGATCCCTTATCCCTGCCGGCCATGCCGACCTCGTTTCTGGTGGCGACACGGTCCGGCCACCTTCCCAAGCGGGTCGCCTATTCGGCCACGCTGGGCGTCACGCCGGTCGATACCGAGATTGCCGCCATCACGCGGGCGGCCGCCGAGCGCTTTGCGCAAGCCGGTGTCGTGGTCGAGGAGGCGCACCCCGATCTCAGCGACGTGCACAATTGTTTCCACGTGCTGCGCGCCTACGACTACGCCGTGAGCAAAGCCGAGCTGTTGCGCCGCCATCGCGATCTGCTCAAGCCGGAAGTCGTCTGGAACATCGAGAAAGGCCTGGCGCTGACGATCGAAGAGCTCGAACGCGCCGAGGCGCAGCGCGTCGAGTTGACGGCCAAGACGCTTAGGTTCTTTGCGACCTATGACCTGCTGCTCACGCCGGCCACGATCGTGCCGCCGTTCCCGGTGGAGCAGCGCTACGTCACCGAATGCGACGGCACGACCTTCACCAACTATCTCGACTGGCTGGCGATCGCCTACGCGATCACCATGGTGTGCTGTCCGGCGCTCTCGCTGCCGTGCGGCTTCACGGCCGAAGGCCTGCCGGTCGGGCTGCAGATTGCCGGTCCGCCGCGCAGCGAAGCGCGGATTCTCGCTGCCGCCAAGCTGCTCGAAGACATTCTCGGCCTGCGCGGCACCACCCCGATCGACCCGCGCGGCTAGGGAACCGGCCTGCGCGGCGGCAGCCGGCTCACACCAAGCCCTCGACCTTGGCGGCAGCCCACAGAGTAGCAATGAAATTGATCGCCATATGCATGAGGATCGTGACGGTCGTGGATCCGCTGCGCCAGCGCAACCATCCGAACAGCATGCTGATGCAAAAGGTCTGGAACATTCCGAACCAGTCGTACTGCACGTGCGATGCCGAGAAGATGCACGAGGTCAGCAGGATCGTGCCGGGAACGCCGAGCGGCGAGGCGGCCCACCCGCGGAACAGGAAGCCGCGGAAGAATATTTCTTCCGCCACCGGTGCCGCGATCACGAACGCGATCCACAACAGGGGCAGCAAGCCGGCTGCGCGCGCCACCCGATAGGCCTCGGTCTGAAACGGGGTGACGCTCTCCCGCTGCAGCACATGCGTCAGGATTTCGAGGCCTAAGACCAGCGCGGCGAGCGCCGCGATACCGGCCACGAGGTCGCGCGCGCGCGGACGAACGAGGCCGAGATACTGGCCGACGGGCCAGCCCGCGAGCCGCGCCGCCCAGGCGAGCACGGCAATCTGCAGCATATTCGCCAGGGCGAGCTGCAGCGGAAACCAGGGATCCTCTTGGATGTCGGGCAAGTTGGCGATCTGGCCCCAGTTGAGCCAAACGATCGCGCCTGTGACCACTGCGCCCCACAGCCCGAACGCCAGCAGGCCCCAGCACAACGTGCTCCAGAATCCCCATGGTCGCGGGAGTTCCGGCTGCGTCACGGCCGGCGTGCCGACGTCCGCGCCTGGCCGGTCCACGGCAGTCGGGTTCTCGTTCATCGCTTCACGCGCCAGTGCGGCCGTCGGCCGGTTATCGGGTGCCGGAGAATGGGAGTCTCTGCGGCCCTGTCAATCGCGCGAGCCGGATTTTGTCGCCTTGGCGGGGCGCGGCGGAGCGGAAGGCGGACGTTCCGGCGGAAGCGGCACGCTGGCCAGCACCGCCGGATCGTGCACATCCCACTGGCAGATACGGTATCCACTGCGGCGCTCGGCCAGATCGATATGGATATGCGTTTCGTGATAGCCGTCCGAGCCTGGCCCGAGCACCGTCGTGAAGCGGGTGCATGCGGTTTCACGCAGACGCTCGCGCGCCTCCTTTTGCACGCCTTTGTCGGTCAGCACCACCACGACCCCATTGGTGAGCGTGAAGGCGCGCAGGTCGACGGCATTGGCGTGCCCGTGCTCGCTGAGCTTGGCGCCGGCGACGTGATTGCGACTGCGGCATTCGAACGAGGTGTCGACCGTCACGGATTTGAGCGGCGCGCCCAGGTCGAACGCGACCGAGGCCACCTCGTCGCGAATCCAGTGGACAACCGATTCGGCCATGGGACACCGCAAGGTCGCCGGCGGCGTCATGGCGATGCGCCGACCATCCTTGGCCGTCACCGCCTCGAGACGCACCACCTCTTCGGCCGTGCACGCGCCGTTGGCGATGGCTGGAAGGATTTTGATGGCGGCGATATCGGGAAGCCGTAGCTGGCACGCCGACGGCGGCGGGGGTTGGTCCGCCTGCTGCTGGTCAGGCGGTGGCGGCTGGTCCGGCGGCGGCGAATCTTTGGCTGGTTCCGGCTCGCCGGCGGCGCCCTTGTCGGTCGGCGGCAAGGCTGCGGTCTTCTCCCGTTGCGGCCGGCTGGCCGCCCGCTGCGCAGGCGGCGCGCCGTTGGCGTCTGTCGCTGGTGCGTCCTTCGCTGCTGTCGATCTTGCCGTTGTTTCGCGCCGTGGCGGAGCCTCGGGTGGCCGCTTCGGCGGCTGTGGGATCGCACGATCGACTGGCGCGGAGCGCTCCGATGCCTGCTTCTGGCGCCGGCTCGGCACGACCTGCCGCGCCGCCACTTCCTCAACCTTTGTGGCGGTATCGGGCTTTGCTGGCGGCGCTGCCTTGGCGGCACGCGAGCGCGCGGGCAGGGTGGCCTGTCTGGCAGGCAGGGTGGCCTGCTTGGGATGTTTGGCTCGCGCAACGCGCGCGCGCCGCGGCGGCGCAAAAAGATTGTGCAGGGTCGAGTGTATTTCACCGAACGGGGAAGCGCTGCGGGCTTGGGCGGGGGTTGCGCTGACGGCCAGCACGATCGCGGCGATGACCGCCATGGCACGTGCCAGCGCCGTCACGGGGCGGGGTCCGACCTCGGTCACGCGCATGCGGCGCCTGGGGCAGGAATGAGGCATTCTGGAGCCCGCCGTTCGAAACTCCTGCATCAATTCGAACGTATTGGGACAAGTTCCATGGCGAAACCCGTTGCGTCGCCGTGCGGCGGCGATAACTTGGCGGGTATCAAACGCCAAAAAACATGTTCCAGGGAGGGAATGCCATGCGCGGACTGATGCAGGACTGGCCGCTCCTGTGCCATCGCATCATCGATCACGCTGCCGTTCACCATGCCGAGCGCCCGATCGTCACGCGATCGATCGAAGGGCCGATGCACAGCACGAACTACGCGCAGGTGCGAAGCCGTGCGCTGAAAGTGGCGCAGCGCCTGGACCGGGACGCAGTCAAGCTCGGCGATCGGGTGGCGACGCTCGGGTGGAACACGTGGCGGCACATCGAGGCCTGGTATGGCATCATGGGCATCGGTGCCGTCTATCACACCGTCAACCCGCGGCTGTTTCCCGAGCAGATTGCCTGGATCATCAACCACGCCGAAGATCGCGTGATGATGACGGATCTGACCTTCGTGCCGCTCCTGGAGAAGCTCGCCGACAAGCTTCCCTCGATCGAGCGCTATGTCGTGCTCACCGACGCCGCGCACATGCCGCAGACCACGCTTAAGAACGCGGTGGCGTACGAAGAGTGGATCGGCTCGGTCGACGGCGACTTCGCCTGGAAATCGTTTGACGAAAATACTGCGGCCGGCATGTGCTATACGTCGGGCACCACCGGCAACCCCAAGGGCGTGGTCTACTCGCACCGCTCCAACGTCCTGCATGCCTTCATGGCGTCGCTGCCGGATTCGAAGAATCTTTGCGCACGCGATGTGGTCATGCCGGTGGTGCCGATCTTTCACGCCAATGGCTGGTCGCTCGCCTTTTCGACCCCGCTGGTCGGGGCCGCGCTGGTGCTGCCCGGCGCCAAGATGGACGGCGCCTCGATCTACGAGCTCCTCAACACCTACAAGGTCACGTTCACGGCTGCGGTGCCGACCGTGTGGCTGATGCTCCTGCAGGATTTGGAAAAGACCGGCGCCAAGCTGCCGCATCTCAAGCGGGTGGTGATCGGCGGCTCCGCCTGCCCGCGCGCCATGGCCAAGACGTTCCAGGACGTCTACGGCGTCGAGGTGGTCCACGCCTGGGGCATGACGGAAATGAGCCCGCTGGGCTCGCTGTGCACGATGAAGCCGGAATATGCCGAACTGACCGGCGAGGCGCGGCTCGACATTCAGCAGAAGCAAGGCCACCCGCCGTTCGGCGTGGAGATGAAGATCACCGACGACGCCGGCCGGCGGCTGCCATGGGACGGACAGACCTTCGGGCGCCTGAAAGTGCGCGGACCGGCCGTCGCCAAGGCCTATTTCAAGGCGGAGAACGAGAACATTCTCGACGCCGAGGGATTCTTCGATACCGGCGACGTCTGCACGATCGATCGCTACGGCTATATGCAGGTCACCGACCGCGCCAAGGACGTCATCAAGTCGGGCGGCGAGTGGATCTCATCGATCGATCTCGAGAATATTGCCGTCGGACATCCCAAGGTGGCTGAAGCCGCCGTCATCGGCGTCAAGCATCCCAAATGGGACGAGCGGCCGCTCCTGGTGATCGTGCTGAAGCAGGATGAGTCGGCGACCAAGCAGGAGATCATGGAGTTCATGGAAGGCAAAGTGGCCAAGTGGTGGCTCCCGGATGACGTTGCTTTCGTTGACGAGATTCCGCACACCGCCACCGGCAAGATCCAGAAGATCACGCTGCGCCAGCAGTTCGAGGACTATCATCTGCCCACCGCCGTCGCTGCCGAGTAAGGCCGCCGCCGCTGCTTGAGTCGTCATGGCCCCGCTTGGCTGCGTCAAGCCGAATGAAAACGCTCCAAGCTTCACCTGCATGGCAGGAGCGTCTGTTAACCCCAATTCGGGGCCACGCTTTCGCCCGACCATGCGCTAGATTAAGCCTAGCCGCGATTCCTCGGTTGGGGGGTGGATGACTGCGCTGGAAGCAACCGCCGCGGGCGCGAGCGTGCCCAGCATTGCCGGTGTTACCCCGGTTGCGCCGGCCTCCCCTCCGCCGGGCACCGGAATCGCACGCTTTGTCGGCAACGAGCGGACCTACTGGCGGCTGATGGTGCGCGGCGCGCTGCTGTTGCTGTGCACGCTCGGCATCTACCGTTTCTGGCTTGCCACCGACCAGCGCCGCTTCCTGTGGGCAAACACCGAGATCGCCGGAGACGCCCTCGAATATACCGGCACGGCGCGCGAGCTTCTGATCGGCTTCCTGATCGCCATCGCGGTCCTCGTTCCGATCTATGCGGGCTTCTTCCTCGCCGCCATGGATCTCGGAATTATCGGCCGGATCTCCGGTGTGCTGGCCTTCGTCCTGCTCGCGCTGTTCGGGCATTTCGCCATCTATCGTGCACGCCGCTATCGGCTGACCCGCACCGTGTTCCGCGGCGTGCGTTTGCATCAGACCGGATCCGCCTGGCTCTATGCCGTTTATTCCATGGGATGGCTCGCCGTGACCTTGCTCACCGCGGGTCTTGCCTATCCCTGGGGGCAGGCGACTCTCGAACGCTACAAGCTGCGGCACACCTTCTATGGCGAGATCCGCGGACATTTCGCCGGATCGGGCACCCGCCTGTTCGTGCGGGGGATCGCGCTGTGGCTCGTGGTCGTCGGGCCGCTCCTCGTCGGGGCTGTCTTCGCCATTCAGGGCATCAATTGGAGCGCCCTTGCCGAGGCGATCGAGCGCGGCGGCGACAACGTCATCGGCCGCATCGAAAGTGTCAGCCCGAATTTCGGTGCCGTGCTGGCTTTCGCCATCATGGCCTCGATCTGGTCGATCATCGCCGCGGCGCTGCTCTATCCGGCGTTCCAGACCATCACGCTGCGCTGGTGGACGTCCGGACTGCGGTTCGGCGCCATGACGGCAAAATCGCGGCTGCGAATGGGCCAGATGTATGGGCTTTATTTGCGCTTCCTCGGCTACTCGCTCGTGTTCGCCGTTATCATCGGCATTGTCTCGAGCCTCGTCTTCGGGCTTTCGTTCATGCTGTTCAAACCGCTCGTTGGCACGCAGATCGCCGAAATCGCCGGCGTGGTCGGCGCCGTCGCGAGCTACGTGGTGGTCATGCTCGGCTATTCGACCATCTACCAGGTGACGGTGAGGCTCAGGCTATGGCGGTTGAGTTTCGAAACCGCCGAGCTGTCGGGCCTCGATCAGCTCCAGCACGTGAAGGCGGCCGGCGCGGCGAGCTCCGCTTTCGGCGAGGGGCTCGCCGACGCGCTCGATGTGGGCGGTCTTTGACTGTCGCTCTTCACCCGTTGCCTCGGGAAGGATAAGAACGCGGCACCGCTCGCAAGGGAGCGAGAGCAGGGAGATGGTCACTTCGGGCCCAGGCATCTTCTACGACGGGACGACGAGCACGCGGCATCAGGTGTCGGTGGAGCTCGATCGCCTGGGCGTGCTCGTGCGCGCAGCCGAGGGCCATCTGCTGGCGCGCTGGCGCTATGGCGAGCTCGAGCACCTCTCCGCGCCGGACGGCATGTTGCGGCTGGGACGGCTGGGGAGCGCGGTGCTGGCGCGGCTCGAGATCCGCGACTTGCGCCTTGCCGCCGCGATCGATGAGCTCGCCGCCACCGTTGACCGCACGGGGGCGACCGAGCGCCGCGGCCGCACCAAAGTCGTCGTCTGGAGCATCGCGGCCGTGCTCTCGCTCGTCCTCGTCGGCATCTTCGGCGTGCCGGCGATCGCCGATCGCCTCACCCCTTACGTGCCGAACGGGGTCGAGCGCAAGTTCGGCGAAGCGGTCGACGGGCAGGTGCGCGCGATGCTCGACACCGGGAAAAAAGGTGAGCCTCTGGAATGCGGTCAAGCCGACGCCGAGAAGGCCGGGCAAGCGGCGCTCAAACGCCTGGGCGCGCGGCTCGAAACCGCCGCCGCGTTGACGATGCCCCTCCATCTGGCTGTGCTGCGCAAATCGCAAGCCAATGCCTTCGCGCTTCCCGGCGGACACGTGTATGTGTTCGAAGGCCTGATCAACAAGGCGCAGACCGTCGACGAAGTGGCAGGCGTCATCGCCCACGAGATCGGGCATGTGGTCCACCGCGACAGCACCCGATCGCTGATCCAGGCGGCGGGACTGTCGTTCCTGTTCGGCATGGTGCTGGGGGATTTCGTCGGCGGCGGCGCCGTGGTGCTGGCGTCGAAAACACTGCTACAAAGTTCCTACTCGCGCGAGGTGGAGCGGCGGGCGGATGCGTATGCGGTCGAGCTTGTCACCAAGCTCGGCGCCAATCCGCGCGCGCTCGGCGCCATCCTGGTGCGCATCGACGGCAGCAGTCATCCCGGCATGAAGCTTCTGCTCGACCATCCGGACACGCAGGACCGGCTGAAGGCGATCGAAACTGCCGCGCCGGCGAGCAGCGAGGCCGCTCTTCTCAGCCCGGCCGAGTGGGGCGCGCTCAAACGCATCTGCGCGGGATCCTAAAATCTCCATGCCACGCCGCCGCATCGCCGAAGACCCGACATCGCGACTTGCCATCTGGGCCCGCCGCCTCGCGCTGTTCGCGCTTGCGGTCGCGTTGCTGGCGATCGTCGTCGTGCGGCTCGACTTCATCGAGATCGTGCCTGGCCTGGCGACGTTCGGCGGCGCCGTCGGCATTGCCGTAATCGCCATGCTGTTCGCGGTCGGCGCGTTTATCGTCATCTGGCGCGAGGGCCTGAAAGGCTTCGGGCATGCGCTGCTGGCGTTCGTGATCGGCATCGTTCTGGTGACGTATCCGGCGTATCTCGGGGCCAAAGCGTACCGCCTGCCGCCGCTTGCCGACATCACCACCGACATGACCGATCCGCCCCGATTCGAGGCGATCGCACGCCTGCGGCCGCGCGAGGCCAATCCGGTGGCGTATCCGGGAGCCGCGGCCGCCGAATTGCAGCGCGCGACCTACCCGCAAATCGCGCCGCTGCAAACCGCCTCGACGCCCGCGGAGCTTTACGAGGCGGCACTTTCCGTGGTCAGCAAGCGCAAATGGCGGGTGATCGAGACTCGCAGCCCGCAGGTGGGACGGCGCGAGGGCCGCATCGAAGCGGTCGCGCGGACGGCGCTCATGGGGTTTCGCGACGACATCGTCATCCGCGTGCGTCCCATCAGCGGGGGCGCGCGCCTCGATATCCGTTCCGCCTCGCGCTACGGCCAGCGCGACTTCGGCGCCAATGCGCAGCGCGTCCTCGGCCTGCTCGAGGACATCGAAGACGCCGCGACGCCTCAGCCCGAAACCAGACGATAGGTTCCGGAGATCGAGGCAGGACCGTCGGTCGCGACGACGCCGCGCGCGACGAGATCCTCGAGATGCGCCAGGACCGAAAGCCCGGCTGCCCGCACCAGTCTGGGGTCGAGACCGATATAGATCGCCCGCACCAGCGTCGGAATGTCGGCGGCGCCTTTTTCCAGACGGCGCAGGATCGAGCTCTCGCGGCCCGCACGGTGACGGATGTAGTGGGCGACGAAGCGCGGCGCATCGCGCACCGCGCCGCCGTGCCCGGGGAAATAGACGGTCTCCGCCCGCTGCGCGAGCTTGTGCAGGGACGCCATGTAGTCGCTCATGGCACCGTCCGGCGGCGCCACCACCGGGGTCGACCAGGCCATGACATGATCGCCGCAGAACAGAAACTCGGTATCGCGTAGCGCAAAGGCCATGTGATTGGCCGTGTGTCCGGGCGTCGCCACCCCTTCCAGGCTCCACCCATCGCCGCTCACCACCTCGCCATCGGGCAGCGACAGGTCGGGGCGGAACTCCATGTCGGCGCTGGCCTCGAGGCGCACGGCCTCGCCCGTATGCAGCGGGCGCGCCGCGCGATGGGGACCTTCGGCCACGACCGTCGCCCCGGTTGCGGCCTTGATGCGCGCTGCGGCCGGAGAATGATCGCGGTGGGTATGGGTGACGAAAATATGCGTCACGGTCTCGCCGTGCACGGCATCGAGAAGTGCCGAGATGTGCCGCGCGTCGTCGGGCCCGGGATCGATGACGGCGATACGCCCGCGCCCGACGATGTAGCTCACCGTACCTTTGAACGTGAATGGGCTCGGATTATCGGCGAGCAGCCGGCGCACGCCGGGCGCGATCTCCTCCGCCTTTCCGGGCTTGAGATCGAACGTGCGATCGAACGGAATATCATCGGCCATGCGCACGAGCCTGCTCGAAGAGCCGCTGCATATCGCGGCGGGCGGCCAGCCGCCACCCCGTACTACGCCGTGGTTCCGCATCACCACGTCGGCCGGTCTCGACATCGCAAGACGCGCCGTCCGTTATCGGGCTGCCTTACTTGCCGAGGATCGCGTTGGCCATGGCCCGCGGATCCCGCACCGGCCATCGCCCGGCATCGACCGCGTGCAGGAAGTCGGCGACGTGGTGGTTGAATGCGGCGGGCTCCTCCAGGTTGATCGTATGGCCGGTGTTCGGCATCACCACGAGGCCGGCCGTGGGAATCGTCCGTTTCATCAGGAGCGCCGGTTCGAGGCACGGCCAGTCCTCATCGCCGGTCATGACCAGTGTTGGCGCGGTCATCGTCCTCATCTGGTCCACGAGGTCGAATAGCGACGGCCTCCGCTTCTGGACGCCGCGCATCGTGAGCGCAGAGCCTTTGGTCGAATTGCCGGCAAGCTGGTCGGCAAACTCGTTCCAACCGCGCGGGTCCTTGTTCTGGAACTGAACGCGCGAGGGCGCTGTGGCGTAGCCGATCGCGGCCTTGCTCATCCCGATCTCCTCGAACCGCTTTGCGGCGGCCTCCGTCTCCTCCGCGAACTGCGCCCGCTTGTCCGGGGACGCGCCATAACCGCAGCCGCCGACGACCAGAGACCGCGCGCGTTCGGGATAGGCGAAGCCGAAGTGCAGCGCGGCAAACCCACCCATCGAAAGTCCGACGATATGCGCGTTGTCGAGCTTCAACGCGTCGAGAACCGCCTTGATGTCGTCGCGGGCGCGTTCTTGCGAATAGCTGTCGACGCTTTTCGGAACATCAGATGGGGGAAACCCGCGGGCGTTGTAGGCAATGCAGCGGTAGCGACGTCCGAAATAGCGAAGCTGATGCTCCCAGGAGCGGCAGTCGCCGGCAAATTCGTGAACGAAGACGATCGGAGCGCCGGAGCCGACCTCTTCGTAATAGAGCTTCACGCCGTCGTCGGTGGTGAGATGAGGCATTGCAGTCTCCGAGAAAGTCGTTGCGGATCAAGCCGTGCGGCGCGTCATGCAAGCGATTCCGCTTCGGGTAAAAGGTGGGCGACGGCGTGCGGCACGCGCGCATGCCAGCTTGTGATCGCCTGCACATGCCGCACCAGCTCGAGTAGAGCAAGATCGGTGCCCGCGCGGCCGACAACCTGCACACCAACCGGCATGGCATTGTCGTCGAATCCGGCCGGCATGGCCACGGCCGGGAATCCCAGCATGTTGACGAAGCGCGTCCACCGGCTCAACGCATAGAGTGTGCGGGCCGAGAAGCGGTCCGACGCCGGATCGCATCGCTCCGCGGTCGGCGTCGTGATCGGCATCACCGGGAGAACGAAGACGCCGCCATCGCACAACACGGCCTCATCGAACTGCCGCACCAGGCGATCACGTGCGGTTACGCTCGCGGCCAGCATCTCGTCGGCGATATTGAGACCCTTCGCCAGCCGCCGTCGCAGCGCAGGCGCCAATGCCGCGTCCTCGAGGCGGGATCGATGTTGCCGTACGCTCTCGCCCTGCATGACGATCAGCGCATGGTGATCGATCGCGTCCAAGGCCGGCATCAGCGTCCGACGTCGCTCGATCGCGATGCCGACGGCTTCGATCGCTGCCACGGCGTCGGCGAGACAGCGCCGGATCGCAGAAACGCATTCCGCCACCACATCGTCCGCCACAACGGCGCGGCGCGGAGGTTCGGCCGCGCTCGGCGATCCGATCAATGGCTGCAACAGCAGGAGGTCGTTGGCGCTGCGGGCCAGAAGTCCGACCGTATCGAGCGTCGGCGCCAGCGGCATTGCGCCACGCGTCGAAACCAGGCCGTGCGACGGTTTACAGGCTGTCAGGCCGCAGGCATGAGCGGGAATCCGTAGCGAGCCGCCTGTGTCGGACCCGAGTGCCGCGACGACCGCGCCGCTCGCGACCGCGGCCGCGGACCCGGACGAGGAGCCGCCGGAAATGAAGTCGAGATTCCAGGGATTGCGCACGCGACCACGTGTGGCATTGAAGCCCGAGGGCTCGTAGGCGAGCTCGGTCATATTGGTGAATCCGACCAGGTCTGCGCCGGCAGCCGAGAGGCGTGCGATCGGATCGCTGTAGCCTTCGATGCCGAACGCACCACCGATACCGAAGCCGCAGCCGGGCTCTCTCGTCGGCGTCCGAAACATGTCCTTGGCGGCATAGGGGAGGCCGTTCAGCGGACCGACCCTGCCGGACGGCGCGGGCGGCGCGATCTCAACGAAGGCGTTGAGCGCCGGACCAAGCGCGGCTGCGTGCGCGCGCGCGCCCTCTCGCCGGCGACGCTGCGCCTTGGGACCGAGCTCGCTCCAATCGCGGATACGGTTCATCGCGCCGGGCACGCCTCGGATGCAACGGCTTCAGGCATCATCCCGAAAAGGCCTGGCCCGGACTTGATCCGGGCTGGATACCGGTTTTCGGAAAAGCCTGCCCTCGGGCTTGACCCGAGGGATCATGCTGCACGAACAAGCTAGAGCGGGATGACGATGCGAAGCTAAGGTCATCCGGCTGTAGTCAGCACACGAGCGCATGCGCTGCAAGCCGTGCTGAACTCCGCGATCCGCCGACGCACGTTGTAGACAGTTGCATCCTCTCAGCCGAGCAAACTATGATAAATCCGGCGGAAAACGGGTAGGTGCACCGTCATCGGGGAGAAGACCTCTCATGAAAGCGATACGCAATCTGGTGCTCGCTTGCGTTGCGGCGCTTGCCGCCACAGCCGCGCTGGCGCAAGCCGACCTGCGCGCGCCGTTGCCGCAGCCGCTCACCATCAAGCAAGGCATGCTCAACGTGCCGGCGCTGTCACCGCTCTGGTTGCTGCCCGAGCAGGCGGCCAAGTACAATATCCAGATCGAGACGGTGATGTTTCAGCGGTTCGCGGACGCGCGCACCGCGCTCGTCTCCGGCGACATCCATCTGACCGCTTTCGGGCCGCAGGACATCTCGCTCGCCCTCGGCCAGGGCGCGAAGACGCTGGTCGGTGTCGCGGGCGTCGGATCGGGCAACGACTGCCTGGTGGTGCGCAAAGGCGAGGACATCAAGGACTGGAATGCTGTCGCCGACAAGCGCATCGGCATCGGTGCCGGCTCGATCTCATGGCTGAAGTTCGCCGCCTCGGTCCAGGAAAACGGGCTTCAATACAACAAGCTGAAAATCGTGAACATCGTCGGCGGCGGCGCCAACTATCTCAGGGCCCTGCAAGGCAAGGAAATCGACATGGCGGTGGTGTGGCAGCCGTTCTGCGCACAGGCCATTGTCGAGGGTTTCGGCGCCTACCCCACGCTCGACCACAACCGTTCCAACACTGTCGGCGGCCTGATCTCGGTGCTTGCCGTGAACCGGCCCCTCATGGAGAAGAACCGAGACGCCGTGCAGCGTTTGGTCGTCTCGTATCTCGACGTGCTCGATCTCGCTCGCCAAGACAGCGGGCGCTGGGCGCGAATTTACGCGGAAAAGGCGGGCCTGGCCGAGAACATCGCTGCCGAGTCGATCCGCACGACGCAGCTCGATGCGACGTTGCCGCTCGAGTCGATCAAGCGCATTACCAAGTTCCTGTCGGACAACGGAGTCATCACGCGCGACGTGTCGGGGGAGATCGGCGAGCACTACACCTATGATTTCCTGGCCAAGGCCACCGGCCGATCGCCGGAGCAGCTCGGCTTGAATCGGTAGCCCATGTGAATCGGCGGCTTCCAGCGCCCTGGTTTGTCGTCCTGCCGGTCCTGCTGGTGGCGCTGTGGCACTTCGCGGTGGATCTGCGCTGGGTGACGGAAGGCATCATCCCGTCCCCGGCGCAAGTCCTGCGCTCCTGGCACACCTGGATCTTCGGCAGCACCAAGGCGATGCTCTCGCCTTACTCCGGCACTTGGCTCGACAACGTCGTTTATTCGACGCGGCGCGTGCTGCAGGGGTTCGGACTTGCCGCAATGGTGGCGATTCCACTTGGGCTGATCATCGGCTGGAGCAGGCTCGCGGCGCGCCTGATTGATCCGACTGTCCAGCTGCTGCGCCCCGTTCCGATCACGGCGTGGCTGCCCTTCGCCATCGCGGTGTTCGGCATTTATGACGCAAGCGCGCTCTTTCTCATCGGTCTCGGTGCTTTCTACCCGATCGTGGTGAACACCACGCACGGGGTGCGCGACACCAATCTGTTACTGCTTCGTGCCGCGCGCATGCTCGGCGCCGGCACGATCACCGTACTCGCCAAGGTCGTTTTCCCCTCCGCGCTCCCGTCGATCTTCACCGGCCTGCGCCTCGGGATTGGCGTGGCTTGGACCGCAGTGATCGTCGCCGAGATGATCGCAGTGAAGTCCGGCCTGGGCTACGTGCTGTGGGACGCTTATTACGTCGGCCGGATGGACATCTGCGTTGCCACCATGTTCTCGGTTGGACTGCTTGGCTTCCTTTCCGACCGGGTCATCGTCTGGGTCGGGCGCCTTGTGCTGCGCTGGCGCACGCTCGAGGCGCATGCATGATCGAGATCGAAGGCCTCTGGAAGGAGTTCGCGAAGGGCGAGCGGCGTGTCCTCGCCCTTCAGGACATCAGCCTCAGCGTCGCCGAGCGTGAGTTCGTCGCCATTCTCGGTCCCTCCGGGTGCGGCAAGTCGACCCTGCTCAACATGGTCGCCGGGTTCGACCACCCGACGCGCGGCAGCGTGCGTGTCGCCGGCGAGGAGATTGTCGCCCCGTCACCGCGCCGGGCTGTCGTGTTCCAGGAGCCGGCGCTCTTTCCGTGGCTGTCGGTCATGGAAAACGTGGTGTTCGGCCCCAAGACGCAGAGACAGCCTGCCGTCGACTACCGGAACCGCGCGGCGCAAATCATCGAGCAGGTGGGCTTGAGCGGGTTCGAGACCAGCTATCCGGCGGAGCTCTCCGGCGGCATGCGCCAGCGCGTGGGCATCGCGCGTGTGCTCATCATGCAGCCGCAAGTGTTGCTCATGGACGAGCCGTTCGGAAGCCTCGATGCGCAAACGCGCATGTTGATGCAGGAGCTGTTGCTTAAGGTGTGGGAGCGGCACCACCAGACAGTGCTCTTCATTACTCACGACATTGAGGAGGCGCTGCTGCTCACCGACCGCGTCTGCGTCATGACTGCGCGGCCTGGGCGGATCAAGAAGAGCATCGACGTAGGCATTCCGCGGCCGCGCGCCATCGAGGTCACGACGTCGCCGGAGTTCAATTCTCTGCGCCGCGAGGTGCTCGCACTCATCCGCGAGGAAAGCGCGTGTGCGGCGATCGGGTCGGCGGGCGGCTAGAGCATCTTCCACTTCCGTTGAATCGTCATGGCCGGGCGAGCCGCCATAAGCGGCGAGGGTTGTCCCGGCCATCTCGCTGAGGCCGTAAAGGCAGTGCGAAACTAAGCGAGATTGCCGGTCCAACCCTCGCGATCGCTGTTGCGATCGCTCGCCCGGCAATGACGAGCTTGGGTGAGTCAAGCCAAACGGAACATGCTCTAGCGCGGAAATCTCACGCACTCGCGCGTACGTGACCTCACGTTCAGTGGATTTCCGGCTCCGATATCGGTGCGCGCCCGGTCAGGAAATCGAAATCGCAGCCGTCGTCGGCCTGGCCGATATGGGCGGAGAACATCGCGCCGTAGCCGCGTTCATAGCGCGGTGGCGGCGGCCGCCAGGCGGCGCGGCGGCGGGCAAGCTCCTCGTCGCTGACATGCAGATGGATGCGGCGCGCCGCGACGTCGATCTCGATCTCGTCGCCGGTCGCCACCAGCGCCAGCGGCCCGCCGAGGAAGCTCTCGGGCGCCACATGCAGGATGCAGGCGCCATAGCTGGTGCCGCTCATGCGGCCATCGGAAATGCGCACCATGTCGCGCACGCCAGCCTTCACCAGCTTCTTGGGGATCGGCAGCATGCCCCACTCGGGCATGCCGGGCCCGCCCTTGGGACCCGCGTTCTTCAGGACCAGCACATGGTCGGGCGTGACCTCGAGATCGTCGCGCTCGACCTCGCGCGCCATGTGGTTGTAGTCCTCGAACGCCAGCGCCCGGCCGCGATGGTGGAGGAAGCGCTGGTCGGCCGCGGCCGGCTTCATCACGCAGCCGCGCGGCGCCAGATTGCCGGTGAGCACGGCGGTGGCGCCTTCTGGATAGATGGGATCGTCGGGCGAATGGATCACGTCGGGCAGGTGGACATGGGCGCCCGCGATATTTTCGCCGAGCGGCTGTCCCGTCACCGTCATGCAGGAGAGGTCGAGCTTCTCCTCCAGCGCCAGCATCAGCGCGCGCAAGCCTCCCGCATAGAAGAAATCCTCCATGAGATACTTGCCCGAGGGACGCACGTTCGCCAGCACCGGAATCTGGCGGGACAATTCGTCGAAGCGCTGCATGTCGAGGGAAAGCCCGGCGCGCCGCGCCATCGCGATGACGTGGATGATGGCGTTGGTCGAGCCGCCCATGGCCATATGGACCTTGATGGCATTGTCGAAGGCCGCGGAGGTGAGGATGCGGGCAGGGGTCAAGTCTTCCCACACCATGTCGACGATGCGGCGGCCGGCGGCGCCGCACATGCGCGGGTGATTGGCGTCGGCCGCCGGGATCGACGAGGCGCCCGGCAGCGCCAAGCCCAGCGCCTCGGTGATGGCCATCATGGTCGCCGCCGTGCCCATCACCATGCAGGTGCCGAACGAGCGGGCAATGCCGCCCTCGATCTCGCTCCACTCCTTCTCGCTGATGTTGCCGGCGCGCCGCTCGGTCCAGTATTTCCACACGTCCGAGCCCGAGCCGAGAAACTGGCCGCGCCAGTTGCCGCGCAGCATCGGCCCCGCCGGCACGTAGATCGCCGGGATGCCCATGCTGATGGCGCCCATGATCAGGCCGGGCGTGGTCTTGTCGCAACCGCCCATCAGTACGGCGCCATCGATCGGATGGCTGCGTAAGAGCTCCTCCGTCTCCATGGCGAGGAAATTGCGATAGAGCATCGTGCTCGGCTTGACGAAGGGCTCGGCGAGCGACATCGCCGGCAGCTCGACGGGAAAGCCGCCGGCCTGCAGCACGCCGCGCTTCACGTCCTCGGCGCGCGCGCGCAAATGCGCATGGCAGGCATTGATCTCGCTCCAGGTGTTGATGATGCCGATGACCGGCTTGCCGGCCCAATCGACGGCGTCGTAGCCGAACTGGCGCAGCCGCGAGCGGTGCCCGAACGAGCGCAGGTCGTCGAGCCCGAGCCAGCGATGGCTGCGCAGATCTTCAGGATGTTTGCGTGGGTCGGATATCTGCCGCCTCATCTAATCCATCAGCGGCACGTTCGCCGACTTGATGACCTTGGCCCACTTGTCGGTCTCCTCGGCGACGACCTTGCCGAAGTCGGCCGGAGTGCCGGCAATCAGAATGCCGCCGAGCTCGGCCAGCCGCGCCTTGACCCTTTCATCCTGCAGGGCGGCATTGATCTCCTTGTTCAGCTTGTCGATGACGTCGGCCGGCGTGCCCTTCGGCGCCCCCATGCCGAACCAGGCGCTGGCTTCGTAGCCGGGAACCGTTTCGGCCACCGTCGGCACATCCGGGAGGGCTTGCGAGCGCTGTGCCGTCGTCACGCCGAGCGCCCGCAACTTGCCGCCCTGAATGTGCGGCAAGGACGACGGCATGTTGTCGAACATCACGTGCACCGTTCCGGCAATCAGGTCGGTCAAGGCCGGCGCCGAGCCGCGGTAGGGCACGTGCGTCATGTCGATCCCGGTCATGGACTTGAACAGTTCGCCGGACAGATGCACCGATGTGCCGTTGCCCGACGTCGCCCAATTGATCTTGCCCGCGTTGGCTTTGGCATACGCGATGAATTCGGCGACGGTCTTGGCGGGAACGGACGGGTTGACCTCCATGACGTTCGGCACGCGCATGAGGCCGGCGACTGGCGCGATGTCGCGGATGAAATTGAACGAAAGCTTCGGATAGAGCGTGGCGTTGATCCCGTGCGCCGGATTGACCAGCAGCACCGTGTAGCCATCGGGCGCAGCGTGGACGACCGCCTCGGTGCCGATATTGTTGCCACCGCCCGGCCGGTTTTCGATGACGAATTGCTGACCCAGACGCTCCGACAGGGATTGACCGATGATGCGCGCCAGGATGTCGGTCGAGCCGCCGGCCGGGTAGGGGACGATCCAGCGCACCGGCCGGGTCGGATAATCGACCGCGAACGTTTGGCCGACACCGGCAAGCCAGACCCCGAGAACCAGGACGAAACGAAGTGACTGCGATCTCATGGCGCTCCTTCCCTGATACTGAGCTTCTATTGGGCAATTGCCGTCGTTCGAAGGCAAAGGTACGCGCCGCCGGCGGGTCGGCACAAGGGACATCGGAGCGGCTCCGCGACGCCGCTCCGCGAAGATAGTGACTGCGCGACAGGTGTGGTGGGCGAGGGGATAACCCCTATTCCGCCTTGATGTTCGATTCGCGGATGACGCGGCCATATTCGTCGACTTGCTTGCGCATATAGGCGCCGAATTCGGCGCCGCAGCGTCCGACCGGCAGCAGGCCTTGCTGCGCCAGCTTCGGTTTCATCTCCGGCGCTTCCAATGCCCCTTTCAACGCGCCGGACAGCTGGGCCAGCGTTTCGCCCGGCGTCTTTGCCGGCGCGACCAGGCCGTAGAAGATTTCCGCCTCGTACTTGCTCAGGCCCGTTTCGGCCAGCGTCGGCACCTCGGGGAGCATCTCGGCACGCGCCGGCGAGGTGGTGACGAGCGCGCGCAACGCACCGCTTTTGAGCTGGTTCACGATGGTCGGGTAGTCGGCAAACACCGAGGTCACATGGCCGCCCAGCAGCGCATTGATGGCGGGCGCGCTGCCGCCATAGGGGACGTAGGTCATGTTGACGTCGGCGGCGCGCTTGACCACCTCGAAGGCGACGTGCAGCGACGACGCGGGACCGCCGCTCGCCAACGACAGCTCGCCCGGCTTGCCGCGCGCGGCCGCCACGAGGTCGGCGAGCGTGCGGTAAGGCGATGCGGCGTTGACGACGAGGACGATGGGCGTCGCGGCGAGATGGCAGATCGGCTCGAAGCTGGTCAGCGGATCGTAGCTCTGTCGCTTCAGCACCGCGTTGATGACGAAGGAATTCGCCACCAGGAGCAGCGTGTTGCCATCCGGCGCAGCCCGCGCGGCCGCTTCCGTGCCGATCAGCGTGCCGCCGCCCGGACGGTTCTCGACCAGGATGGCCGGACCGTGCATGCGCCCAACCTGCTCCGCCATCAGGCGGGAGAGGATGTCGGGGCCGCTGCCCGGCGTATAGGGGACGACGATACGGACCGTTGTGGTCTGAGGCTGCGCACTGCCCGTCAACACCAACAAGCAAACCCAGATGAACGCTGCGAATCGCAAGCCGCGGTCATATGCCTTCATGCTACTCCCCTCGAACCTTTCCCCTGCGTGCCAAGACGACCGCGTCACCCGTGATCTTACACGAAGGAATCGGTTGCGGCCCCGCGGTTTCGCTGGGCTTGAATTCTCGAGGAGAGTGAAGGCTAGTGACGCGGCAGGCCGAAGGGCGGCAGGTCCGCCACGATCGGTCCCTCCTGCAACAGCCCGAACAGCTTGCGCACGGACGGGATGATGAGGCTGCGCGGCCAGATCAGCCGCGCCGCCACATGATGTTCGATCGACAGGGCGGCGGCGTCGGTGGAATCGGATGGGATTTCCTGAAACAGCGTCACGCACACCAGTCCGCCGGCAATTTGCGTGACCGCTCCAATGCCGCTGACCGGGATCACGGGCGCCGGACAGGGCTCGATCAAGCCGCGCGAGGATGGGGCGAGTACGCTGCCCATACGCGTCTCCGCGATACTAACCAACAGGTGTGCGATAGATCAATTCTACTACAGAACGTTGGTTCCGGCAGCCACATTTTTGTCGCAGGCGGTATCACGACTGCGTGAATTCTGTTGTTGATGCCAAGGGTTGCAGCCGCTTGCGCGTCCGGCTGGTGAGCTGCTGCCGCCGGCTACGCCGGCCTTCAGCCCCGCCTCAGTTTTGATCGTTCTGCTCCTCGCAGGCGATACGCTCGCTGCCGCGGGTGTACCAGTAGCAGAAGCGGGTTTCGCGCTCACCGAGATCCTGGAACACCGTCGCGTAGTTGACGGTGCCGTACACGCAGAGCCGGCGGTTGGTGGCCCTGGCCTGCTGCACCACCTCTCGATTGAGATCGAAACTTGCAACATCGCGCGCGTCTTTGCCGAACATGCGCAGGGTCTTGAAGTACCTCGCCTGGGAGTAGGTGTAGACGAAGCCGCTGCCGATCGCGCCGCAGGCCGGATCGCCGGCGTTCCAGCCGATGCTGGAATAGACGTTGAGGGCAGGCGTCTGGCCGTCGTTGCCGGCTTTGACGAACACTTCGTCCGGCCCTGCGTTGTCGCCGCAAGCGCCGCATTTGAACTCGAGAATACTGGCATAGGCTCTCAGCTGCCGTTGCGCGGTGTCGCGCGCCACGTCCAACGCCTCTTGATTCAGGCGGATGCCTTGCCTGTTCAGCTCCGCGGCGACTTGCATCTCGCGCAACAGCAACGCAAAGATGACCGCGCTGATGGCGCCGCCGATCGCAATCATTGCGATCAGAAAGCTCATCGCTCGGTTGCCGGTCTTGGCGCGGTCGCTCGGCGTCGGGTTGACCACGGGCGTCTGCTCGGGCGTGTGCGCGGCGACGGGCGCCGATTCGGCCATGGGCGTTGGCTCGACCATGGCCGTCTGCTCGGCCACCGAAGCCGGCACGATGCCTTCTTTGTCGCGGCGCGAGCTGTCGTTGTTCTTTGCAATCTCGGTCAGGCCGGCAAGACCCTCCTCGACGGGTTCGATCACCGGACGGTGTTTCGTGAACTTCCTCGCGTCGCGACCGGATGGCTTGCTCTCTGTGTCGACTTCTGCGTCCACGACATTGCCTTGATGTTTGTGCCGACGGTGGCAACGATACCCCGCAGTTTGCCGACTTGACCTTGGATTGCAACGCCGGCGTTGGAAAAGTTGCCGCCAAGGTTACCCGTTCGAGTCTCCCTGCAATGACGAGTGATCGTCGGGCGACGTTTTGGCTGCCCGAATGTAGAGCGGGACCACAAGGGACTTCTCAGCGGCAGACCAGGACCGGAATGTTGGTGTGGGTCAGGACCTTGTTGGTCGTGCTGCCGAGCAAGATCGCCGACAGCCCGCCTCGACCATGCGATGCCATGACGATGACGTCGCAGCCTTTGTCCACGGCCGTCGTGATGATCGCCTTGTACGGATGGTCGTGTTCCATCTGCAAGGTGTCGCAAGCCACGCCGGCCGCCTTGGCGGCATCGGCAACATGGCTCAATACCGCGGCGGCATGTCTCTTGATCTGCTCTGCATGCTCGGCAAAGGCGTCCGACATGCGCCGTAGTCTCGATTCAGGCACGTTATAGACGCTGAATGGGGTTTCCACGATCAGCGCCGTCACCTTGGCGCCGACGGATCTTGCCAGCGACAATCCGTGTGCAACCGCCTTTTCGGCGAGCGCCGAGCCGTCCGTCGGAATGAGAATATGCCGGTACATGGCGCTGCTCCTGTTCCCCTCGAAAACAATGCGAGCGTTCGCGTTTGTATTCCCGAAGGTGCGCCTTTCGCGCCAGGCCGGCAATAAGGTTTCATGCCCCGATTTCCTGATCTTGAAGGGCTCCTGGAACTGATGTCCGCCGGCACACGCGCACCTCGCGAGCGCCGCCCGAACTTTCGAGCGTACGTCGCCAAAGCTGTGGCCAAACAACCACACTCGGCCGAATTCGTTCGGCTGACCGCGTGTCGGCGATTGCCATTCCTTTCCTGTTACGGCCTCTATGTTGGCGGGGATGCTGGCGGGGAGCAGATTCGGATGGAGGGGCGTGCATGTCTTCCATCGGTCATCACGGGTCCGGTGACATTGGTGCAAGCTGCATTACTCGGAACCGATTCGGACTGACGGCTGCTGTTCGGAGCGTCGTTCAGGTCCTTGCGGTCGCCGCGGCGGCCGCGATGCTTGCGGCCTGCACACAAACCACGATGGTCGACCAGAAGCCGGCGTTCGCCGTCAGGACACCGGTGGCGCAGCCCAGCCGGATGGTATCGCGGGTCGTGCGCCGGCCGGTGGCGGTGGCGCGCAGGCATACCCCCTTCACGCCGCGCAAACATGCGTCTGCGACCCAGGCGTACGGCGTCGCCAGCTTCTACGCGCATGGAGCGCGCACCGCGAATGGTGAAAAGTTCGATCCGGGCAAATTGACGGCTGCGCACCGCACGCTGCCGTTCGGCACCCGGCTCAAGGTCACCGACGTCGCGACCGGACGCTCCGTGACGGTTCGCGTCAACGATCGCGGCCCATTCATTCCCGGCCGTATCGTCGACGTGTCGTCTTCCGCCGCCGAAAGCCTCGGCATGACCGGACGCGGGCTTGCCAAGGTCAAACTCGACGTCGTCAATTAGTCATTATCCATCGCACGGAGCCGCAATGGCCGGGCCTGTCCCGGCCATCTCGCTTGGGAAGGAAACGGCAGTGTCAAGCCGAGCGGGATTGCCGACACTCGCCGCCGTGGTGGCTCGCCCGGCAATAACCAACTTGCTGGAAAGCCGCACGGCGGGATGATCAGCATTCGCGAATTCCAAGCGAACGCGACATCCTCTACGATTGCCAGCAGGACGGAGAAGGACGCATGCCGAAACGTTTTATTGCTGTTGTATTTTGCCTGGCGCTTGCCGCTTGCGGCGAGGCTCAAGTCCAAAAGGGAGAGCAGGGCCCGCCGGGCGCCGCCGGTCCGCCCGGTCCTGCGGGGCCTCCGGGGCCTGCCGGACCGGCCGGCCCGCCCGGACGAAGCGCGATCCGCATGACCGAAGCGGATTGCACGAGCGTCTGCTCCATTTCGTGCGAGTCCAACGAGCAGATCCTCAATACTTATGCGCTGAATCCGGGCGGCACCTTCGTGTTCGAAGACGTGAACAAGGCAACCTTCCGGCCGCAGCGCCGCGGCGGGCCCGCCGGCCCCGCCGTCAAGGTCGTCATCGCTTGCGTATCGAAATGAAAAAGCCCCCGATCACGTGGCCAAAATTTAATCCGCGGGAGCGATTGCCGCGCACCCGAGTTGTTATAGGGTGTTCAACTCCAACATGGGAGGATGCGAATGGTTTGGACTGTAATCCGCGACTGGCAACGCAAAAACAAGCTGCGCACCATGCTCAAAGACCCGCGCTCGGCCCGAGGCTACAGGTCGACCGGCCAGCTGGAAAAAGGCATCGCGGCCGATCGCGCCACGACCGAACGTCTGCTTCTCGCCATCGGCGCAAGAAAATCTGCCACCGCCGAGGAGTGGACCCTGAAGGCCTGAGCGGGCCCGACCGGCTCTGCACGGCATTTGCCTGGATGATGCGGCCGCTTCATCCGGGCCGTTCTTTGCCGATTGCGTGCGAAAACGCGCCAAATTATGGCGGTTGCGCCCGGCCAGGGTGGTAACATGGTGCCTCCCCGGATGAAACGATCGTCCGGCTGCGACGTTGACTCCTCAAGAAGCGAGCAACGGAGGAGAAGATCCATGAACAAGATTCTGTTTGGCCTCGTCACTGCTGGCGCTCTTGCGATGGCAGCACCCGCCAGCGCGCAATTCTCCGCAGGTTTCGATGACGGCGGCGTAGGCGTCAGGGTCGGACCGCTCGGCGCGGGCGTCGGACCGGACTACGGCTGGGGTCACCGCCGGCACTGGAATGGGGCGTATGGGGCCTACGGCTATGCGGGCGACTGTCGCGTGATGCGCGAGCGCGTGTTCACGCCGAGCGGTCGCCAGATCATCAGGACCCGCCGCATTTGCGACTGACCCGGCAATTGACGGACTCAAAACCCAGGACGGCCCGGCCCGACCGGGCCGTTCCTTTGTCAGGGGAGGTATCGAAACGTCGATCTATTTGCCCTAGCGTCAGCGGATCTTGCAGTTCGGGCTGCGGCTTGGCGCCGCGGACGTGAAAGGTGGTCGGGCACGACGGCGACGGGCTCGCCCGCGCCATCAGCGATGCGTTTCCCGGCGCCAGCCTGCAGATCGTCAATGCCGATGGGTACTTCGAACTGGAGATGCGGCAGCACGGGCTGCTCCGTGCCTTGAAGGCTGCCGAGCTGTCCGACGGCACGCTGAGATATCTGCTCCTCATGGCTGCGCTGCTGTCGCCGCGGCCGCCGACCTTGATGATCCTGAACGAGCCCGAGACGAGCCTGCATCCCGACCTGTTTGCTCCGTTGGCGCGCCTCATCGCGCAGGCGTCGAAAGCCTCGCAGGTCGTGGTGGTCTCGCATGCGGCGGCGCTGGTGTCCGCGCTCGTTGCGGCCGCCGATGTCAAACAGATCGTTCTCGAGAAACACTTGGGCGAGACGCTCGTCCAGGACGACGAGAGACCCGCCTGGACCTGGCCGTCGCGGTGACGCGCTTCGCGACATGCTGCGCGTCCAGGGCATCAGACATGGAGATGCGAGGCGTCGATAGCGTATTTCTATCGCCAGCGAACAACGTGCCCCGTGTGACCGGGGTTACACCGCCCTTGTGATCGGCTGATCTACACTCCGTTTCAGTCGAAGCGATATAACGACGAAAGGGCGTCACATCATGACGAACGAACAGGTTGGTCGCTGGATCAACGCAACAGTGGCGGTGAGCGGAGCGATCATTGTCGCCGCACTCGTCGCTGGGGCTCTGGCGAAGTCCGACCCGGTGCGACCTGATCATGAGGTCAGCGCCAGCACCGCAGCTCCTAGCGCCGCCGAACGACAGTTCGAGCGGGGAGGCTCGGTGATGGGTTACGAAATCCTGTGGTGACTCCCCGTCGGGCGGACTCGATTCGGCGAACCGCCATTCGTTCACGTCGGGGACATGCTGGGAATCTAAAGCGGCGCAAATACGCTTTTCGCGCGGGCGCCTCGGCGCGGCCCGCGACAGGCACGCCCCCGCCGCAATCGCGGAGGCGCGCCCCATCGGTTCGACCCGGGCGCGGCCGGTTACTGCCGCTGAATGGTCGTCGTCGTCTCGGTGCTGCTGCCGCCCATTCCGGACGTGCCGGAGCTGCACACCTCGATCGACTTCAGGGAGGATTCGGCCTCGGTGCGCGAGGTGAATACTTTCCCGCCGCCGACGATCGTCATGGTCGAGCTGGTCGGCCTCTGCTCCACGATTTGGCAGCGTTTGGTCGTGGTGTCTTGCACAATATAGAAATCCGCCAGCGCGGGCGTGACGAAAGCGACTGCGGCGGCTGCCGCCAGAAGGTATTTCATGGGGTTGCTCTCCTGTTGGGTGCACGACACAGGTGAACGCAAAGCTGCGACCGTTGGTTCCTGTGGCGTTGCCGCAAAAAGCCTCGGTGGAAGCTCGGTCGTACCGCACGGGCGAGGGGTGTTGCGTCGCACCCAACCCGTCCTACGATGCGGCCTATGCCCAAGACTTACGCCATCGGCGACATCCACGGTTCCCTGGCCAAGCTTCGCGGCCTGATCGCGCGCTGCGAGCGCGACGCCGGCGGAGAGGCGATGACGTTGCTGTTCATCGGCGATTACATCGACCGCGGCCCGGACAGCCGCGGCGTCGTCGACTACGTGATGCGCCTCCAGGCCCGGTTGGGCGCAAACGCGATCGTGCTCAGGGGAAATCATGAGGAGCTCGCCGTGGCGGCCGCCGACAGCAGCCTGAATGCCGGCAACTGGCTGTTGAACGGCGGCGACAAGACTCTGCGGAGCTATGGCGTCGCCGCGGCCCAGGAGCTGCCGGCCGATCACCTCGCCTGGTTTCGCGCGCTGCGGCTGAGCTTCGATGACGGACAGCGGCTGTTCGTTCATGCCGGCATCGATCCGGCGCGGCCGCTCCATGATCAGGACGCGCATGACCTGGTGTGGATCAGGGAGCCATTTCTCATCGACCAGCGCGACCATGGCCGCCTGATTGTTCACGGCCACACGCCGCTGCGAACCGGAACGCCCGATCTGCGACCCAACCGATTGAACATCGACACTGCCGCGGTGTTCGGCGGGCCGCTGACGGCAGCCGTCTTCGTCGCCGAGCAGAGAGATCCGGTCGGCTTCATTCAGGTCGAGTGAGTGAGTTCGACCCGCCGGTCCGGGCGAGCGCAAGATTGCTCCGGGCGCTGAGGCTGGCTGTTACCTGGGGAACACCTGGGACCTCGTGACTGAACCCGGCCACCCGCACGAGCGACGAACCTCGACATTGGACCGACGCCGAGACACGCAACCGCAGCACCTAGGGGACCACGAACGTCCCTCGGTGGAAGGGCGCGATCTTCGGCTCAGCCGAGGGAGCAGATGTGAGCCGTCGCAAAGAGGCACGCGCCAAAGGGTTCTGGCCGATCGAGATCTATGAGGAGTACATCGAAAACCATGCGTCGACCACGGAGAGGCGGGAATTGCTCGATCCCGGCGGCGAGCCGGATACAGACTTCAACAATATCGTGATCGCCAACGACTCAATGGCGGAATGGATGAGCTTCAAGACGATCGTCAGCTTGAACGATCGCGACCTGAACTTCCGTAACCTGGTGTCGATATATCGACTGGAAACCAGACAGCATATTGCCGCCGTCCAACCTTGGCTGGACCAGATCAAGCGATGGGGAGCGGGCCGCGCTCTCCTGGCGGAAATCCGGTCGTCCCGGAGACGCGATGTCCGTATCGTGCCTTATCGCGGTACGGGCCGTGCTGCTTTCGAAAGTGCGTCGAATCCGGTCGCGGCGACTGCCAAGTGGAGGCTGGTCAACCCATACAAATTCGGCGACGTGCGCGCCGGCAAAGGCACCGGCTCCGACTCGCTCATCGAATTCACCCCCGACGCATTCAAGGGTCGCGCGATGAGCCGGCCGGGACAGGCTCCCGACGAGGTGTTGTACCACGAGCTGATTCATGCCTCGCGGACGATGCGCGGCGTTGTCAGGCAGGCCTTCGTCAATCAGGACTACGACGACCACGAGGAGTACCTCGCGATCGCGCTCGCCAATATCTACCTTTCCGAGAAAGGCCAGCGCGTTTTCAGGGGCGACCACTATGCCGATGCGAACGCCACGCGCTTGAAGGGGTGGACGCGCGACAACTTCCTCGACAATAGTCAGGACGTGAACCTGCCGCCCATGCAGCTGATGGATGATTTCAAGGCGAGCCAGCCGAATTTCTACCAGACGCTTGCCGACCTGCCGCCGCAGCGCCCCAAGTACAATTGGGTCCGGCAACACAACGACCGGCGCAAGTTTCAGGAGTTCACCGGCCGGCGGAAGCGCGCGGATATATTTTGAGACCGCTGTCGCAAGGCCACAGGTTTCGAGCAGCCGGACGTCCCTGCAGGAGCAAGGTTACGGTGGCAGAAGGTTTTTGGGCGACGGAAGAGCTGAATGGTCGGAGTGGCAGGATTTGAACCTGCGACCCCCTCGTCCCGAACGAGGTGCGCTACCAGGCTGCGCTACACTCCGACAGCAAAAGCGGGAAGGCGGTTTATAGCGACGGCTTCCCGAGCCCGCAAGGCTCAGGCGATAACAGTGTCGGTAGCACACGAGTTGTCCGGGTTAGGTAGCACACGAGTTGTCCGGTTTTCTGCCTCCGGGTGGAGGCGAATCGATGAACCGGACGACGTGGCTACAGGACCGGAGAATGCAGAAGTTTCGGGATGTTTTGAGCCGCTGGGAACGGCGGGAACTATCGATGATGGAGGCGAGCGAGCTTTTGGGGATGTCGGAGCGGCAGTTTCGGCGCTACCGGGAGCGGTTTGAGGAGGAAGGAGAGGCGGGTCTGATCGACCGGCGTTTGGGCAAGGCTTCGCCGAAGCGCATCGAGGCGGCGGCGGTCGATCGAATGTTGCAGCTCTATCGGACGGTCTATCGGGGCTGGAACGTGAAGCACTTCCACGAGCATGGGGTTCGCGACCACAACTTCAGCTGGGGCTATACGTGGACCAAGACGCAGCTGCATACGGCCGGGCTGGTGGAGCGAGCCAAGCGCCGCGGGGCGCATCGGCGCAAGCGCGAGCGCAAGCCGTGCGAGGGCATGATGCTGCACCAGGACGGCTCGCGGCACGATTGGCTTGCGGGGCAGGCGCCGCTTGATCTGATCGTCACGATGGATGATGCGACGAGCACGATCTATTCGGCCTTCCTGGTGGAGGAGGAAGGGACGGCCTCGACCTTCCGCGGCTTGCTCGAGGTGTTTACCGAGCACGGGTTGCCGTGCTCGCTCTACACCGACCGCGGCAGCCATTACTTCTACACCGCGAAGGCCGGCGAGGCGGTGGACAAGGACCGCCTGACACAGGTCGGCCGCGCGCTCGATCGGCTCGGGATCGAACACATCCCGGCCTATTCGCCGGAGGCGCGCGGGCGCTCAGAGCGGATGTTCGGGACGCTGCAGGATCGGCTGATCAAGGAACTCATGCATGCCGGGATCACCGACATCGAGCCTGCCAACCGATGGATCCGCGAGGTTTATCTGCCGCAGCACAACGCGCGCTTCGCCAAGGCGGCAGCCCTCGCCGACAAAGCGTTCGTGGCCGCCGATGCCGCACTCCTGAGCGAGACGCTATGCAGCGAGGAGGAGCGGATCGTCGGTCGCGACAACACGGTGACCTCTGGCAGGCGGAAGCTGCAGCTGCCGGAGAGCCCCATGCGCGCCCACTACGTCAAGGCGCAGGTGAAGGTTCGCCACTATCCGGACGGACGCCTCGCCGTCTTCCACGGACCGCGCTGCCTGGCTCGCTACGACGCAAACGGCCGCCAGATCGTCGCCCCGATCCCGCCGAGCCTGGCCCCGTGCTCGCCGCCATCAAGGCGTGGCCTGGAAACGCCGGCGCACGCCATCCCCCTCGTGCGACGGCCAGCCTTGACGGCCGCTCGACACGAGGCCAAGGGCAAGAAGCGGGTCGGGACGAAGAAACGGGCTTCCAGGTCGAACAAAGAAACAGCACTTCCGGCAGCCAAAGGAGCCGCCTGATCAACACCAAAACAGCCCGGGGGTTGTTCCGCTTCTCCCCCGATCGCTGTCATCCAAAAGCGGACAACTGATGTGCTACCAAAACCGGACAACTGCAAAAGCTACCGACACCGGTGCTTGGCTTGTCGGACGTCTATCGCACCGCGATCGCAGGCCGCCAACGGCGCAAGTCTGCGGCACGGTGGCCCGTTGTCCACCAGTTGCAAATGTCTCCGACCCGCACGTGCCGACATTGCCTGCGTCAATCACCGTATTGGCGGAAGCGCCGGAGGCATGATTGCGCTAGTCACGTCGCCGAAATCCTCTTGTAGACTCGCGTGCTTGCCGATCGGGAGGCAACGGCCGTGCGGTGTGCGGTTCCCGACACCCGCCGCGCTGACATACTGCGATAGGCTGACGATATCGAGCCCTAACTGGTTGCGAGCGCGTTGTGCCAATCAATCCAGCGCGGGCTTGGCGATACAACCGTCAGCTTGTTGACTAGCCGCAGTTAGCTTAATATCGTATGAGGCGATAGCTCGCAAAGCAAGGAGGAAGGCGAATGGCTCAGATCAACAAGGCCGTGGTCGACCAACTGTGCGCCAAGCTTGAGCAGTTCAGCTCTACCCTATCCGAGGACGAGCGTACTGCCTTCAAGAACATGCTGGAGGGGCAAGGGCTTTCTGATGATACTCTTAAGCAGGTCAGTGGCGGCGTGGGTGCCCAGTTAACTTCCGCC
>JBJMSU010000056.1:0-5597 GCA_045801465.1 Xanthobacteraceae bacterium | reverse complement strand
CATTCAGGATTTCATGGATTTTACCGGGATCGGTCGGCCTGAGGAGTTCCGTGCGATCACAAGGGCCCATGTGATTGCCTGGCGCGATGACCTGGCACAGCGTGAGCTCGGCGGCGCGACAGTGCGGCATCGCCTGGCGGCGCTCTCCTCGCTTTTCGAGTATCTATGCGAGAAGAACGCTGTCACCCATAACCCGGTGAAAGGCGTCAAACGGCCGAGAAGCGAGAGCGGTGAAGGCAAAACGCCGGCGCTGGGCGACCACCAGGCCCGCGAACTGCTCGACGCACCCGGTAGTGACAGCCTCAAGGACAAGCGCGATCGCGCGATCCTGTCGACGCTTCTCTACCACGCGCTGCGCCGGGCGGAGCTCTGCACGCTCAAGGTTCGGGATTTCAGACATACGCGCCGTGGTGTGCCGCATCTCAGGGTATCCGGCAAAGGCGAGAAGACGCGCTATCTCCCCCTGCATCCGGGGACCAATACCCTCATCCACGAGTACCTCGAGGCCGCCGGTCATGGCACGGACGAGAACGGGCCGCTGTTTCGGCCGGTCAAAAACAATCGTACGGGCACGCTTGAGGGAGCGCTTACCCCAGACGGCGTCTATAGACTGGTCCGGAGCTGTCAATGGGCACCGAAGTTTCCGCAGAAGTGGGCATCTAAAATTCCCTGTTTGGGCGGTTGTCTTGCTGATCAACGATCAGCCCCGTGGCTGATCGTTGGCCGCTTTTGAGGGTGGCCGGCCTCGCCGCCTTGGTGCCGGCGGTGGATTGAGTGGCGAGCTGGATCTGACGTGCTCAGGCACGAGATCGGCGTGTTGGCGCATGCGGTAACTGGAGCCCTCGATCTGCACGACCACGGCATGATGGAGGAGCCGGTCGAGCAGCGCGGTGGCGACAACCGGATCGCCGAAGAGGTCACCCCATTCGGCAAAGCCGCGATTAGAGGTGAGGATCACCGCGCCTTTTTCGTAGCGGGCGTTGACGAGTTGGAAGAACAGGTTGCCGCCGCCCGGGGTGACCGGCAGGTAGCCGATTTCGTCAACGACCAGCAGCGAACAGCGGCACAGGAAGCGTATCTTCTCGCGCAAGGCGCCTTCACGTTCGGCTTTGGCCAGGATGGCGACGAGGTCGGCCAGCGCGATGAAGTAGACGCTTTTGCCAGCGCGAACGGCCTCGACGGCGAGCGCAATGGCGAGATGGGATTTTCCGGTGCCAGGTGGCCCGAGCAAGTGAATGACCTCGGCACGGTTAATGAAGTCGAGACCGGCGAGCGCCATGATCCGGTTGCGGTCGAGCGAGGGTTGGAACG
Organism: Xanthobacteraceae bacterium; assembly: GCA_045801465.1. Classification (GTDB taxonomy): domain Bacteria; phylum Pseudomonadota; class Alphaproteobacteria; order Rhizobiales; family Xanthobacteraceae; genus DATFWC01. The sequence goes on along the minus strand of JBJMSU010000056.1, from coordinate 4,286 downwards.
AGAAGTCAAAGCCGGCCAGAGTCTTAACGATGGGCAACCTGGCCATCCGCAGTGCCGCTTTGACCCGACGGTTCTCACGCAGGCTGAGTTCTTCGGCGAGAAGATCGTCGATCGCTTCGATGCCGTCGATTTCACCCTGCTCGATGCGCCGGAGCGTGGCGTCGAGCATCTCGAGCGCGCGCGGCATCTTCAAGCCGACAAGACTGTGACGGATGTTGTCGACGCGCGAGGATGCGCTGGTGAGCGTCATGGCCGGCCCACGCTGGCGAGCTGCACACCGATCGCTTGGTAGACGCCGAGCGGCCGGAGCGGCACATGATCGCCAATGCGGCCGATGGTAATCCCGGTCGGCATGTCGATCTTGCGCTTCGCGCTGCCGCCGGTGCGGTGACTGCGATCAATGCGATACTGCTTTCGCCCTTCAAGTACAGGATGCTCGGCGACGACGGCTCCGAGATCGAGGATACGGATCAGGTCGGGCAGCTGCTGGACCTCGACGACCCGGCGAGTGCGGTCGGGCACGCTGTAATAATTGCCGCCGATAGCGACAAAGCCATCATGAGTGACGCGCCGCTCCAGCTTGAGCACGGCATCGAAGCGATGCGGAGGTAGCGTTTGCAGCTCGGGCTGCTCGGCGGCGAACGCCTCGGCAATAACCCGCTGGGTGGTCCCGTGAACACGGACATTGGCGACGGTGTCGAGCCAGTCGCCGAGCTGCGCGTTGAGGTCATCGAGGTTGCGGAAACGGCGGCCGAGAAAGAAGTCCTGGCGGATATAGCTGAATGGCCGCTCTACCTTTCCCTTTGTCTTTGCCCGATAGGGCCGGCAGGCGCGCGGCTGAAAGCGATAATGCCGCGCGAGCGCAAGCAGCGAGCGGTTGTACGCGATATGGCCCTGATCGTCCTCACCGGTCACCGCGGTCTTCATGCGGTCGTAGAGGACTTCGATCGGCACGCCGCCAAGCGCCTCGAAGGCCTGGATATGGCAACGCAGCAACGTCTGTAGATCCTGGTGCAGAACGTACCGCGCGAACAGAAAGCGCGAATAGCCGAGCACCAGGCTGAACAGCCAGACAACCCGACTGGTGCCAGGATCATCGGTAAATTCCACGACGAAACGCGCAAAGTCGACCTGCGCCTGAACGCCAGGCGGCGTCTCGAAGCGCACCTCGTAGGGCTTCGGCCCGTTCTCCGGTCGGATCGCTGCCAGGAAGCGCTTCACCGCGGTATAGGCACCGACGTAGCCGAGCTCGCGAATCTCGCGGGTCAGGCGCGCCGCGCTGAGGTCCGGGAAAGCGGCGATCCGCTCGCGCAGAAATCCTATGAACGGGGCAAGCTTACTGGGTCGGCCAACCGACCGTGGCCCGTAAACCGGCGCCTCAATGCCGCGCTCGATGTATTTGCGTACCGTCTTCGGATCGCGCCCCGTCCGCCGCGCGATCGCGGTGATCGACAGTCCTTGCCGATGCAATTCCAGGATCATCATCAGTTCTCCAAGTTGGACCATCAGCCCCCTCCCCCGAGAGGGAGAGTGCGCTGATCTCGGCCCGCCGTTTCGCCGGGGTTAGCCCCGGCAAAACGGCGGAAGACGACCAACTAGGGAATTTTCAAAGCCCACTTTCCGGGAGAATTGAGCGACCGATGACAGCCGGGGTGGCGAGCGCCCTCTCGTCGGATTTGGTGTCTCATCCTTGGGTAGTGACGTCAAGCCTCAGCGTTTTTGGCTGCCGTCTGCTTGCGGAGCGAGTCGCCCTTGAGCTGTAGGCGATACGCATTGTGGATAATGCGGTCGAGGATGGCGTCGGCGAGGGTGGGATCGCCGATTACATTGTGCCAGCGGTCCACTGGGAGCTGACTGGTGATCAATGTTGCGCCTCGGCCGTAACGTTCTTCGGTGATCTCGAGCAGATCGTGGCGCTGCTCCGGGCCAAGTGGTTCAAGGCCCCAGTCATCGAGGATGAGGAGCTTGACGCCGCCAAGCGCACGCATCAGGCGCGGATAACGCCCGTCACCATGGGCCAGCGCCAGATCGATGAAGAGGCGCGGGATGCGCTGGTAGAGGACGGATCGGTTGTCGCGGCACGCCTTGTGGCCGAGGGCACAAGCAAGCCATGATTTGCCCACACCAGTTGGCCCTTCGATGATCAGGTTCTGTGGGACGTCGATCCAGTCGCCCTGGACGAGCTTTTGGAATAGGGCGCGGTCGAGGCCGCGCGGCGCCCGGTAATCGACGTCCTCGATCGTCGCCTGGTGACGCAGGCGGGCGAAGCGCAGCCTGGCCTTGAGCCGGCGGTCTTGACGCTCGGTCATCTCCCGATCGAGCAGCAGGCCGAGCCATTCGGCATGGCTCAGCTCAGTGGCATTGGGATCGGCATTGAGCTGGGTGAAGGCGTGCGCCATGCCGGCCAGCCCGAGCCGGTGCATCTGGTCAAGGGTGGGATGGGTCAGCAAAAGGGGATCTCCTCATTGGTAGTAGCCGGCGCCGCGAATGTTGGGATGGTCGAACGGCAGCTCGCCGATGTCGGGCGTTCGCGGCGACGGCCGGCGGTCGAGACCGTGTTGGAGGATCGAATGGATGCTGCCGTAGGAGCGGGCGCCGAGCTCCAGACCACGCTGGCACGCGGCTTCGAGCCGGCTGGCGCCGTACTGCCGGGCGAGGCGCAAGATGCCCAGACAGGCCCGAAACCCTTGCTCCGGATGCGGTCGGCTTTCGAGGATGGCCGCCGTCAAGTTGGCCGTGTCGGGGCCAATGGCGGCGGCGTCCCGCCGGATGCGATCGATCGTCCAGCCGGCATAGCGCCGATGGGCGCTCGGCATGTGCTCCGGCAGAGTAGTGTGGCGACCGCGGATGCCGCTGCGCATGTGGCAGGCGACGCGCTCGCTTTTGTGGAACAGCTCGACGGTGCGCTGGGTGATGCGCGCCTCGACCTGTTCCTTCAACAGGCGATGCGGCACCGAGTAGTAGTGGCCGTCGATATCGACGTGGTAATCGAGACCGACCCGGCGCAGTCGCCACTCGGCATAAACGTAGGGCTCGCTTGGCAACCGATCGAGCGCCGGCCGATCGAGTTCCTCGAACAGACGCCGCCGACTGACGCCGAGGCGCCGCATCGGCCGCTCGTTCAGATCGACCACCAGCCTGGCGATCGCGGCATTGAGCTCGATCAGAGAGAAGAAGCGCTGGTTTCTCAGCCGAGCCAGGATCCAGCGCTCGACCACCAGAACGCCGGCTTCGACCTTGGCCTTGTCACGGGGTTTTCGTGGCCGCGCCGGCACGATGGCGGTGGCGTAATGGGTGGCGAAGTCCTGGTAGCTCGGATTGAGCCCCGGCTCGTACCAGTTGGCGTTCAGCACGCCGACCTTGGGGTTGTCCGGCACGATCTGCCGCGGCACGCCGCCAATGAAGCTCAGCGCCCGGGCGTGCGCACCGATCCAGTCCGGCAGGGTCTGCGTCGCCGTCGCCTCGGCATAGGTGTAATTAGAGGCGCCCAGCACGGCGACGAATATCTGGGCCGACCGCACCTCCCCGGTTGCCCCATCAATCACGTCGATCGTCTGTCCGGCGTAGTCGACGAACAGCCGCTCGCCGGCCGGATGAACCTGCCGCATCGTCGGCGACAGCCGGCTTTCCCAATCCCGATAGAGCTCGCAAAAGCGGGAGTAGCCGTAAGCCTTCGGGTTTTGCGCACGGTATTCCTGCCACAGCAGCATCAGCGTGACGCCGGGTCGGCGCAGCTCGCGATGAATGACCGGCCAGTCCGGTTCAGCCCTGCGCCTTGTCCCGGGGGCGATCCCAGCGCGGGCGAACAGCATCGCCTCCAGCGCCGCATCGGTCAGCATCGGCGGCAACGGCCAGCTGAGCCCCACGGCAGTGGCCCGATCCAAATAATCGCCCACTGTACTGCGGGCCAAACCGGTGCTGCGGGCGATCATCCGGTCGGTCGCGCCGCACCCATACTTCAGCCGCAAAATCTCTCGCACACAGCGCATCGGCATCCGCTCCGCCGGCATCGGCTCCCCCTCCGCATCCCCACGGAGCGGCAGCCTATGCAGTCACCGGTGGAGCGCTCGCCGCCTACACAGTGGCCGGCTTCAGATCGGAATCGGTGGCCGGGATCAATCGGAACAGGTGGCCGACTTCAAATCGGAATTAGCGGCCGACATCATTTCGGAATCGGTGGCCGACTTACGTCGGAATCAGCACGCCTGTCCCACGACGAAATCGTATTGAACGCGACGAGCTTTGCTGCCGCATCAGTTTGCTGTTGGAACTTCTCGACGCAGATC
>JBJMSU010000030.1:0-46319 GCA_045801465.1 Xanthobacteraceae bacterium | reverse complement strand
ATCCTCCTCGTCGCCGATCGGCGTCTCCAGCGAGATCGGCTCCTTGGCGATCTTCAAGACCTTGCGCACCTTCTCGAGCGGCATGGCGAGCTTCTCGGCGAGCTCCTCCGGGGTCGGCTCGCGGCCGATCTCGTGCAGCATCTGCCGGCTCGTGCGCACGATCTTGTTGATGGTCTCGATCATATGCACCGGGATGCGGATGGTGCGCGCCTGGTCAGCAATCGAGCGGGTGATCGCCTGCCGGATCCACCAGGTGGCGTAGGTCGAGAACTTATAGCCGCGCCGGTACTCGAACTTGTCCACCGCCTTCATCAGGCCGATGTTGCCTTCCTGGATCAGGTCGAGGAACTGCAGGCCGCGGTTGGTGTATTTCTTGGCGATCGAGATGACGAGCCGCAGGTTGGCCTCGACCATTTCCTTCTTGGCCTGGCGCGCCTCGCGCTCGCCCTTCTGCACCATCTGCACGATCTTGCGGAACTCGGCGATCTCCAGCCCGGTCTCGCCGGCGAGCCCGTGGATGTCGCCGCGGATGTGCTTGATGCGGTCCTTGTCCCTGGCGACGAAATTCTTCCACCCCTTGGCGGAGAGCTTGGACACGCGGTTGAGCCAGCGCGGGTCGAGCTCCGAGCCCTGGTAGTTCTTCAAAAAATCCTCGCGCGCGACGCCGTAGCTCTCGCCCAGCCGCATCAGGCGGCCCTCGAGCCCGACGAGGCGCTTGTTGATGTCGTAGAGCTGCTCGACCAGCGAGTCGATGCGCGCCTGATTGAGGCGGAGCGACTTCACCTCGGCGATGATCTCGTCCTTGAGCTTCTTGTACTTGCGCTCCTGCGACGGCGAGAGCGACTCGTTCTTGAGCTTGTTCTCGATGTCCTGGTCCTGCAGGCGGCGCAGCTTCTTGTAGGAATCCGCCACGCGATCGAACGTCTCCAGCACCTTGGGCTTGAGCTCGGCCTCGATGGCCGCGAGCGAGAGCGAGTTCTCCAGATCGTCGTCGTCGAGATCGGCGTCGGCGATGGCGGCCGCTTCGCCTTCGTCCCCTTCCTCGCCGTCCGCCTTGGGCTGCGGCGCCGCCTTGAACGGCGTCGGGCCGGGCGGTGCGGCGGGCGGCGCCGCCGTGACCGGCTGGGCGACGACAATCACCGGCGGGACGGCGGCGGTGGGAGCTGCGCCCGGATTGGCCGCTGGCGGCCCGCCGGGCGTCCCGGGCGGCGCCGCCGGGTTGACCACCTTGCCGTCGGGACCCGCATAGGTCGCCTCGAGATCGATGATGTCGCGCAGGAACACCTTTCCTTCGTTGAGCTCGTCGCGCCAGATGATGATCGCCTGGAAGGTGAGCGGGCTTTCGCACAGCCCGGCGATCATCGCCTCGCGGCCGGCCTCGATGCGCTTGGCGATGGCGATCTCGCCTTCACGCGAGAGCAATTCGACCGAGCCCATCTCGCGCAGGTACATGCGGACGGGATCGTCGGTGCGCTCGGTCGGCTCCTTGGTCTCCTTGGTGGCGAGCGGCTTGGCGGTGACCTCCACCAGCTCGGTGTCGCCGGCCGGCTCGTCGTCCTCTTCCTCCTCGCGCTCGCCGGTCTCGGCCTCCGCTTCGGCCTCCTCCTGGTCGACGACGTTGATGCCCATCTCGTTGAGCATCGCGAAAATGTCTTCGATCTGGTCCGAGCTCACCTCTTCCGAGGGGAGGACCGCATTGATCTGATCGTGGGTGACCCAGCCGCGCTTCTTGGCCAGCTTGATCATCTTGCGGACCGCGGCGTCCGACAGGTCGAGGAGGGGACTGTCCGGGCTGTCGCTCGTCTCTTTTTCCGGAGCCTCTTCCTTTTGCGGGGTCGCCTTGGTCTTGCTCGCCATGGTGTCTCCTGGATGCCCGCGGGCTAGATCCTGTCCCCGTTGGTATCGGGACATGGTCCAGACCTCTTGAGCGAATGTTCCTGTCGGCGAACCGTACTGCGCCGGAACACCCGCCGGACCGGGTCTCATTCCGTTCGTCGGCCGATAGCGCGTCGAGCACCACCGAGTCGAATCGCGATCAGAATGTGAATGGAGCTGCTTAAGCTCCGATTAACCCTGGTTCCTCAGTTGCCGGGCCTCTAGCGCGGCGGCCCTCTCGGCGCAACCCCGCGTCCGGCTTTCCTACCCTTCAGTCCTCCAGAGCCGGTCCCGTCGGAATCGGATGGCTCTGGAACGACTTGTGGCACATGTCGGCGAAAGCGATGCCCGCATCGGGAGGGCAAGCTTTCGTGGCGAGATGCGTTACAGCGTGCGCGCCGACCGGCCGGAGGAAGCGCCGAAGCCTTCGATCTCCGCTTCGGTGCCGTCGAGCGCCGCCAGGCGCTCCTGCACGTCGCGCAGCCAGGCGAGGTTTTCCTCGCTCGGCTCGGCCCCGAGCACACGCTCTGCCTCTTTGAGTTCCCTATGTAGCGTACGCGACTTGCGGTGCAAGGTGACCACGTGGACCCACCATCGCTCCACGTCCTCACGGGCGGCATCAGCGCGCGCCGGCCAGTCGGAGGCATGGGTGAGCGTGGCCGCGACGCGCGCGAGCACGGCATTCAGGTCGCGCGTCGCAAGAGCGGCGGCGAGCGTCTCGGCATCGAGCGATCCATGCCCGGCCGCGTCGAGAATGGCGCGGCGCAGCCGGTCGGCGTCGGGGTGGCGGAACTCGAGCTCCGCAAGTTCCTCGGCATGGCGCTCCATCAGCCATGGATGATTGGTCACGGTGAGCAGGATCAACGCTTCGCGCGGCGGCAGCGCGCTGCGAAAGCCGCGCACCAGCGGACTGACGCCCAAACGTGCGCTCATCGCGCGCAGAGCCTCCCGCGGGCTCGGCTGGGATGAACGTCCGCGCTCGCCCGCACGGCCGCCAGGACCGCGCGCAGGCAGGCGGCGGGCGCCGCGGTTGAACGGTTCGGGCTTGACCGGCGGCGCAAACAACGCGCGCAGGCGCTCACCAAGGTCCTGTCGATAGTATTTGCGAACCGACTCATCGCCAATGCTGGCGCAAAGGGCGCTCAACCTTGCCTCCAGCGCCGCCCTGCGTTCCGGCGTATCGAAGCCGCCGCTCTCGCTTTCGCGCAGCCACAGCATGTCGGCAAGCGGCCGTGCCGTCCCCAAGACCTCCTCCACGGCTTCGCGACTTCCGGAGCGAACGAGGTCGTCGGGGTCCTGGCCCTCGGGCAAGAGCGCGAACAGCAGGCTCTTGCCCGGCTTGAGCAGCGGCAGCGCCAGGTCGACCGCCCGATAGGCGGCGCGGCGGCCGGCGCTGTCGCCGTCGAAGCACAGGATCGGCTCGTCGGCCATGCGCCAGATCAGCGAGAGCTGGGCGTCGGTCAGTGCCGTACCGAGGGGCGCGACCGTCGCGGGGAAACCCGCGCTCACCATCGCGATGACGTCGACATAGCCCTCGACCGCAATCACGCGCGCGCCCTGATGGGCGGCGGTGCGCGCCGTGGCGGCATTGTAGAGCGTCGATCCTTTATGGAAGAGCGGTGTCTCCGGCGAATTGAGGTATTTCGCCGGCGCGTCGGCATCGAGCGCACGGCCGCCAAAGCCGATGACGCGATCGCGCAGATCGGTAATGGGGAAGATGACCCGATCGCGGAAGCGGTCGAACGGGAGCGGGATATCGTCGCCGGCGATCAGCAGGCCGGCCTCGACCATGTCCTCGACCGGCACTTTCTGCGCGCCGAGATGTTCCTTCAGGGCGAAGCGCTCCGCCGGCGCATAGCCGAGGCGGAACTTGAGCTGGCTCGAGGGGTCGATGCCGCGGTCGGACAGATAGCCGCGGGCACGGGCACCGGCGCGCGCGGCGAGCGTCGCCTGGAAGAACTTGGCCGCAAGATCGAGCACGTCATGCAATGTCTTGCGCCGTTCTTCGCGCGCCTCCGCCTCCTTGGAGACGACAGGGAGCGGAAGCCCGGCCATGCTGGCCAGGCGTTCCACGGCGTCGGGGAACGACACCCCTTCAGTGGCCATCACAAAATCGAAGATCGTGCCGTTGCGGCCGGACGAAAAGTCGAACCACATCGCCTTCTCGTCATTGGCGAAGAACGAGGGCGTCCGCTCCTGGTTGAACGGCGAGAGCCCTTTCCACTCGCGCCCAGCCTTCCTGAGCTTGACGCGGCGTCCGACGACTTCCGACACCGGAAGCCGCGCACGCAACTCGTCGAGGAAGGCGGGCGGAAAGCGCATGGTGATTCGGTCTCGGCCTGAATCTTACTCAATATCGCGGCAACTTCAGCGGCGCCGGCATTGTGACCACTTGTCCCGGTTATCCACAGGCAGCGTGACCCGATGCCGAAAAGGCTCACCGGCTCCACAGGCATTCATTGCAGGTCGCAACCCGGAGCAGTCCCATTGCGCAGGCGCTTCCGCGCGAGGCTTAATTCACGCTTCCGGATCGCGAAAATGCAAGGGAATGCAGCCCAAGACGTTGGTCTTCACGGCGCCCGCTGTTGGCGCAACGCGTGGTCGATTCGCAGTTTGCACGCTTGACAAATATACAAGTGCATATACAATAATCGGCGATTGCGGCATTCTAAAGATTTCGGCGCCCTGCCTCATGACGGAAGGCATGAGTTTGGTGCGTCGAGGAGGCCGCAAGATCCATGGAAAAGGATATCTTTGCGCACGTTCGCACGTTCGAATGGGATGATGACAAACGTCGGGCGAATCTGCGAGACCATGGAATTGATTTTGAAGATGCGCGGGTGGTCATAGATGGCCCGACGATCGTCCGCCGATCGGACCGCAAAGGCGAAGTCCGCTACATGGTCTTCGGCTACGTCGAGGGCGAAGAAACGGTCGTCGTCTGCACGTTACGGGGCGAAAGCTGCCGGATCATCTCGGCGCGAAGAGCCAGACGCGATGAAAGAAAAAAATATCACGGTCGTCTCCCGCGGCCACTCGAGGAGCGGGAAGACTGATTGGAAGAAATTCCACAACCTCACGGATGCTGAGATCGAGGCAGCGATGGCCCGCGATCCGGAGTGGGCCGATTTCGACGAGAGCGATTGGTCCGAAGCGGTCATCATGGTTCCGCCGAAGAAGAAGGCCATTTCGATTCGCGTCGACGAGGACGTGCTCGACTTCTTCAAGAACGAGGGCGCCGGATATCAGCGGCGCATGAACGCAGTGCTGCGCTCCTATATGCAGCAGAAGCGCAAGAAGCGGGCCTGAGCATTCGATCATGGCTGCCGGCGCGCAGACGAACGCCATGACCTTCGTCCTCGTCCACGGCGCCTGGCACGGCGGCTGGTGCTGGCGCCGCGTCGCCGATCTTCTTAGCGAGCGCGGCCACAAGGTGTTCACGCCGACGCTCACCGGCCTCGGCGAGCGCTCGCACCTGATGAGCGGCAGCATCGCTCTCGCCACCCACGTCACCGACATCGTCAACGTCATTCAGTGGGAAGACCTGAACGAGGTCGTGCTGGTCGGCCACTCCTATGCCGGCTTCGTCATTTCCGGCGTCGCCGAGCAGGCACGCAAGGCCATCGCGTCGCTGGTCTTCCTCGACGCCTTCGTGCCGGAAACCGGGCAGTGCCTCCTCGAGCTGACCGCGCCGGCCACGCGCGAGGTCATCGAGGCGGCGAGGCTAAGAGGAGACATCGCGGTGCCGGCGCGATCGGCCGAGTTCTTCAAGGTCAACGAAAAGGATCGCGCCTGGGTGGACGCCCTGTGCACGCCGCAGCCGATCGCGACGCTGCTGGACAGGATCACACTGACCGGCGCGCGCGAGCACGTCGGCAAGAAAACCTACATCCGCGCCCGCGACTATCCCAATCCGGCCTTCGACGCGGCTTACGAAAGATTGCAGTCGAATCCCGCCTGGCGCGTGTATGAGGTGCCATGCGGTCACGACGTGATGGTCGACATGCCGGAACGGCTCACCGAGATTTTGCTCGAGGCGGCGCAGTAGGGTGCGGTTGAGGCGCGCCGCGAAGCTTCGCGAAGGCATCCCAACGCCGTGCGCCGAAATCCACCGTCTTCGGCTCCGTTCTTGGTGGGTTTCGGCGCGCAATGCAGCGGTCCCGTTCGAGGGCCGCGCGTCGCGCCTCAATCCACCCTACCACGGCCCGGCCGTCTGAGCGCGCGAAACCGCCGGGTGGCTTCAACGACGGAGGTCTCGATCGGGAACCGTTCCGCCGACGAGCCCCCGACATAGCCGTCGAGGCGCGGCTCCGCCTGCCAGAACGTTGCGAAATCCGCTGCGGTCTCGATCGCTCCGCCGTGGCAGGTGACGATGCGGTCGGAGAACCGCGGCGCCAGGGCGTCGAGGATCGCGGTCGCGCGCGCGCGAGCCGCCTCATGCGCCAGCACCGTCTTCGACCCGGTCGTGCCTCCGGAGCTGTTGCCGAAGTGAACGATGATGTTGTCGACGCCGGCCTCGGCCATGGCCAAAGCTTCGTCCACCGAGGTGCAAAATGCTTTGGTGAACAGGCCCATCCGCGATGCGGCGCCGAGCACGTCGACTTCGCGCTCGAAGCCCATGCCGGTTTCTTCCAGTGCCGCGCGAAACGTTCCGTCCACCAAGGCGATGGTCGGGCAGTTCATGACACCGTCATAGCCGGTTGCCACGACGTCCGCGAGCAACCGCTCCATGTCGCGGGTCGGATCGACACACAGGAGCCCGGCGATCAGGGGACAATCCTTGACGACATTGACGAGGGCGCGCTCGCCGATCTCGAGCGTCAAAGCGTTCGCGTCGCAGATCGGGAGATAGCCCGCCATCGAACTCAGTCCCTGCATGCGGAAATAGGCGAGCGCATGCGTGGTGACCATGCTGGCGCCGCCGCGCGCGGCCATTTTGGCGGTGATGCCCGACCCGCACAGTGCGTCGTAGACGGCGCGCCCTGCCCGCCGGTCATCAGCCAGATTCTGCAGGATCGTGTCGCGCGCAAATTTCGCCACGCTCGAGGCCCTCGAGGCTGCCCCACCTACGACCGCGAGCTGCCCAACAGCTCCTTCACTTTGGCGGAGGCCTTGGCGAAATCCATCTTGCCGGCGAAGCGCTCCTTCAGCGCCGTCATGGTGCGGCCCATGTCTTTGAGCCCCTGCGCGTTGATCTCGTGCACGATCTGCTGGATCACCGAGCCCGCCTCGAGATCCGACATCTGCTGCGGCAGGTAGGCGGAGATGATCTCCATCTCCTCGCGCTCCTGGGCGGCGAGCTCGGGGCGGCCGCCCTTGTCGTACAGCTCGGCCGATTCCTGGCGCTGCTTGATCATTTTCTGCAGCACGCCGAGGATCGCATCGTCGCCGAGCGCCTCCTTGCCGGCTCCGCGCGCCTCGATCTCGGCGTTCTTGATCGCCGCGTTGACCAGGCGCAGCGTCGACACGCGGCGCTTGTCCTGCGACTTCATCGCATCCTTCAGCGCATCATTGATGCTATCGCGCAGCACGGTCACTCCGTCGGTCGGCAAATGGCGGTCGGCAACGTTATAGCAGACGAACAGCGTTGCAGCGCAATCGCGTCTATCGCCGCAGCCAGGTTGGCAGATCGTTTTATTTTGATGAGAACCGTCAACGAATGCAATTTGACGAGCCGGCGCCTTCGCACCTATCTAAGCGCCATGACCACGCGGCAGAACGATTCCGGCTGGGTGGAGCCCAAGCCCACGGCCCTCCTGGTCCTGGCGGACGGCACCGTGCTCGAAGGCTTCGGCCTGGGCGCCGTCGGCCACGCCGCCGGCGAGGTGTGCTTCAATACCGCCATGACCGGATATGAAGAGATTCTCACCGATCCTTCCTATGCCGGCCAGATCATCACCTTCACCTTCCCGCATATCGGCAATGTCGGCACCAACGATGAGGATATCGAGACCGTCAGCATGGCCGCGACGCCGGGCGCACGCGGGGTCATCCTTCATTCGCCCATTACCGATCCGTCCAATCACCGCGCCACGCGCCATCTCGACCACTGGCTGCGCAGCCGCGGCGTGATCGGGCTCACCGGGATCGACACGCGCGCGCTCACCGCCCTGATTCGCGAGAAGGGCATGCCCAATGCGGTCATCGCCCACGCGCCGAATGGCAATTTCGACCTTGCGGCGCTCAAGCAGGAAGCACGCGAGTGGCCGGGCCTGGTCGGCATGGACCTGGTGCCGATGGTCACCTCGGGTCAGCGCTTCACCTGGGACGAGACGCCGTGGGAGTTCGGCAAGGGCTATGGCCGGCAGGAGAACCCGGAATTTCATGTCGTGGCGATCGACTACGGCATCAAGCGCAACATCCTGCGCCTGCTTGCCGGCTCCGGCTGCCGGGTGACGGTGGTGCCGGCGACCACTGCCGCCGAGGACATCCTGGCGCTCAAGCCCGACGGCATCTTTCTCTCCAATGGGCCGGGCGATCCGGCGGCGACCGGCCAATACGCCGTGCCGGTCATCCGCGACGTGATCGAGCGCGGAGTCCCCACCTTCGGCATCTGTCTCGGCCACCAGATGCTCGGCCTCGCGGTCGGCGCGCGCACCGTCAAGATGCATCAGGGCCATCATGGCGCCAATCATCCGGTGAAGGACCTCGTGACCGGCAAGGTCGAGATCACCTCGATGAACCACGGCTTCGCCGTCGACCGGACGACGCTGCCGCCCGACGCCACCGAGACCCACGTTTCCCTGTTCGACGGATCGAACTGCGGCCTCGCGCTCAAGGACAAGCCGGTGTTCTCGGTGCAGTACCATCCCGAAGCCTCGCCGGGCCCGCGCGACAGCCACTATTTGTTTACGCGTTTCGTCGACATGATGCGCGAGAACAAGGGAAAATAGCGGTCATGCGCGCGAAGGCGAATGTGATCGAGCCTCTCGCCTTCATGTTCGAGGACGACGGCGCGATCCCCAACAATGCCAACCTGCCGTTCCTGGTCTATTCCAAGGTCGTCGACATGCGCGGCAAGATCGATCCCGCCGACGTGATCGAGGCGATGTTCCAGGCGAACGGTTGGGGCGACAACATGTGGCGCAACGGCGTCTATCCCTTCCCGCATTACCATTCGATGATCCACGAGGCGATGGGGATCGCGCGCGGCCGCGCGCGCGTGCGCTTCGGCGGCAACAACGGCGGAGACATCGACCTCGAGCGCGGCGACGTCGCGGTGCTGCCGGCCGGTACCGGGCATCAGCGCCTGTGGGCCAGCCCGGATCTGCTGGTGGTCGGCGCCTATCCGCACAGCGGGCGCTACAATCTCTGCCGCGGCAGCCGCGCCGAGCATGCGCGCGCGATCAAATCGATCCCGCTGGTGCCGCAGCCCGACACCGATCCGGTCTACGGGGCGCATGGCCCGTTGCTGCAGTTGTGGGGACGGTGATCTCCGGCGATGCGTGACTGGCTGTCGTTCTGGAACGCGCCCAACCGAATCTACGTCAATGATCTCCACCGCGACGTCCACTATCGCGACGTCGCGCTCGAGATCCGCTCGCTCGTGCCCTCCCCGTCGGCCACCGTCGTCGACTACGGCTGCGGCGAGGCAACCGCCGCCCATCTCGTGGCCGAAGCGGCGGGGGCGCTGATCCTCTCTGACGGCGCGCCCGGCGTGCGCGACAAGCTTGCCGCCCGCTTCAGGGATAATGCCAAGATCACCGTGCGCTCACCCGAGGAGGTGGCGGCGCTCCCGCCCGGCACCGTCGATCTGATCGTGCTCAACTCGGTGGCCCAGTATCTCGACCATACGCAATTCGCCGAGCTGCTCGCCCTGTTCAAACGGCTGCTTGCCGCCGATGGCCGCCTGGTCGTCGGCGACGTGATCCCGCCGCACACGAGCGCGGTCGGTGCGATCGTCGCGTTGATGACGCTCGCATGGCGGCATGGCTTCGTCGGTCCCGCGCTGTTGGGGCTTATCCGGACGCTGTTCTCCGATTATCGCCGTTTGCGCAACCGGCTCGGCCTCACCCATTACAGCGAAGCCGAGATGCTGGAAGCGCTGTCGCGGGCAGGCTTTGCGGCGCACCGCCGCTATCCCAATCTCGAGCACAACCAGGAACGCATGACGTTCGTGGCAACGCCGGCGGAGACCACGGCACCCGCCCCTTAACGTTGCGCCAATTTCTCACTCGTCATGCGTGGGGCGAGCCGCACAGCGGCGAGGGTTGACCCGCGTATCCACCAGAAAACATGACTTAACTCACGATGATGGAGTGCCGGGTCAAGCCCCATAGGCGCTAACATAAGGCCGGAATGCCCGAGTGCACGACCTCTCCTTCGAGACGCCGCCTTCGGCGGCTCCTCAGGATGAGGTCTATCTGAGGGCTATCGTAGCGATCCTCATGGTGAGGAGCGGAGCGAAGCGACGCGTCTCGAACCATAGGATCGCGGGCGCTCCGTTGTTAGCGCCTATGGGGGTCGACCCGGCAATCCCGCTTATGTTGGCACCGCCTCTCCCACCTAAACGAGATGGCCGGGACAACCCTCGCCGCTTAAGGCGGCTCGCCCGGCCGTGACAATCAACGGAGAGGGAACGGTCAGTGGAGGACAACGCCGCGGTCGCGGATCGAGCCGAAGATCGCCCAGCCGTCGAGCGGACGTTCGTGGCCGGGGAGGAAGATCGGGTTGCGGCGGCCGAAATCCGGCTGGCCCAGGAGCTCTTCCACTGTCGGCAGGAGAACGTAGACGCGCATATCCGCATCCGCAGAGGATGCCTGGACAGGGCGAAGTTCGAGGTGCGGCACCGACTTACCCGTAGTCTCGGAACTCATGACCCGTCCCCTCAAGCTCGGTGCTGTCCGCACGACACGGTCATTTGTCGCGCACAGAAGCAACTACGTTCAAAGCGGATGGTTCCTGCCGCAACCCGGGCAAATTGTCGTTAACATCGTGGCGGCGGTTGATGCGGTGGTTAATGGCAGCCGAACCGGTTTTCCGGCCTGTTTCCGTCTTGACGGGGTCAGCCGCCGCACGCATTCTCCGGCCATGAACGGCTTAAACCCGATCTGCGGCGTTTCTCGGGAGATTATTGGCTAGCGGAACACGCTGGCTGCGGCCGTCTTTTCTCGAATGAGATACAAGGGACGCCCGGCCAGCGGGAGGCCAGGGGTCCGATGGAACTGAAGCTCTACGACACGCTGACGCGCGAGAAGCGGCCTTTCGAGCCGCTCGACTGGCAGGACCCAAAAATCCCGCCGGAGCAGAAGCGCGTGCGCGTCTATGCCTGCGGACCGACCGTCTACGACTTCGTGCACATCGGCAATGGCCGGATGGCCGTGGTGTTCGACGTCTTGTTCCGCGTGCTGCGCCACCTCTACGGTGCCGACCATGTGGTCTACGTGCGCAACGTCACCGACGTGGACGACAAGATCAACGCGCGCGCGGCCGAGCGCGGCATCCCGATCCGCGACCTGACCGAGGAGACCTACCGGCACTACCGCGAGGACGTGGCCGCGCTCGGCTGCCTGCGGCCGACGGCGGAGCCGCGCGCCACCGAGCACATCGAGGACATGAAGGTGCTGATCGAGCGGCTGGTCGCCGCCGGATGTGCCTACGTGGCCGAGGATCACGTGCTGTTTCACGTGCCGTCCATGCCGGACTACGGCCAGTTGTCGAAGCGCTCGCTCGACGAGCTGATCGCCGGCGCGCGCGTCGACGTCGCGCCCTACAAGCGCGATCCGCAGGACTTCGTGCTGTGGAAGCCGTCCAAGGCCGGCGAGCCGGCGTGGCCATCCCCCGCCGGTATCCAGACGCCCGGCCGGCCGGGCTGGCACATCGAGTGCTCGGCGATGTCGTGGCGCCACCTGGGCGAGACGTTCGACATCCATGGCGGCGGCATCGATTTGGTGTTTCCCCATCACGAGAATGAGATCGCGCAGTCGCGCTGCGCGTTCCACACGCCATTCATGGCGCGCACCTGGATGCATAATGGCTTCCTGCAGGTGCAGGGCGAGAAAATGTCGAAGTCGCTCGGCAACTTCGTGACCATTCACGAGCTGCGTCAGCACTGGCCCGGCGAGGCGATCCGCCTGGCGCTGCTGCAGACCCACTACCGCCAGCCGCTGCCGTGGACCGAGGCTGGCTTGCGCGAAGCCAAGCATCATCTCGATGCCTGGTATTCGCTGACGGCCGATGTTGGGCCGGGGCTGCTGTGCGCCGGCATGCTCGACGCGCTCGCCGATGATCTCAACACGCCGAAGGCGCTCGCCGCCCTGCACGAGCTCAGGAGCGAGGCCGCCAAAGGGGCGAAGCCGGCCGCCGCCAGTCTCAAGGCGAGCGCGCAAATGCTTGGATTCCTCCAGCGCCCGGCGGCAGAATGGTTGGCGTGGAGGCCGGCCTCGCTGATGATCGACGAGGCGCGCGTGACGGGCCTGATCGAGGCGCGCAACGCTGCCCGCAAGGCAAAGAATTTCGCCGAGGCGGACCGCATCCGTGGCGAGCTGTCCAGCATGGGCATCGAGCTCAAGGATTCCAAGGAAGGCACAAGTTGGCAGGTGGCGCGATGATGGCGCGGGCACATCCGAGCCTGGCGTTGCGGCCGTTCCTGCCCGCCGATGCGCCGCTGCTGGCCGAGATCTTTCGCGCCAGCGTCGAGGAGCTCACCGCGGACGACTACAGCGAAGCGCAGCAGCAGGCGTGGGCCGCGATCGCCCAAGACGAGGAGGCCTTCGGCGCGCGCCTCGCCGATCGCCTCACCCTGATCGCAACCCTGGAGGGTTCGCCGGTCGGCTTTGTTTCGCTCGAAGGCCCCGAGCACCTCGACATGCTTTATGTGCATCCGGCGGTGGCCGGGCAGGGGGTCGGCACCATGCTGTGCGACGCCGTGGAAAAGATCGCGGCCGGGCGCGGCACGCCCCGGCTGAGCGTCGAGGCCAGTGATAGCGCGCGCGACTTCTTTGGGCGGCGCGGCTATGTCCCCCAGCGTCGCAACACGGTCTCCTGCCGTGGCGAATGGCTCGCCAGCACCACCATGGAAAAGGCGTTGACCAAAGGGAGCGGCCCATGAAGCCCCCGGAAACGCCGTTTCCGCGCCACTGGCTGTACTATATTGCCATCAAGCTCGTGCTGATCGCCATCGCGGTCGCCCTGGCGTTACATTATTTTGGCGTCTGGTGAGAACCGTGATTCGCGAACGCCTCTACCTGTTCGACACGACGCTGCGCGATGGCGCGCAGACCAACGGCGTCGATTTCACGCTGCACGACAAGCTGGCCATCGCCGGCATGCTGGCCGAGCTCGGCATCGACTACGTCGAGGGCGGCTATCCGGGCGCGAACCCGATCGACAGCGAGCTGTTTGCCGCCGACCGCAAGCTCGACACGACGTTCACGGCATTCGGCATGACGCGGCGCCCCGGCCGCTCGACCTCGAACGATCCCGGTCTCGCCGCGCTGCTCGAGGCACGCGCCGACGCGATCTGCTTTGTCGCCAAGTCGTGGGACTACCATGTGCATGTCGCGCTGGAGACCACGCTCGAGGAGAACCTGGCCTCGATCCGCGACAGCGTCCGCGCCGCCAAGGCCAAGGGGCGCGAGGTGCTGCTCGACTGCGAGCACTTCTTCGACGGCTACAAGGCCAATCCCAGCTATGCGCTCGCCTGCGCCCAGGCGGCCTACGAGGAAGGCGCGCGCTGGGTGGTCTTGTGCGACACCAACGGCGGCACGCTGCCGCACGAGGTCGAGGCGATCGTCCGCGAGGTGGTCAAGCATATTCCCGGCGACCACGTGGCGATCCACGCCCACAACGACACCGAACAGGCGGTCGCGAACTCGCTCGCCGCGGTGCGCGCCGGCGCGCGCCAGATTCAGGGAACCCTCAACGGCCTGGGCGAGCGCTGCGGCAACGCCAATCTGATCTCCATCATTCCGACCCTGAAGCTCAAGCCGGAGTTCGCCGAGTTCGAGATCGGCGTGTCGGACGAGAAGCTCAAGAGCCTCGCCCAGGTGTCACGCACGCTCGACGAGATGCTCAATCGCGCGCCTAACCGCCACGCGCCGTATGTGGGTGAGAGCGCGTTCGTCACCAAAGCGGGCATTCATGCCTCCGCCATTCTCAAGGAGCCGGCGACCTACGAGCACGTTCCGCCCGCGGCGATCGGCAATCGGCGTCAGGTGCTCGTTTCCGAGCAGGGGGGCCGCGCCAACGTGCTCTTCGAGCTCGACCGCATCGGCATTGCCGTGGACAAGGACGACCCGCGCGTGCCGCGCCTGCTCGACGTGATCAAGGAGCGCCAGACCGCCGGCTATGCCTACGAGGCGGCGGACGCCTCCTTCGAGCTCCTGGCGCGGCGTGCCCTCGGCAAGGTGCCGAACTTCTTCGACGTGGGAAAATTCGACGTGCATGTCGAGCATCGGATCAACGCCAAGGGCGAGCGCATCACCGTGACCTTGGCGGTGGTCAAGGTGAGGGTGGGCAACGACGACCTGATCTCGGCGGCGGAGGGCAATGGTCCCGTCAACGCGCTCGATCTCGCGCTGCGCAAGGACCTCGGCAAGTATCAAAAGTACATCGACCGCCTCAAGCTCACGGATTATCGCGTGCGGATCCTCAATACCGGCACCGAGGCCGTAACGCGCGTGCTGATCGAGAGCGAGGACGAGAACGGCGAGCACTGGACCACGGTGGGCGTATCGCCGAACATCATCGACGCGTCGTTCCAGGCGCTGATGGATTCGATCGTCTACAAATTGGTCAAGGCCGGCGCCCCGGCGTGAGTCATGAACGTGCAGTGCGTAGGGTGGGCAAAGGCGTGCGATCTCCGCGTTGTATGGTGGACAAATTCGCGGTCGCGCCGTCCCTCGCCGCTTTTGGCGGCTCGCCCACCAAGCAGCGCTGCACGGGGCGAATTTGCCCACCCTACAAAACCGTCGAGGCCGGCGCACCTGCGTGAGCTGACATGATCGACCATGCCTCGATTGCGGTGCGCGATCTTGCCGCCAGCGCCGCCTTCTACGAGCAGGTGCTGGCGACGCTCGGCTACAAAAAGCTCGTGGTTCGGCCGCTCACGATCGGATTCGGCAAGACCTATGCCGAGGTCTGGCTCAACCATCGCCCCGCGATGGCTAGGCCTGACGGTGATGGCGGCGTTCATCTCGCGTTGCGCGCCCGCGGCGCCGAAGCGGTGGACGCCTTCCACCGGGCGGCGCTCGCCGCCGGCGGCGCCTGCGACGGCCCGCCGGGCTTAAGGCCCGGAGACTCGGACGGCTATTACGCGGCGTTCGTCCGCGACCCCGACGGCAACCGCATCGAAGCGGTGACGTTCCTTGATGCTGCGCGCTGATCTCTACATCCGCTGGATCGTCGGCGCGGCCTCTACGATCTCGGCCTCACCCAACCGTGCGACTGCTGCGCGCACGCGCGGCAGGATGTCCTCCACCCGCCCAACCACGATCGGCTCGACCGGGAGGCCCGGCCGGATGAATGCGAGCTCCTTCATATGATCGAGGAGCGCGCACAGGGGGTCCCAAAAGGCCTCGATGTTCGCGAGCACGATCGGTTTCTTGTGGCGGCCGAGCTGGGCCCAGGTCATTTGCTCGATCGTCTCCTCCAGCGTGCCGATCCCACCCGGCAGCGCCACGAAGGCGTCCGCCCGCTCGAACATGATCTGCTTGCGCTCGTGCATATTGCGCGTGACGATCAACTCCTGGGCGCGGGTGAGCTTCTTCTCACGCGCAGTGAGGAATTCCGGGATCACTCCGGTCACCTCGCCGCCATGATCGAGCACGGCGGTCGCGAGCGCGCCCATGAGCCCGAGCGAACCGCCGCCATAGACGAGCCGCACGCGATTCTCGGCGAGGATTCGGCCAAGGTCGCGCGCGGCCGCGATGAAAGCCGGGTGGGCTCCGGGGCCCGACCCGCAATAGACACAGATGGTGCGAATCACGCTCATAACCGGGATGTGGCAATCGCCGTGCGGCCCCGTCAAGCCGCGCAAATGGCGCAAATCGTCGATTCTGCAGCGTTTCCGGATGTCTCGGTGACGCCGAAGCCCTATATGAGGGATGTTCTCGTGGTAACCCTCACCACCGATCATTGCCCGCCCGGAGATTCATGACCAAGACCGCGACCCAGCCGCTTAGCGCGCAAAAGCCGGCGATCTCACCCGACCGTGCTTCGCTGTTCACGACCCTCGTCCATCTCTGGCCTTTCATCTGGCCGGCGGACCGGACGGACCTGAAGCTGCGCGTCATCGCGGCGATGCTGCTGCTCGTCGTCGCCAAGCTGGCCACGATCGCGGTTCCCTTCACTTTCAAATGGGCGACCGATGCATTGACCGGGCAGGGGACCGCGCCGGTGGCGGCCGCGGACTGGCTCGTTTGGGCGATCGCCGGGCCCATCGCGATGACCATCGCCTATGCGCTGATGCGAATCCTGATGGCGGTGGTGACGCAACTGCGCGACGGAGTTTTCGCCAAGGTGGCGATGCACGCGGTGCGCCGCCTGGCTTATCTCACCTTCGAGCACATGCATCGGCTCTCGCTGCGCTTTCATCTCGAGCGCAAGACCGGCGGCTTGACCCGCGTGCTGGAGCGCGGCCGCAACGGCATCGAGACCATCGTGCGCATGGTGATCCTGCAGCTCGCCCCTACGATCATCGAGCTCGCCTTGATCGTCGCTGTCCTGCTCTACCAGTTCGACTGGCGCTATGTGGCCGTCACCCTCGTGATGGTCGCTTTTTATATGGGGTATACCTACCAGGCCACCGAATGGCGCATCGGCATCCGCCGCAAGATGAACGACAGCGACACCGACGCCAATACCAAGGCGATCGACTCGCTCCTCAACTACGAGACGGTCAAATATTTCAACGCCGAGGCACGCGAGGCGGCGCGCTACGACCGCTCGATGGAGCGCTACGAGCAAGCGAGCGTGAAGGCCTATACGTCGCTGGCCGTCCTCAATGCCGGCCAGGCGGTGATCTTCACGGCGGGATTGGGTGCCGCCATGGTGATGTGTGCCCATGGCGTCCGCGCCGGCACCAACACGGTCGGCGATTTCGTGATGATCAACGTCATGATGATCCAGCTCTATCAGCCCCTGAATTTCATGGGCATGGTCTACCGCGAGATCAAGCAGGCGGTCACCGACATCGAGACCATGTTCTCCATTCTGGCACGCGAACCGGAGATCGAGGACCGTCCGGGAGCCAACCCGCTGGAGGTGACGCAGGGCGCGATCCGCTTCGATGAGGTGGCGTTCGCCTACGAGCCCGAGCGGCAGATCCTGAAAGGCCTGACCTTCGACGTGCCGGCCGGCAGGACGGTCGCGATCGTCGGGCCGTCGGGTGCCGGAAAGTCGACCATCTCGCGCCTCCTGTTCCGCTTCTACGACGTGACCGGCGGGCGCATTCTCGTCGACGGCCAGGATATCCGCGACGTGACGCAAAGCTCGCTGCGCGCGCAGATCGGCATGGTTCCCCAGGATACGGTGCTGTTCAACGACACGATCCGCTACAACATCCGCTACGGCCGCTGGGAGGCGACCAATGAGCAGGTCGAAGAAGCGGCCCGGCTCGCCCAGATCGACGGTTTCATTCGTCTGGCGCCACTCGGCTACGAGACCGAGGTGGGAGAACGCGGGCTCAAGCTCTCGGGCGGCGAAAAACAGCGCGTCGCCATTGCCCGCACCATCCTCAAGGGCCCACCGATCCTCGTTCTCGACGAGGCGACGTCGGCGCTCGACAGCCATACCGAGAAGGAAATCCAGGACGCGCTCGAGCGGGTGTCGCGCAACCGCACCACGCTGGTGATTGCGCACCGTCTCTCCACCGTGGTCGGGGCCGACGAGATCATCGTGCTCGACAAGGGCGTGATTGCCGAGCGCGGCACGCACCGGCAGCTTCTCGCCGCCGGCGGCCTCTACGCCAGCATGTGGAACCGGCAGCGCGAGGCCGAGGAAGCGCGCGAGAAGCTCGCCCGCGTTGGCGAGGACGACAGGGCGCCGAACCGAAATCCTCCGGTGGTGGCAGAGGAGCTCGCGCCGGCCGACGCGGCGGAGTGACCATGTCCGTTGTCGCCTCCATCCGCTCGCAGTTCGTGCCCATCAATCGCGAGGGCTACCCGTTCATCGGTGGCTTCGCGCTGGTGAGCCTTGTCCTGTTCTTCATCTGGTCGCCGCTCGGGTGGCTCGGCACCTTGGCCACCGCGTGGTGCGCCTTCTTCTTCCGCGATCCGCCGCGGGTGACGCCGATCGGCGAACGCGTCGTGGTGGCTCCGGCCGACGGCAGAATCTCCCTGGTCACGCACGCCGTTCCGCCCAAGGAACTGGCGTCGCATCTCGGCGAAGTTCCCCTGCCGCGCGTCTCGATCTTCATGAGCGTGTTCGACTGTCACGTGAATCGCAGCCCGGCGAGCGGGCGCATCGAGCGCATGGTGTACACGCCCGGCAAGTTCATCAACGCCGATCTCGACAAGGCCAGCGAGGACAACGAGCGCAATTCGCTCGTGATCGCCAGCAGCGGGGCGCGAATCGGCGTCGTGCAAATCGCCGGGCTGATCGCGCGGCGCATCGTTCCCTTCGTGCGCCAGGGCGACACGATCAGCGCCGGCGAGCGGATCGGCATGATCCGGTTCGGCTCGCGCGTCGACGTCTATTTGCCGGAGGGCATCAAGCCCCTTGTCGCCGAGGGACAGACCGCGATCGCCGGCGAGACGGTGATGGCCGATCTGCGCGCCACCGATGCCGGACGCGCATTCCGCGTGAGTTGATGCGGCTATTCTAAGGGGCTCCGGGCCTTTTGGCGGGATGAACGTGTGGCCTGTTAATGAAGTCCAAATGGCCGAAGCACCAGGCGATGGCAAGTTGAGACGTTCCCCACTATATTTGATTCTATGCTGTTTCCACCGTTCGACCCCACTCGCAGCGAGCACAGGCGGCGGCGCTTTCGCGCCATTCCGGTGCGCACGCTGGTGCCTAACGTCATCACCTTGCTGGCGCTCTGCGCCGGGTTGACCGCCATCCGCTTTGCCGTCGAGGGTCGGCTCGAATGGGCGCTCGCCGCGATCGTGTTCGCGGCGGTGCTCGACGGGATCGACGGCCGCGTCGCCCGCCTCATCAAAGGGCAGTCGCGCTTCGGCGCCGAGCTCGACAGCCTCGCCGACTTCGTCAATTTCGGCGTGGCACCGGGCGTGATCCTCTACTTCTGGGGACTTCGGGAGCTGGGCAATGTCGGGTGGATCGCCGCCATGGTGTTTGCGATCTGCGCCGGCTTGCGGCTCGCACGCTTCAATGTCGCGATCGACGACCCCAATCGTCCGGCATGGGCGGCCAATTTCTTCACCGGCATGCCGGCGCCGGCCGGCGCCATCACGGTGCTGCTGCCGATCTATATCAACTTCGTCGGCGTGCCGTTCTCCGGCCTGATGGCGGCGCTGGCGCTGATCTACACGCTGGTCATTGCGATCCTGATGGTCTCGCGCCTGCCGGTGTTCTCGGGAAAGAAGGTCGGAACGCGCGTGGCGCCGGAAGCCGTGCTGCCGATCTTCGTGGTGGTGGTGCTGTTCGTGGCGCTTCTCATCAGCTACCCGTGGCCGGTGCTCACGGTCGGCACGCTGTGCTACCTCATGAGCCTTCCCTTTGGCTGGTTCAGCTATCGCGGATACCAGCGTGCCGCCACGCCCTCGCGCGAAGCCGCGGAGCCGACGCCGGCGCACGCCCACGAGGCGAGCAAGCCGGAAGCTCCGTCCGTTCGCCCACCGGCCGAGACGCCGGACAGCGATCGTCCCGCCCGCCTCAACTAGCGCATGTTGCAGCAGGGCTATCGCATTTGGGTTTTTCATGCGTTTCGATCGTCATGCCGGACGGCTCGCGTGAGCGAGCCGATCCGGGACCCATATTCGACGCGCGATGAGCCGCACTCCCGCACACTCGCAGGTCGCGCCATAGTCAAATCGTCATTCGTTGGCCTCGCTCCGAGCTCGGCAAGCTGGCGCTGAATCCCGGGCTTTCGTTCCGGAAGCCTTTTCAAGGCTGCGAAAGTGTTGCGGCGTGACCTTCCCGCAACACCCAGCGCAAAAAGGCCAGCCGCGGCACGCTTGGCCATTGCCGGTCGCGGCGAATTCCTCTCGAATGCAGGGCGGGGCGGCCAGCACGACCGGGGACGATGAACCTGCGCTCGCTTGCACGTCTTTCTCTAGCCGCCGCCCTGCTGGCGATCTTCGCCGCAGGCTGCGCTGCGCCGGAACGCAACTGGAATTTCTTCAGCGGGACGAGCCCGGTCCCGCGGACGACTGTCAGCTATACTGGTCGTGAGAAGCCCGGAACCGTCATCATCAATACCAGCGAGCGGCGGCTCTACCTCGTTCTCGGCAACGAGCAGGCGCTACGCTATGGGATCGGGGTCGGTCGCGTCGGCTTCACCTGGGCCGGCGTGACACAGGTCTCTGCCAAGAAGGAATGGCCGGACTGGACGCCGCCGCCGCAGATGCTGCGCCGCGACCCCGACCTGCCGCGGTTCATGGAGGGCGGCCCGGATAATCCGCTCGGCGCGCGCGCCATGTATCTCGGGTCGACTCTGTTCCGCATCCACGGCTCGAACGAGCCGGAAACTATCGGCCAAGCCGTCTCCTCGGGCTGCTTTCGGCTGACCAACGACGATGTGATCGACCTCTATGGTCGGGTGCCCGTTGGCGCGAAGGTCATCGTGATGCGGTGAGCTTAGGGGCCCGGGGGCCGCCCGCGGCGAGCGGAGCCCCGAGCGGATCAACCAACGCAACGGCTACCGTGCCTGACCGCCGTGGCCACGCATTCGAGACGATCACGGGCACGGCGATGAAGAATGCCAAGAACGTCAGCGAAAGAAATTTGAATTGGAAATTTGACGACCGAAGATCCCTCGAAGGGCCCGCCATGGCAGGTTGTTATGCCGAGTAGCCGTGGCAAGCACGGCCCCTACAGGGCCGAAGCTCGTTTCTGGACAGAACCTTCAACAGAAGCGTCAGTGGATGAGCAACCAGCTGCGTCGTTTCCGCTGAATGAAAGAAGACTGCCGGGTCTTGCTCGAACCCCGCGTTCCGGCATCTACTGCAAGCGTGACGTGTCCGGGTTTTCCGGTCACACCCGCACAACCGGAACGCGCCCTCGTGAATCGCAAGCTGGGTCTGTTGTTCTTGGCGGTGGCGACCACGTCCGCGATCGTGTTTCTTGCGGCGCTCCACCCAGCGTCGGGCGCGCTTGGCGGACTGATGTATCTGCTGATCTCCTGGGCGCTGCCCAGCATTCTGGTCGTGGCGTTGGCGTTCGGTCTGGCTTGGCTGATTCCAGCCCCGGTTGCCGTGCGAATCGTCGTCGCTTTCGTCCTGTCGTTCTTGCTTGGCGTGAACACGTCGTTACCAGTGCTCGCCGATATAGTCCGGTATAAGCCGCTGGTCTCTTCGGAAGTGCGGCGCGCCGTCGCCTGGAGCGCCGAGCGCCGCCCCATTGCTGTGAAGCGCCGTCCCTGGGGACCGGTATTCGTGGTTCCATTCGGGCCGCGGGTGCGCGTCGGCAGCGACGAGGGCTGCGTCTGCATGTATTTTCTCGACGCCGCGGATGCGCTCTACAGCGACCGAGTGATCGCTACGCTGTTCGCTGCCGTTGGACGGCGCGGCACGGTGATGGACTACGCACAGTCGGATCCAGCCTACGAAAGCAAGGACGTTCACATCGACCTCACGCTCTGGCGGCACGATGACGGTTTCCGCGCTCTCATCGAGGTCTTCGATCGCGGCGAAAAGATCGCCGCGTTTGCCCATACGCAAATTCCTTTGCGCGCGCTCACGGAGCGGGCCGGCGTGGGTCGCGAACGGCTCGGCGAAAACTTTTTCGAGAATGCGCTTGATATTCTCTTGCATGACAATGTGTTCAGTCACGCGCTGAATGCCGCCGTGCCACCATACTTCCCGGAGCGCGAGCTTTATGCGTTTTTTCTGCAGGTAAGCGGGACGCCCTAAACGGAGCTCGTCGGGAGCGTGAGATGATTTTCCGGCCCGGGGGCGACAATGACCGCGCCATCGCCGACTTCAGCGACGCGATCCGCCTCAACCCGAAACGCGCCGCCTTCTACTACAACCGCGGTAATGCCTACGGAGCCGGACCCGACTTCGGCCGGGCGCTTTGGGACTACTACAAGGCCTACGCGCCGGGACGCGAGGGGCGGTCATGAGAGATCGCCGCGCTCTTTTTGAGCGCATGCGCGATGGCGAGGACATGCTTTTGGCCTGGCGCGATGTTGATTCAAAATCCAGGCGGCCGGATTCGATCGTTTCAAATCTCTATTCCACAGCTTCGTCGGGGCGACGGGGCGGCAGCGGATGGCCCGGCATCAGCGCGTAGGGATGTTCCCATCCGGGCAATGCGCGCATGCGCTCGAGCCAGGCTGCGATATGGCGATGCTCGGCCGCAATGTCGAAACCGAACTCCTCGGCCGGATAGTACAAATAGGCGACCAGTGAGATGTCGGCGATGGTCGGCCGCTCGCCGAGCACGAACGGTCGCGCGGCGAGGCGCTTGTCGACGATCGCAAGGTTGTTGTCGATTCTTCCCTTGAGGAATGCCAGAACCTTGGGATCGCCCGGAGGCTTGGCGAAGATGCGGAGGAAGCGGTAGGGGCCGAGAAAACCGTTGACCTTCTGATTGTCGAAAATGATCCAGCGCAGCGCCTCGAGCCGCTCCTCCTCGCCGTGGGGAAGATACTTGCCGGAACATTCCGCCAGATAGGTGAGGATCACGCCCGACTGCGAGAGCTTCTTGGCCCCGTGCAGCAGCACCGGCACTTCGCCCATTTCATTGATGTTGGCGCGATATTCTGGGCTGCGTTGCTCGCCTTTGACGAAGAAGTCGACGAACACCGGCGCCCAGTCGGCACCGATGAGATTGAGCATCAGGGCTGCCCGGTAGGCGTTGCCCGACTGCGCGAAGCAATAGAGCTGGTACTCGGGCATGGCTTCCCCCAATAACTTCCGACCATCACTGCGACCCATACATCACGATCGCGCCCATAGTTACCGAAGTCTCTTGAGCTTAAAAAGGAGGCTGTTAGTCTGTAATCGCTCTGGTTGAGGTTCTGGGTACCTTAAGGGGGATTGGCAGATGTTCACACTGATCAAAACCGTGGGCGTGCCCGAGGTGTTCAAACGGGAGTTCTTGCCGTTTGCGGCGGCTTTCCTGATTGCCGAATTCTTCTACAAGTTCCATTCGTTTGCGCTCGAATGCGCGGCTTTTCTGCTGACATGGTGGCTCTGCAGTTTCATCCAATCACGCACCTCCGGCGCGAGACCTGAGGCCTAGTTTGCGACGGTTGCGCCGGACAAGTGGATGAGACGGAGCACAAGCCATGTCTGCACGGCCGAAGAGGAAACGATCGGAAAACACGGCGAGATCGCGACAACGGCGGTTTGATCCAAATCGAGCAGTGACTGCGGATGCGGCGCTCAGCGCCCAAATCAAGACTCAAGCGCGCCTGGGCTTGAGCCCGATGCCGCCGGTTTCTGCCGCCGCGGCCGCTCAAATCGCGGCTGCGGTCAAGCCGGGAAAAGAGCGATGGCCGGTGAAGACTGGGCAGGACGGCGGCGCCGCCAAGGTGGGCCAGGCGGTCGGCTCGACGCGCCAGGTGATCGTCGATGCAACGGTTGAGGAACTGGTCGACATGGCGCGTCCGCGCGACATGCGCAATGTCACCACGGATCCCAAGGCGTTTCGCAGTCGGCGTGCAGCACCTGTCGAACTGACGATCTGGAGAATCACTGCGCACGTGACCGCGGTGAAGAACGAGGACGATGGGGATTTGCACCTAGCGCTGCAAGGCGAAAGTGGCGAGACCATGATCGCCGAATCTGTGAAGCCCGATGCAACGTTCGTGGGAAAGGGCAATCCTTGGCTGCCCGCCATGCGTCGTGTCCGCGCCGCCATTCAAGGCGAGCTGCGCTCCGCACTTTCGGGCGTCACATTGGTGCTGGCTTCCGACGGCAAATTCGTGCCGCCCGACTCCTTTGAAAGCTCACGTTTGGCGCAAGCTGCATCCGGTCCGCGAATGGATGCGGCAGATGCGCTTGATGCTGGGCTTGCGTTCAAGGCTCGCATCACGCCCAGAAAGGCGCGCCTGACGGGCGTGGGGTTCTTTGATCGTGTCCATGGCCAATTGGGCGTGGCGCCGAAGAACGGAATCGAGCTGCATCCGCTCCTCGGCTTCGAATGGCTGGAGGGGCGGCAATGACGATCGATCTTGACGCGAGTCTCAACGCCATCGGCTACGCGAAAGTGATCGTTGCATTGAAGCCGCAGATGGCCTTGGCACGAACCGCCGCCGCGGAAGCCGAGTTGGATATGCATTTCGTGCTTCCGGACGAGACCCAGGTCGCGAGATTGGCGGCCGTCGCCGAACGCGCAGCCAGCAAGAAATTCAGACGGGCTCAGGCGCTGACGCGGCGCAAAGTTCGCGTTTATCCGCACCTGGGCCTTGCTCTGGGCTACGTCAACCGGCAGGGCTCGGCATCCCTGGCGGCGGACAATCGAGTGGATGCCATGGCGCCTGCCTCCGAGATGCGTCTCATCCGGCCGGTCGAGGTGAAAGGACCAGGCCGTGCGACCTCCGCTCCGACATGGGGCCTCACGCGACTGAAAGTGCCGCAGCTCTGGGCGGCAGGCCTGACCGGCGAGGGCGTTCTCGTCGGTCACCTCGATACCGGCATTGATGGCTGGCATTCCGCTTTACGCGACGCCATCGACGAATTCGCCGAGTTCGATTGGGCGGGCGATCGAGTCCCCGGAGCGAAACCCTGGGACAGCGACGAGGTGACGCCGGCTCACGGCACGCACACGGCTGGAACGATCGCCGGCCGGCCAACCGCGAAGGGCAACGTGGGTGTCGCTCCTGGTGCGAAACTGGCAAGCGGAATGGTCATCGAAGGCGGCCAGGTCATCGACCGCATCATTGCTGGAATGGAATGGGTGGTGTCGAAAGGGGCACGCGTCCTCAGCATGTCGCTCGGATTGCCGGGCTTCACGCCGGCGTTCGAGATTCTCACTACCGCGCTCAGAAATCAGAACGTGCTGCCGGTTATTGCGGTCGGCAACGAAGGACCGAATTCGAGCCGCTCTCCTGGCAACTACGACAACGTGCTCTCCGTCGGCGCGATGAGTCGGCAAAACATCGTGGCGGATTTTTCCGGCAGCCAGGCCTTCCAGCGCACCGACGACCCGCTTGTTCCCGATCTCGCGGCGCCCGGCGTCGACGTCACCTCCTGTGCGCCGAGCAATCGCTACGCGGAAATGAGCGGAAGCTCGATGGCAACCCCTCACGTCGCCGGGTTGGCGGCCTTGCTTCTGCAGGCTAAGCCGACCGCAACGGTCAATGAACTGGAGCAGGCGATCCTGTCCTCCTGCCAACTGCCGTCGGGAATGCTGAAAGAGCGGGCAAACCGCGGCGTTCCCGACGCCGTCGCGGCATTCACGATTTTGACGGGACGTCCTCCTGTGGCTGTCGCCCGCCGACCTGCGGCCAAAACAACTCGGCGGCGGCGAAAGCGTGCCCCGACTGCGAAAGTCCCTCGACATTTGCGCGGCGCTCGTTCCAAGCGTCCGCCCAAACGGCGCGCCGCCGCTGGAAGGTCGCGGCGTAGACGCTGACGATAAAATGACGGGACTCCGGGATCGCCAGATGGTATTTGCCCCGGTTGCGCCTATATGGGGGCGAGCCCATGGAGGTCGGTCATGAAATCGGGCGAATCCTCGTCCGAATGGACGATTCCTGAAGTGCTGGCACGGCTGCGCGAGTCTGGAAAGGGAAAGCCGGTCCAGGCTCACGTGTTCCTGAGTGACGACGTGCCCGCAGAACAGCTGCCCGATTTGGCCAGACAGATGATAACGGCCGCCAAAAAGAAGGTTGGCGAACACGCGGCAGCCGAACTCGGCAAGATACACGGGCTTGCGAAATCATTCTCGCTCAAGGCCGATGTCGATACCCTGTCGGCTGTGGCGAAGATGCCCAACATCAAAGCCATTTTGCCGTCGGAGGTGGAGGACGTGTTTCCCCGGCCGGTGAAGGCCTCGCCCGTGAACGATTAGACCTGCCGTTTTCCAGCGTATTGTTGCAGCATGATCTTTTCCGAAAGCCGGTATTCAGCCCGGATCGAGTCCGGGCCAAGCTTTTTCGGGATCATCTCTAACGCGCCAGCGCGACCGGCTGGCCGCTCGAGGCTTGGCCGTCGAACCGTCCCGCTGCTCCGAGCGCAAGCCGCGCCAGCGGCTGGCCGGTATGATCGCGGATCACCAGTCCGTTATCCTCGAACACCCACTTGCGGCTGGTGAAGAAATTTCCCGGACAGCCGCCTTCCGGCGCAATCGTGCCCTCGGCAGCGCCGGGGGCGGCGCCGAAATTCATCGCACATCCGCCGCCGCCAGGTGATGTGAGCGTCCAGCGCCCGGCCATATTGACGGGCGGCGGTGTCCTTGGCCCGCCCGTGGTGGCGAGCGGCTCGGTGCTGACCGGGCCGGTGGGGGCTGCCGGCAGCGCCTCCGTCCCGACAGAGCTGCTGCTGCCGCCGAAGCTGATGCGCTCCGCGCAACCGGTGAGCACGGCGATGATCGCCAGGATGGCGAGCGGGCGCATCGCCCGCCACGCCTCGTCCCTCGCTCGGCTCACGCGCAACTGGACCTCACTTCATCGTCGGGATGACGAACTCGGCGCCTTCCTTGGTACCTGAAGGCCAGCGCGAGGTCACCGTCTTGGTCTTTGTATAGAAGCGGATCGAGTCGGGGCCGTGCTGGTTGAGATCGCCGAACCCCGAGCGTTTCCATCCGCCGAAGCTGTGATAGGCGAGCGGCACCGGGATCGCGAAATTGACCCCCACCATGCCGACTTCGACCCGGCTCGTGAAGTCGCGCGCCGTATCTCCGTCGCGGGTGAAAATGGCGACGCCATTGCCGTATTCGTGCTCCGATGGAAGCCGCAGCGCTTCCTCGTAGTCCTTGGCGCGCACCACGGAAAGGACGGGTCCGAAAATCTCCTCCTTGTAGATGCGCATCGACGGAGTGACCTCGTCGAACAGGCAGCCGCTCATGAAATGGCCGTTCTCATAGCCCTGGAGCTTGAAATTGCGGCCGTCGACGACGAGCTTGGCGCCTTCCTTGACGCCGATGTCGACGTAATTTTTCACCTTTTCCAGCTGCGCCTTGGTGACGAGCGGGCCGTAGTCGGCCTGCGGGTCGGTTGCCGGGCCGATCTTCAGGCTCTCGACGCGGGGAATGAGCTTCTCGACCAGGATGTCGCCGGTCTTTTTGCCGACCGGCACGGCGACCGAAACCGCCATGCAGCGCTCGCCCGCCGAGCCATAGCCGGCTCCCACCAACGCATCCACCGCCTGGTCCATGTCGGCGTCGGGCATGACGATCATGTGGTTCTTGGCGCCGCCGAAACACTGGACGCGTTTGCCGTTGGCGGTCCCGGTTGTGTAGATGTACTCGGCGACCGCCGAGGAGCCCACGAAGCCGACCGCCTTGACGCGGGCGTCGCCGAGAATGGTGTCGACCGCCTCCTTGTCGCCGTTGACGACGTTGAGCACGCCGGCCGGCAATCCGGCTTCCATGAGCAGTTCGGCGAGCCGTATCGGCACCGATGGGTCGCGCTCCGATGGCTTGAGGATGAAGGCATTGCCGCAGGCCAGTGCCGGGGCGAACTTCCACATCGGGATCATGGCGGGGAAATTGAACGGCGTGATGCCGGCGACGACGCCGAGCGGCTGGCGGATCGAATAGAGGTCAATCCCAGGACCCGCGCCCTCGGTGAATTCCCCCTTCAGAAGGTGCGGGATGCCGCAGGCGAACTCCACCACTTCGAGGCCGCGTTGGATGTCGCCCTTGGAATCCGCGATGGTCTTGCCGTGCTCGGATGACAGCAGCGCGGCGAGGTTATCGAACTCCTTCTGGGCGAGTTCGAGGAACTTGAACAGCACCCGGGCGCGGCGCTGCGGATTGGTCGCCGCCCAGGCGCGCTGCGCCACCTCGGCGACCCCAATCGCGTGCTCGACTTCGGCGTGCTTGGCAAAGGCGACCTTGGCCTGGACCTCGCCGGTCGCGGGATTGAAGACGTCGCCGTAGCGCCCTGAGGTTCCCTTCACCTTCTTGCCGCCGATGAAGTGGCCGATTTCGCGCATGACGGTCCTCCTGCTCTCGGACCCCTCGATTGTAACGTGCATACCGCAGCCCGTGCCGTACGGGAAGCGTCCCGGGTCGGGAGCAACGATTATGTCGCGTCCAGGACCTGAGCCCAAGCAATGAGTTGGGCCCGTTCGGCGGCGGTTTCTGCAAGCTTTACGTAACTTTAAGCGCGCCGGGCTAGCGTCGGGACCGGCGCTGGGTGGGACGGCGCGGTTGCGTTCAGGTTCGGAGTTCTTCCATGGATATCGCAACAAGCCTCGGTCTTGTTGCCGGAGCCCTCGTCGTCGTCAGTCTCATCCTGATGGGCGGCGATCTCCGCATGTTCCTGGACGTCCATGCCTTCATCGTGATCTTCGGCGGCTCGTTTGCCGCAACCCTCATCCGCTTTCCCCTGTCCTCCATTTTTCACGGCCTGCCGCTCGGCGCGAAATTTGCCTTTACGCTGCGCCGCATGAGCCAGCGTGAGCTCGTCGATCAGATCGCCGGACTGGCCGAGGTCGCGCGCAAGCAGGGGCCGATCGGGCTGGAGAAGATCGAGATCGGTGATCCGTTCCTGGCCAAGGGCATCCGCTTCGTCGCCGACGGCTACGACTCCGAGTTCATCCGCGACAATCTCGAGCGCGATCGCGACAATTTTCTCACCCACCTGGACGAGGGGCAGAAAATCTACCGTGCGGTCGGCGACTGCGCGCCGGCATTCGGCATGGTCGGCACGCTCATCGGCATGGTGCAGATGTTCGCCAACATGACCGACCCGTCCAAGCTCGGCCCCTATATGGCGGTGGCACTGCTCGCGACCTTCTACGGCGCTGCCGTGGCCAACCTGTTCTGCCTGCCGCTCGCCGACAAGCTGCATCTCAAGCTGGTCGACGAGGAGATCAACCGCACCCTGATCATCGACGGCATCCTGATGATCCGCGACGCCAAGAGCCCGGCGCTCGTGCGCGAAATGCTGCTCGCCTATCTGCCCGAGAAGCATCGCGACTCGCCGGAGACGGTTCCGGCGTGAGCAGCGGATAAGCCCGAACGGAACACGCGATGGCCAGGCGCAAGGAAGCGGCACACGGCGGTCACGGCTGGTTCGTGACGTTTGCCGACCTGATGGGTCTGCTCGTCAGCTTTTTCGTCATGCTGGTGGCTTTCTCGACCCAGGATCAGAAACAGCTGCAGATCATGGCCGGCTCGATGCGCGAAGCCTTCGGCGTGCAGACCGAGAACCGCTTTTCCGGCATCCGCGAGATCGAGGGCCTGCCGAGTCGCAAGAAGCCGAAGAGCATCACGCCGAACAACGAAGACAACCCCGACTCGATGGCAAAGGAAGAGCAGCAACGCTCCAAACAGGCAAACAAGCTGCAGCAGGACCACGCCTTTGCGCTCGCCACCGCCTCGCTGCGGCAAGCCTTGCAGACCTTGCCCGAGCTCGCCGAAATCTCCACCCAGGTGATGTTCGAGCAGAACAAGGACGGGCTCAACATCGAGATCGTCGACCACGACGGCCGCTCGATGTTCGCCGAAGGCGGCAAGGAACCTTATGAGCGCACGCGCCGTCTCATCGAGAAGCTCGCCAGCCAGATCAAGCTCCTGCCGCACCGGATCACGATTACCGGTCACACGTCGGCAACGCGTCTGCCGTCGCGGCCGGGATATGGCGCCTGGGAATTGTCCGCCGACCGCGCCAACAGCGTGCGGCAGATTCTCGAGCAGGAAGGGGTGCCGAACAACAGCATGTTCATGGTGGCCGGCAAGGCCGATACCCAGCCGTTGTTTCCTGACGATCCGTCTATTGCAGCAAATCGCCGCATCACCATCATGCTGATGCGCGGCGATCCGCCATTGCCTCCCGGCTTCGCGCCCTGAAGGGGAATAGCGAATAGCGAATGGCGAATGGCGAATAGAGCGCGGGGAATCGCAATCGCTCACCATTCGCTCCTCATTCGCCAACGAGCAGCGAGTAGAGCTGCGTCGCTTTTTCACTATTCGCCATTCGCCATTCGCCATTCGCTCCTCTCAGCTGTTGCCCGCCCGTCTGCGGTGCTATAAGGGCGCCCTTTTGCTGGGGAACATCGCCTCCCATGGCGAAGGTCGCGCCTCAAGTCACGCTGCCACCTGCGGCATCCGCAGCCGATGGGGAAGCCCATGCCGGCGCCAGCTTCTGGACCTTGACCCTCGGCAGCCTCGGCGTCGTCTACGGCGATATTGGCACGAGCCCGCTCTATGCCTTTCGCGAGGCGGTGGTTGCCGCCAGCGAGGCGGGCGAGATCACGCGGGCCAACGTTCTCGGCGTCCTCTCGCTGATCCTGTGGGCGCTGATCATCGTCGTGACGCTCAAATACGTGCTGATCCTGCTGCGCGCCGACAACAACGGCGAGGGCGGCACGCTCTCCCTTATGGCCTTGGCGTTTCGCGGGCTTGGCCGGCGGACCGCGCTGGTGACCCTGATCGGCATTGTCGGCGCTTCGATGTTCCTCGGCGACTCGGTGATCACGCCGGCCATTTCGGTGCTCTCGGCGGTGGAGGGTCTCAAAGTCGCGATTCCGGCGTTTCAGCACCTGGTGCTGCCGCTCACGGTGGCGATTCTGATCGCCCTGTTCGCCGTCCAGCGCCGCGGCACCGCGAAGGTCGCGGCTTTTTTCGGACCCGTGATGGTGGTGTGGTTTGCCACGCTCGCTGTGTCGGGTCTCGTTCATATACGCGACGATCCCGGCGTGCTCGCGGCAATCGATCCGAGCTACGGGATCGGTTTCCTTCTAGATCATGGGCATATCGGTCTGGTCGCGCTCGGCCTGGTCTTTCTCGCCGTCACCGGCGGCGAAGCGCTCTATGCCGACCTCGGCCATTTCGGGCGCAAGCCGATCCAATACGCCTGGCTCGGTTTTGTGCTCCCTTCGCTTGTCATCAACTATTTCGGCCAAGGCGCGCTGGTCCTCGCCAATCCGGCCGCGATCGAGAATCCGTTCTATCGCCTGATGCCGGAGCCGCTGCTGTTGCCCATGGTCGTGCTGGCGACGGCCGCGACCGTGATTGCCAGCCAGGCGGTGATCACGGGCGCCTATTCGCTGGTGCGCCAGGCGATCCAGCTCGGGCTGCTGCCGCGGCTGACCATTCTGCACACGTCGGAAACCCTGTCGGGGCAGATTTACATTCCCCGCGTCACCACGTCCTTGCTGGTCGGCGTGCTGATGCTGGTCGCCATGTTCCATACGTCGAGCGCGCTCGCGTCCGCCTACGGCATCGCCGTCACCATGACGATGGTGGTGGATGGGCTGCTCGCCTTCATCGTGATCTGGAAGCTATGGCGGTGGAACTTCTGGTCGACGTTCTTCCTGGTCGCGCCGCTTATTCTGGTCGACGCCACGTTCTTTTCCGCCAACCTGCTGAAGCTCTTTGAGGGCGCGTGGGCGCCGCTCCTGTTCGGCATCGCCATGGTGCTCCTCATCCTGACGTGGCAGCGGGGCTCGCGTCTGCTCGCGCAGAAGACGCGCCGCATCGAAGTCCCGCTCGAGACGTTGCTCAAGAGCCTGGAAAAGAAACCCCCGCATACGGTTCCCGGCACGGCCGTATTCCTCACCAGCGATCCCGACTTTACGCCCACGGCGCTGTTGCACAATCTCAAGCACAACAAGGTACTGCACGAGCACAATGTCGTCCTCACCATCGTGACGGCGGACACGCCGCGTGTGATCGACGAGGAGCGGGTGCAGATGCGGCAGATCACGCCGCGTTTCACTCTGGTGGCGCTCCGCTTCGGCTATATGGAGACGCCGAACGTGCCGAAGGCGCTGGCGGTCGCGCGCAAGCACGGCTGGCACTTCGACATCATGTCGACGTCGTTCTTCCTCTCGCGGCGCGCGCTCAAGCCCGCCGCACAGTCCGGCATGCCGCGCTGGCAAGACCGGCTGTTCATCGGACTGGCCAAGTCCGCCAGCGACGCCAGCGACTTCTTTCAGATTCCGACCGGCCGCGTGGTGGAGGTCGGCACGCAGGTGACGATCTGAGACAGGTCGGCTGACCGGTCGCATAAGAATCAGCGCACCGCGTCGACCTGCAGCGCCTCCTTGATTTGCGTTTCGTTGAGCGGGCCGGGAATGTATTTGAACTGGATCGCATCGGCGACGATGCCGTCGAGACCGGCGATGCGGGTCGGCTCCATGTTGTGCCGCGTCATGAACTCCGGCGCCCGTTTGGCAATCGACTCCGGCAAGCCCGACCACGCCGCATAGGCCTTGATCGCCTCCGGGTCGGAATACAGCCAATCGAGCGTCTCCCGGTAGCCGAGCATGAAACGCTTGAGGACGTCGCGGCGCCGTTCGAGGCCGGCCGCATTGACCACGATCAGCCGGCTCGTCATGTCGCGTAATTCGGGCACCTCGCTGCCGCGTGCGATGATGCGGATGCGTCCTTCATCGACGTAATTGAGATTGAACGGCGCTTGCGAGAAGCCGATGTCGACCTGCTTCGTCAGGGTC
Organism: Xanthobacteraceae bacterium; assembly: GCA_045801465.1. Lineage (GTDB taxonomy): Bacteria > Pseudomonadota > Alphaproteobacteria > Rhizobiales > Xanthobacteraceae > DATFWC01. The sequence goes on along the minus strand of JBJMSU010000030.1, from coordinate 13,803 downwards.
TGGGTCAAGGTCGCCGCGTAGGCCCCGGTGGGCTGCGGCTTGAGCGTGACGCCGAAATGCCGGCCGAGCGCCAGCGCGAACATATGTGACGCCGAGCCCGTGGTCGAAACCGCAATCGTCTTGCCTTCAGCCTCCTTCATGCTGCGGATCGGCGAATCCGCCGGCACGTAGTAGAACTGTTCGTCGGCGCTGGTGAACGACGCGCCGATCGCGCGGATCGGCGCACCTTTCACGAAGGCGCCCAACATCCCGTGCGTGCCGATCCCGATGCCGATGTCGACGCTGTTGGAGATCACCGACTGCATCGTCTCGGCGCTGCCCTGCGTGTAGAGGGTTTCGACGAGGAGTCCGTGCCGCTTGAAGATCCCCTTGTTGTGGCCGAGCTCCGAGACGCATTGCTCCCACCCGCCGCGCTGCCCGATGGCCACCTTCACGGCATCCTGCGCCGCGGCGGCCCCGCACAGAAGCATCAAGAGCCCGGCCGCCAACGCGCCCGTCCGCGACACGCGACGGTTCATAGGACTCCTCATCTTGGTTCCTTCATTGCAGGAGCCGCCCCATTCCGCCGCACGTCCGGCACAGAGCCATCCATGGCGCTCTGCCTGCAGGTGTGACCCGAACGAATGCTGAGCCGACAATCGTTTGCCGGCCGTACGCCTTCTCTCCGCGCAGCATATCGCGTCTTTATGGGATTCCTACAACTTCGCCTTCGCTTCCCCTCCCGAAACTATACGGCGGCGGGAGCCACGTAAGCCCGCGCGCTGCGATCCATGAAATCGTTCGGGCCGTTTGACCGACCTGCAACCCGCCGCAAGCGGCAAGCGTATTCCTTCGCGGTAAGGCCTCTCACCGGGGAGCATACCAATGCTGGATCTGCGGGACGCCGCCGTCCTGGAGGAACTCCGGCGCGCCGGCGACCAGGAGAGCTTTTACCAGGCGTTCGTGCCGCAGCCTTAGGCTCCTCCAGCAGCGGCGGCCGCGGGCGGCGTGGCGCGTCATTTTTTTGAAAACCTGTGCATTTCATTTGAACTTTCGTCGAAATTGCGACACCAAGCTGTCAACAGCCAGTGGAGCGACAGCCGTCAGCCGGATCAAGTGCACGCTGCGCAATAACGCGGGGAGAATTTCAGCCATGGCCGAGCCCGATACCGACGTCATCGACGCGGCGCATCAGGTGATCGTTCTCGCCTTCGATCTCGTCGATGCCGAGATCGCAAGCCTGCCCGAGCAGATTCAAAAGGCGTTGCTGAGCCCTGCGGTGCAGAAGGCGATCACCAAGAGCCTGCTCGACTTCGCCAAAAGCAAGTCGGCAATCGGGAACAACACCGTCGTCTCCGACGAGGAGGCCAAGAAGCTGGCGGACGCGCTGCGGACCGGCGTGACGGACGCCGCCACCAAGGAGTTGATGGAAAAGGTCAAGGCGACGTCCGCCTACAAGCAGCTGCAGGAGAGCATCGAGGCCTTCCAGAAGGCCGCCAAGCATTCCTCGCTCGGCGTCTGGATCGACAAAAACAAGAACGTTCTTTACGTCGTCGGTGCCGCCCTGGTGCTCGGCAGCGCGAGCGCGCTCTACATCACCAAGACCGGCGGAACCTTGCTGAACGCCGCCCTCGATCCGCTGAAGGGCAAGGAATTCGAGGTTCTGCAGGTCGGCAAGCTCACCATCAAGGCCGGCCTGTGGGACTTTCAGCCGGATGCCAGGATCCTCGGCGCCCGCGTGTTCGGCACCCTGAAATGGGAGCAGGTCAAGCTCGACCTTCGCTTCGGCGTGCTGGCGCAGGACGCCAAGGTGCAGCAGGCTGAAGGCGGTGCCGTCCTCAAGGCCGGCCAGTTCAGCGTCGACCTTTCCGGCACGGCGAAGCCGCAAAAGCAGGTCGTCGATCTGGGACTGAAGGTCGGCTACCAGGCGGGCAAATTCAATCTCGGCCTTGGCGCCAAAATCCAGGACAACATCCTCAGCGGGACGGCCTCTGCCGAATACAAGACCCGCAACGCGACCTTCGGATTGCAGGGGAACCTGGGCCAGAAGGACGGCAACCTGCAATACGGCGCGCTGCTCACGGTATCGATCCCGGTCAATCTGTAGCCTCTTGATTCCGCGCGGGCGGAGCGTCACCTCTACTTCCTGGCGATTGTTGTTCCGAGAGGTGGCCGATGTCGGGATTCGATCATGGGGGTCGCGTGCGCGACCTGACCCCGCAGGAGGTCGCGCAAGGCGTCGAGGACGGCCGCATGCTGCTGGTCGATATCCGCGAGCCGAACGAAACCGCAGTTGAGCGGTTTCCCGACGCGGTGGAGCTGCCGATGTCCACCTTCGATCCGGACGATCTCGACCCGCAAGGCAAGGAGGTCGTGTTCACCTGCCGGTCCGGCAACCGCTCGGCGCGGCTCTCGCTCGCATTGCAGGACCAAGGATTGCCCTACGACGCCCATCTCGCCGGCGGTATCCTGGCCTGGAAGGCGGCCGGCCTGCCGACCGAAGGCTGAACGCCGGACAGCTTGGTCAGTTCGGGCTCGGGCGAGCCCTTCAGTTTTGCTTCGCCAGAAAGGCGCGCGCCTCCGCGATCTCGGTTCGCACCGGATCGGCGCTCTCGGTGAGCGCGACCGCGGCGCGGTAGTGTTGCTCCGCCTTGGCGGAATTGCCTGCTTTGGCGGCGGCCCTGGCCGCACCCAGCATCGCGCCGAGCCGGTTCGGTTCCTTCTTCAATGTCGCCTCGAAGGCGGCGAGCGCCTCCGCAGGTTTGCCCAGCTCGAGCAGCATGGCGCCGTAGAGCTCGCGCGCGGGTGCCAGCGGGCCCGGCGTGACCGGAGACTTCTCGGTTTTATCCTCGGCGTCCGCCGCCGCGCTCATGGCCTTCAGCGCGTCGTGCTTGCCTTCGGCGTGCAGCACCCAGGCGGCGGCGACCTGCCGCTGGATATCGACGATCTCCGACCAATAGGCGTCCTTGGCTTCGCGCAGCTTGTCGCGCAGCTCGGCAAGCTTGGCGACGTCGGGCTTGGCGTCTTCCGGCTTGCCGGAACGCGCGGCTCCGATCGCCCGGGCAAAGTGCGACATCGCCATGACGTAGTTGTAGGTGCTCGGCCGGACCGCAAGCTGCGATGCGCCCGCCCAGTCCCCGCGCTCGACCGCATAGCGCGCCGGCGAGGCTGCCAGTGCATAGTCGGCGGCCGAGACGGTCGCTTTGAAGTCGGTCTCGCGCATCATCTCGTCGATGACGGCGTGCGCCTGCTTGTCCTGGCCGAGCTGGAGGTGGGCATAGACCATGTAATCCTGGGCGTGCAGATAGTTGCCGACCGACTTCTCCGCCTTGGCGGCCTTCACCGAGGCGATGTTGGAATCGATCGACTCCTTCCAGTAGCCGACGCGGGTGTAGATGTGCGACGGCATGTGCTGGGCGTGCGGGGCGGCCGGCGCGACCTTGGCGTAGCGGTTGGCCGCTTCGAGGCCTTTCGCGGCGGTCTCTGGATAGTCGTAGAGGTGGATCAAATAGTGCGTGACGCCCGGGTGTCGGGGCAGGCGCTTGGAGAGTGGCTCGAGGATGGCGGCGCCCTTGGTCTGCTGGGCGTACGTCTTGTCGTTGGGATCGGCCGAGGTGTTGAGCGTGATGGCGTAGGCGATCTGCGCCTCATCGTCGTCCGGATATTTCGCCGCGATCTTCTCCTGCGCGTCGCGGAACGCGCGGATGCGCTGGACATGGCTGAGCTTGTCGTAGTCGGCGTACATCAGCATCAACGCGTCGATGTAGTCGCGCTCGCGCTCGGTCTTGGCGCCCATTGCTTTGGCCCTCTGGATGGCGGCGAGGCCGGGCGCGAGGTTCGGTCGTGGGATCGCGTTGTGCGGATTGTCGAGCAGGGTCAACGCGATGCCCCATTGGGCCATGGCGCAGGTCGGATCGGCCTTCAGCACCTCTTCGAAGACCTCTTTGGCGTTGAGGTACCAGAACGAATGCTGATAGCGCATGGCGCGATCGAAGCGGCGCTGCGCCACCTCGTTGCACGAGGTTGCGAAGTGCACCGTGCCGAGCCGTGTATCGGTCTCGTCCTGACCGAGCGCAGGTGCCGTGGGCAAGAACCCCGTCGCCAGTATGAGAGCGACGAATGCAGACGATTTTTTGATCATGGTTTCCCTCCCTCGACGTCTTCGGCGGACGCTCGATGCAGTCGATACAAGAGTCTAGCACCCGTCGGCGCTTGGCGCCATGGCGCCAGATGAGCAACGATAGTCATGACCTATGCGCGGCGATCGTGTAGAACCCGCTTCCTGCAATCGAGCCTGCCGTAATGAACCCCGTCTTTGCCGATCTTCCCGTCTCCGTCTTCGAGGTCATGTCGCAGCTCGCGCGCGAGAATGCCGCGATCAATCTGGGACAGGGATTTCCCGACGACGCCGGTCCCGAGGACGTGCGGCGCAAGGCCGCCGAGGCCATTGTGGACGGATGGAATCAATATCCATCGATGCTGGGCATTCCGGAATTGCGCCAAGCCATCTCGGCACACTACCGGCATTGGCAGGGGCTCGATCTCGATCCCGAGCGCGAGATCATGGTGACGTCCGGCGCGACCGAGGCTCTCGCCGGAGCGCTGCTGGCCGTGATCGAGCCGGGCGACGAGGTCGTATTGTTCCAGCCGCTCTACGACGCCTATCTGCCGCTGGTGAAGCGGGCCGGCGGCATCCCGCGCTTCGTCCGGCTGGAGCCGCCGCACTGGCGCTTCGACGAGGAGATGCTCGCGGCCGCCTTCACACGTAAGACCAAGGTCGTGCTCTTCAACAATCCGCTCAATCCGTCGGGGACCGTCTACGGCCGCGCCGAGCTCGAGCTGCTGGCGCGGATGTGCCAGAGATTCAATGCGATTGCGGTGTGCGACGAGGTGTGGGAGCACGTCATGTTCGACGGCCGGCGCCACGTGCCGCTGATCGCCCTGCCGGGCATGCGCGAGCGCTGCGTGAAAATCGGATCGGCAGGAAAGATCTTCTCGCTGACTGGATGGAAGGTGGGTTTCGTCTGTGCCGCGCCGCCGATCCTGCGCGTGCTCGCCAAGGCACACCAGTTCATCACCTTCACGACGCCGCCGAACCTGCAGGCGGCGGTCGCCTACGGCTTGAGCAAGAGCGACGACTATTTCGAGGACATGCGCCGGGGATTGCAAAGAAGTCGCGATCGCTTCGCCCAAGGCCTCGAGCGGCTGGGCTTTCCGGTGCTCGACGCCCAGGGCACCTATTTCCTCAACGTCGATCTTGGCCCCCTTGGGCGCAACGAAGACGACGAGACGTTCTGCAAGCGGCTCGTGGTCGAGCACAAGGTTGCGGCCATTCCGGTGTCGGCCTTCTACGCCGCGGACCCGATCCGCTCGGTGGTGCGCTTCTGCTTCGCCAAGCGCGATCAGACCCTCGATGCCGCTCTCGATCGTCTCGCCGGCGCGCTAAGGCACACCGCATGACCGGCACAACATCAGGAGATCGATCCATGCGTCGCGTGCGCTTCGTTTCCGCCGCGCTGGCGGCTGCGCTCGTCCTGTTCGCAGCAAACGTGGCGCAGGCGCAGCAGAAGCGGGTCAATTTCTACAATTGGTCCGACTACATCGATCCGGCGGTGCTGAAGGATTTCACCCGCGAGACCGGCATCGAGGTGACCTACGATACTTTCGATGCCAACGAGATTCTCGAGACCAAGCTGCTGGCCGGGAAATCCGGCTACGACGTCGTGGTTCCGACCGCCTATTTCCTCGAGCGTCAGATCAAGGCCGGCGTGTTCCACAAGCTCGACAAGTCGAAGCTGCCCAATCTCGCGAACGTGTGGCCGGACATCGCCAAACGGCTGGCCGCCTACGATCCCGGAAACCAATACGCCGTCAATTACATGTGGGGGACGACCGGCATCGGCTACAACGTCAACAAGGCGCGCGACATTCTGGGACCTGACTTCAAGATCGACAGCTGGGAGCTCGTGTTCAATGCGGACAACCTCGCCAAGTTCAAGGATTGCGGCGTCTACATGCTCGATTCCTCCGACGACATTTTTCCGGCCGCGCTGAACTATCTCGGCCTCAATCCGAACAGCAAGGATGCGGCCGATCTGCAGAAGGCGGCCGATCTCGTTACCAAGGTGCGGCCGTCGGTGCGCAAGTTCCATTCGTCGGAATACCTCAACGCGCTCGCGGGGGGAGAAATCTGTCTGGTGGTCGGCTGGTCGGGCGACATCAAGCAGGCACAGAAGCGCGCCGCCGAGGCCAAAACCGGCATCGAGATCGGCTATTCGATCCCCAAGGAGGGGGCGCAGATGTTCTTCGACAACCTGGCGATCCCGAAGGACGCCAAGAATCCAGACGCCGCCCACGCCTTGATCGATTACCTGCTGCGGCCCGAAATCGCCGCGCGCAACTCCGCCTACGTCTCGTACGCCAACGGCAATCTCGCCAGCCAGAAATTCATCAGTAAGGCGGTGCTCGAGGATCCGTCCATTTATCCGGATGCCGCCACCATGCAGCGTCTCTACACCATCACGCCGCAGGATCAGAAGACGCTGCGCCTGACGAACCGGTTGTGGACCAAGGTCAAGACCGGAAAGTGACAGCGCCCGCGCCCAGGAACATCGGGCAGGCCTTCATGCCGGGATCGCCCGCGGCGGCTCGGCCGTTCTGCGCGGATCGCGCGCGTCCGTGTCGAGCTCCTGGATCTTCTCGTCGATCTGCTGGACCAGATAGCGCGAGAACGGTCCGAGATGGAGGTAGAGGGCCATCAGCGCGATGATCCAGCGGGCCGACCGCGGGTTGGTCGAGATGCAGTGGGTCAGCGTTCGCGAAAACACCTCGCGCGGCTCGGGCAGATTGCTGATGATCCGATGGAGAATTTCCGTGCTGCTGAACCCGCGCCGCGCGTCGCCGGCTCGGGTTCGCCGCTGGCGGCCGGAATTGTCCAGCAGCGCGGCCAGCCGCTTGAGCCGACCCGCGTACGCGACCGGATCGTAGATTCGCTCCAGGACGCGCTTGTAGTCGAGAAGGATGTCCTGCCGCGGCCGCAGCGTGTCGAAGTTCAGGCCCTGGGTGCACTGGTCCGCGCTTCCGGCCGGGTATCGCTCGGGCTCCGGATGCAGCCGTCCTTCCTTGGCCAGCCTGCGGGTGAGTTGCGTGTGCGGGAGCGCAAAGAGCAAGCCCACCATGCAGACCGGAATTGCCGCGTCCTCGATCAGCTCGACGATCGCGCCCGCCACCGAGCCTTTTTCGCTGTCGAAGCCGACGATGAATCCCGCGGTGACGAACAGGCCGGCAGCATAAATCTTGTGGATGCTCTCCACCAGGCTGCGCCGCGTATTTTGCTTTTTGCGCGTCTGGACCAAGGTCTCCGGGTCGGGACTTTCGATCCCTACGAATACGCCGACGAAGTTCGCCTCGTTCATGCGCCGCAACAGCTCGGCATCGTCGGCCATATTGATCGAGGCTTCGGTCGTGAACTCGAACGGGCAGCCATGCTCGTCGAGCCAGTCGCGCAGGTCGGGCAGGAAGGCCTTCACGGCCTTCTTGTTGCCGATGAGGTTGTCGTCCACGAAATCCACATGGCCGCGGTAGCCGAGCCGATAGAGCGCCGAGAGCTCGTTCAGCATCTGCGCATTGGTCTTGGCGCGCGGCACCCGCCCATACAGCTCGATGATGTCGCAGAACTCGCAGGTGAACGGACAACCGCGCGAGAACTGCACGCCGATATGGAGATAATGATCGAACTTCAGCAGGTCGAAGCGCGGGATCGGGCTCTTGGTCACGTCCACCTGGAACTTCTCGGCCTCGAAGATTCCCTCTCGCGCTCCCGCCTCCCATGCGGCGATGAATTTGTCGATGATCCCCTCGGCTTCGCCGAGGACCCGGAAGTTGGCCCTGGCATAGATATGCGGGCTCGACGTGACGGCAGGACCGCCGATCGCGATCGGCTTTTCGCGCTCACGGCAGAGGTCGATGACCTCGATGAGATCGTATTGCTGCGGCAGCATGCCGCCAGTCATGACGAGGTCGGCCCATTCGAGGTCGCTGTCGGCCAGTTCCTCCACGTTGCGATCGACAAGACGGATCGTCCATGCTGCCGGCAGCAACGCCGCCACGGTGATCAGTCCGAGCGGAGCCGCAGGGTAGCGGGCGCCGAAGAGCTTGCATGCCGCTTCGAAGTTCCAGAACGTTCCCGATGAGAAACGGGGATAGATCAGGAGCACGTTGCATGCGCGCGGCGCCGGCATTTCCCCTCCCGTGACCGGTCGATGGTCCGGCCGAGCCCCCCAAATGGCGGACGTTCATGGCCATAACACGGCTGCCCTTTCAACGCCATCGCCGATGCAGCCACAGCCATTGCTCGGGATGCTCGCGCACCCAGCCCTCGACGATCGTGTTGATCGTCTGCGTCGTCGCCTGCACGTCGATGCGGCCCTCGCTGTCGCGCGGCGTCGAAATTTCCTCGGTGAGCTCGACGCGAAATCGATGATCGGGCAGGCGGATTACGCGCGTGCCGTGGATCGGGCACTCGAAATGGCGCGCCAATCGCGCCACCATGGGATTGGCCTTGCACCGCCGTCCGAAGAACTCGACCTCCACCCCGTGATAGTAAAATTGGTCGACCAGGATGCCGACGTGCAGCCCGCGCTCGAGCGCGGCGGCCACCGCGCTCGGTGCGCTGATCCCGGTCGAGATCAGGTTTCCCATGTTGGGGGCGCGGATCTCGCTCACCGCGGCGGCAACATTGCCGATATTGGGCGCGCGAAAAAGGACCGCGGCTTCGAGGCCGTAAGCCGAGGCGGCCAGCGCCGGCAGCTCCCAGTTGGCGAGATGGGCGGCAAATACGAGCGCCGGCTTGCCGTCGTCGCGCAGTCGCCGGAAGCGAGCGATCGTCTCGGGTGCAATCTCGATGCGGCGCGAGGAGGGGTGATCGAGATCGCAGTCCCACAAGCGGTCGAGATGCGCGTACTCGGCCGCCAGTCGTCCGAGATTGTCCCACACGCCCTTGAGGATTTGCTCGATCTCGGCCACGGATTTTTCCGGAAAGGCGGCCGCGAGGTTGGCGCGGCCGATGCGATGCTCGGGAAAGAACGGCCCGACGCGCCGCAGAAAGGCAGCGCTGCGATCGGCCATGCGGTCCGGATCGGTGCGCCGGATCGCCCTCAGGAGCCGCACGGCGAGCCGGCCGGCAACTGCATCGACGACCGCCTTCAACCGTGATCGCACTCGTGCGCCCAAGCGTCCTGATTCGGTCCGCATCGCGCACGCCGTTCTAGAATTGCACGACGATCTTGCCGAACACCCGGCGGCTTTCGAGGCGTTCGAGACCGCGCCCGAAGTCGGCGAGATCGACCTCCGTGTCGATCACTGGGCGCAACCCCGCCTGCATTTTGGCCAGCGCATCGCGGATATTGCGCATCGAGGCGCCGAACGAACCGATGATGCGATATTGCTGCTGAAACAGCTGCATGAGATTGAGAGTGGTGATCGGCCCCGAGGTCGCGCCGCACGTCACCAGCCGCCCCCCGCGCTTGAGGCAGAGCAGCGAGCCGTTGAAGGTGTCGGCGCCTACATGCTCGAACACGACGTCGACTCCCTTCTTCGCCGTGATCTTGCGCGTCACGTGCTCGAACCGGTCATTGCGGTAGTTCACGACATAGTCCGCGCCGAGCGCCTTGGCCTTGAGTCCTTTCTCATCGTCGCCGACCGTGGCGATCACCGTGCAGCCGATGCTCTTCGCCATCTGGATCGCCGCAGTGCCGATGCCGGATCCGCCGGCATGGACCAGGATGGTCTCGCCGGCCTTGAGCCTGGCGTTGTCGAACAGCATGTGCTCGACGGTCGCGAATGCGATGGGCGCGCAGGCGGCATCGCGCAGCGCAACGCCGGCGGGAACCGGAATGGCGAGGCGGGCCGGCAGGTTGACGACATCGCGGGCAAAGCCGTCGACATGAAATCCCATGATGCCGGCCACGTTCTCGCACAGATTATCGCGCCCTTCGCGGCAGGCCGGGCAGGTGCCGCAGGTCATCGCCCCATACATGACGACGTGATCGCCTGCCTTCAGGTCGCTCACGTCCGGGCCAACGGCCGCGATCTCGCCGGCGGCTTCGGCGCCGACCACGAGCGGCAGGTTGCGCTTGGCGAAAGCCATGCCGCGGAAGCCCCACAGATCGATGTGGTTGAGCGCCACCGCCCGGACGCGAATCTGAACCTCGCCGGCGGCGGGAGCCGGCGGCGGCGGGACATCGGTCAGCTCAAGCCGACGGTCGGCGACGAGCGCGAGTGCACGCATGCCTTACTCTCGGCTCACGCCGGCTCTCGGCTCATCACCAGCGAGACGTTCTGGCCGCCGAACCCGAACGAGTTGGAAAGGGCGCAGCGCACCCGCGCATCGCGCGCCACGTTCGGCACCACGTCGAGCGGGATCGCCGGGTCCGGAACCAGGTAGTTGATGGTCGGCGGGATGCGTTGGTGCTCCAGCGTGAGCAGCGTGAAGATCGCCTCCACCGTGCCGGCCGCCGACAGCGTGTGGCCGATCATCGATTTGTTCGACGACATGGGAACCTGTTTGGCGCGTTCGCCGAACACGGCGGCGGCGCCGACGTGTTCCATCTTGTCGTTCTCCGGCGTGCCGGTTCCATGCGGGTTGACGTAGTCGATTTCATCGGGCTCGCGCCCCGCATCGGCGAGCGCGTTGCGCATGCAGCCGATGATCGGCTTGCCGTCGGGACTCGAGCGCGTGCGATGAAACGCATCCGCCATCTCGCCGCACCCTTCGATGACGCCGAGAATTCTCGCGCCGCGCGCCGTCGCCGCCGCCAGGCTCTCGAGCACGAGGGCACCGGCGCCTTCGGCCATCACGAAGCCGTCGCGATTCTTGGCAAAGGGTTTTGCCGCCGCCCGCGGCGGATCGTTCTGGGTGGAGAGCGCCGACAACAGCGAGAAGCGGATCAGCGCTTCCGGATTGACCGAGGCATCGGTTCCCACGCACAAGGCCGCATCGGTCTCGCCGCGCCGGATCGCCTCGACGCCGAGCTGAATGGCCGTGGCGCCCGACGCGCACGCGGTCGACAGCGAGATGGGCGAGCCTTTGGTGCCGAAATGCTCGGCCAAGTGCTCGGCGACCGAGCCGAACAGGCAGCGTTCATGGATCGCCGCGAAGCCGCCGCCCGACGCCGCACGCAGCAGGCTTTGGTAATCGAGCTGATTCGTGCGAGCCGCCGCGGCGGCGAAGGCCTGCCGGTGCTCCCATTCGAACTCGACCGGAGCGACGGCGAGGAACAAGGGTCCGGGAAAATCGTCCTTGCGGCCGACGCCTGATTGGGTGACGGCTTCCTCGATGGCCATGACGGCCAATCGTTCCCCGAGCTCGATCGAGCAGAACGGCTCGACCGGAACGAAGTCGATCGTTCCGGCAATCGTCGTCTTCAATCCTTCGGTCGGGAAACGCGCAATCGGCTTGATCCCCGATTGGCCGGCGGTCAGCTTTGCCCAGTTTTCCTCAAGCCCGGCGCCGAGCGACGTGACCATTCCCATGCCGGTGACCACCACGGTCGGACGGCGATCCCCATCCTGCCTCGACACCATATTGTCTCCCTCAAGGCAGCGCTTCGATCAGCGCCATGCCTTCACCACGCCAGTAACCGACCGACGTGACGACAATTTGCGTCAGTCCTGCGTGCGCGCCGTCGGTCTCGACGCTGCCGAACGAGGGATACAGCCGGCCGTGCGCCAATGCCAGGGTGGCAAGGGCCAGGTTCATCGGAAATTGAGCATCGAACGCATGCCCGATATAGGTCCCGGTCGCGCGGACGGGAACGCCTGGATGCGCTTGAAGGAAGCGACGCTCCTCGGCAGTGGCCGGTTCGGCGCCGGTCGCGCCCGACAGGAGGGCAAAGCGGCTCGGCGCAAGCGACGGCTCGAACTCCGTCCACATGCGTTCGAGCACGGCCTGCGTCTCTCCCGGGCGACGACTGGTGCGCTCCGAGCGGACGCGCGACAATCGCGCCAGCGGCCGGGCGCCGCGCGCCGCCGCGTGTTCCGCGGATTCCAGCACCAGAAAGGCGCCGAGGGATCCGCCTGCCAGTCCTCCGCCACGCCCGCTGCGCTCGAAAACCGGCGCGAAATCTCCCTTCAACGCGCAACCGCCTGCCTCTCTGAGCAGCAGCAGGTCCAGGCGTTCGCCGTTATGGGCGCCGCCGACCAGGACGATCTCGCTTTGTCCCGATGCGATGCGGGCAAGCGCGATGCGTACCGCATCCACCCCGGCCGATTCCTCGCCCATCAAGGTGCGCGAAGAACCGGTCACGCCATGCACGATCGAGATGTTGCCGGCGAGCAGGTTCGACAACTGCGCGAGGAACAGCGTCGGACGCAGATCGCTCATCAGCCGTTCGTTGAGGAACACGCCCGGACGCTCGGCACCTTGCAGCCCGGTGAGAATGGCCGCGTCGACCGCGTAGTCGCGTTCTCCGCCGCCGGCCGCCACGATCAGATCCATGCGGGCGAGGAGCGCCGCGTTGCCTTTGGCTCCCGCCGAATCCAGCGCCAGGCCGGCCGCGAACGTGCCGATGCGCTGCCACGGCTCCATCTGGCGCTGGTCGCCCTTTTTCGGGATCTGCCGGTCGAGCTCGATCGGCGCGAGCGGATGCACGACATAAGGCGCGAACGTCGTCGTATCGGCGCAGGGGCGAGCCTGCATCAGCCGCTGCCAATGCGCGTCCGGCCCTTCACCGAGGCACGAGACGAGACCGATGCCGGTGACCAGGACTGCTCGCGCCGCCTCAGCCATTCGCAGGCGCCTCTATGGGGATCTGCAGACGCTTGCCCCATTCCTGCATGCGGGCGCGGAACTCCTCATTGGGAAAATTCGTCACCTTGAAGGTGATCTCCGCGTTGCAGACGGATTTGCCGTCGACCGCGATGCGAGCCGCCGTCATGGCATAGCCCGAGCCTTCGTGCACCAGTTCGGCGGCAACCGACAGGAGCTGCCCCGGCGTCACGAAGGTGCGCAGCTTGGCTTCCTTGACGGCGGCGAGAAACGGCATGCGCTGGAAGCGCGTAACCGCGATGACGAGCCAACCCGCGGTCTGCGCCATGGTTTCGATGAGCAGCACGCCGGGCATCAGAGGATGGCCGGGAAAGTGACCTTCGAAGATCGTGCTGGTGAGCGGAACCTTGGCCTCGCTGCGGATCGTTCGATCGGTGAGATCGAGCTCGACGATGCGATCGATCAGCTGAAAATACTCAAGCTGCATGCCGTCACTTACGTGCTTACGGCTCCCTTGGCGGCGACCAGGTCGTCGATGCGGGCGCAGAGATTCTTCAAGACGAAATATTGCTCCGTCGTCGCCGCCCCGTCGTTGACCTCCTGGGTCCACTTTTCGAGCGGCAGCTTGATGGCGAAGGCCTTATCGATGGCGAAAGCGATGTCGAGAAAGTCGAGGCTGTCGATGCCGAGATCGTCGATGGCGTGGCTCTCTGGCTTGATGTTCTCGCGCGGGATGTCGCACGTCTCGGCAATGATGCTGGCCACGGTGTCGAACGTCGATGACATCGGCAAGTCTCTGAATTGTTTAGTGGTTCGGCGTGATGCCGGATCGAGGAAAGCCCCTTATCCCGGCGCTTCGATTAAGTCCCCTCGCGCTGACAAGGCCGCGCTGCCCGTATAGCGAAGAGGGCAGGCGAGTTCAATGGCGGCAGATCCCGACGAGTGCCCCGCTTCCCAAGTTCGTGATACATCGCAGCCTCCTTCGGACACGAACTTCGAAAGCAACGGGGCACTAGCAAGTATTTGCTTCTTGTGCCGCTTTTCGATTTGAAGTTCCC
>JBJMSU010000015.1:0-7193 GCA_045801465.1 Xanthobacteraceae bacterium | reverse complement strand
GACCAGCTCAAGGCCCAGGCCGCCGCCAGCGGCGGACAGGACGTCGAGCTGCGCGCGCTCGAGCGCGAGGCCAAGGCCCAGCGCGACCTCCTGGAATCCTATCTCGCCAAATACCGCGAGGCCAACGCCCGCGACTCCATGGCGAGCGCGCCCGCCGAGGCGCGCATCATCTCGCGCGCCATCCTCTCCAACACCCCATCCTTCCCCAAGAAGGTCCCCATCGTCCTCATCGCCACGCTCGCTACCCTCATCCTCTCGGCCGCCGCCATCACCACCGGCGAGCTCCTCGCCGGCAACGTCTATCGTGCCGCCGACCCGGCGGAGGACCTGGTCGCGCGAGCCCGTGCGGCCATGTCGGTGAACTCGGAGGACGAGGCGAACAGCGAGCTCGTCAGCGCCAGCGAGGAGACCCCGGCTTCGGCTCCGAGCCCGGCAAGCGCTGCGCCTTCCGGCGCATCTGCGGCACCAGCCAGTGGTTCAACGCGCCGGCTCGCAAGCGGGCTTCGCCGCGCCGGGGCGGCGCGGTGTCTCACCGTCGTCGGCGCCGCACACAATCTCGGCACCACCTCGACGGCGATTGCGCTGGCGCGCGCGCTCGCGCGGGAGGGCAGGGTGGTGCTGATCGATCTTGCGCTCTCGTCTCCCAATCTGGCGGCGATTTCCACTGAGCCGGGCGCTCCCGGCTTGGCCGAGCTGGTGCGCGGAGCAGCATCGTTCCGCCATATCATCACCCGCGATCGCGCCTCGCGCGTGCACTTGATTGCGGCTGGCCGCGTGCCGGCAGATACCGGCTCGATCCTGCGATCGGAGCGGCTGAACATCGGCATCAACGCCCTGGCGCGCACCTACGAGCACGTCGTTATCGACGCCGGCGCCCTGCCCGATGTTGCGCTCGAGCGGTTCGCGCGGTTCGCGCCGCATGCGGTGCTGGTTGCTCCCGGGCTGTCGGATGACGCCGTGCAGGGCGCGCGCGACCGCCTCATCGCGGCGGGCTTCAACGACGTGACGCTGTTCACCGACACGCCGCCGCGCCCCGATGCCACCGCGAGCGGGCCGGACACGGAAGCGGCGTGAAGCGCCGGACTACCGATCCACCGACTGCGCCGCCTCGAACAGGAACCAGGTCCGGCGCTCGGCGTCAGCAACGAAGGTTTCCAGCAAGCTCCTGGTTCCCACCTCATCCGGCGCGGTAAGAAGCCTAACCGCGCGAACGAACCTAACGTTCCGCCGTTGCGATGCGTTAACGACGTCAATTTTGCGCTTGCCGTTACGGCTGCACACCACGCGCCGCGTCGCGAGGAGCCGCTTGTCAGCTTCCCTCATCGAGGAGCGCCCGCATCTTGGCGCCCAGTTCGGCGAAGGAAAACGGCTTGCTGATCATCTGCACGCCCGGATCCAGCCGCCCCTGATGGACGATGGCGTTGCGTGTATAGCCGGTGGTGAACAACACTTTCAGTCCCGGCCGAAGGCGCAGGGCCTGATCGGCGAGCTCGCGGCCGTTGACGCCGCCGGGCATCACGACGTCGGTGAAGAGAAGGTGGATGTCGTCGCGTTGCTCGATGAGCTCCAGGGCGGCGGCCGCGCTCGCCGCGTCGACGACGCGATACCCGAGCTCGGTCAGGATCTCGACCGTGTAGCCGCGCAAGGCGTCGTCGTCCTCGACCACGAGAATGGTTTCGGCGCCGGCTGCCAATGTCGCGTCGCGCTCCCGATCGTCGTCTGAGGCGTGTTCGTGGGCGCCGGCGTGGCGGGGAAGATAGATCTTTACCGTCGTCCCGTGGCCGAGCTCGCTGTAGATCTTCACGTGTCCGGCCGACTGGTGCACGAACCCATAGACCTGGCTGAGACCGAGGCCGGTCCCCTTGCCGATGCCCTTGGTGGTGAAGAAGGGCTCGAATGCCTTTTCCACGGTGTCTCGATCCATGCCGGCTCCGGTATCGCCGACCGCGATCATGACGTATTGGCCGGCGTGGACCGGTTCGGGCAGCGAGCCGACATAGGATTCGTCCAGGTAGCAGTTGGCGGTCTCGATCGTGAGCTGGCCGCCGTTGGGCATGGCGTCGCGCGCGTTCAGCGCGAGATTGATCAGGGTGTTTTCCAGCTGGTTGGCGTCGGCATGGATCGACCACAGCCCGCCGGCCAGCACGGTCTCCAGCGCGATGGATTCCCCCAGGCTCCGGCGCAGGAACTCGCCGATTCCGCCGACCAGCTTGTTGGCGTCGATCGGTTTCGGCGTCAGCGGCTGCTGGCGCGAGAACGCGAGCAGCCGGTTCGTCAGCGTGACGGCGCGCTGCGCCCCTTGCACGGCCATTTCTCTGGCCCGCGTGATCCGCGCCACGGCGGGCGAGGCGCCGAGGGCGGGAATGTGCCGGCCGATCAAATCGAGCCCGCCCAATACGATCGTGAGCAGGTTGTTGAAGTCGTGCGCGATGCCGCCGGTGAGCTGGCCGACCGCTTCCATCTTCTGCGCCTGGCGCAGCAATTCCTCGGCCTTCCGGCGCGCCTCGTTCTCCGCCTCGAGCTCGCGCGTGCGTTCCTTGACGCGGTCCTCCAAGGTCTCGGTGAACGCGCGCAACTGCGCCAGCGCCCGCTTTCTTTCGGTGATGTCGACATTGACTCCGACCACGCGGACGGGCCGACGCTCGGCGTCATAGACGATGACGTTCCGCGCCTCCATCCATTTCACCGTGCCGTCGCTCGGCGCCAGGATGCGAAATTCGACTTGCACCTCGCGGGCGTTCGCCGCGAACGCGTTGTCCATGACGTCGGTCACCCGCGGCAGGTCCTCGCGATAGATGCATTTGAGCCAGCTTTCGTAACGTCCGTCGAATTCGCTCAATCCATAGAGCGCGAGGAGTTTTGGCGAAAGGCGCAGCGTTCCGGTCTGCACCTGCCACTCGAAGATGCCGAGGCGCCCGGCTTCCTCGGCGAGGCCCAGCAGTTCCTCGGTTCGTTCGAGGAAGGTGGCCAGGCCGTTGGGGGAGGCGCCGCGCCCACGCTGCTGGTTCTTCGTCATATCGGACGTGCCGTCGCGAGATCGGCCGGGCTCGGTCGACGTCCGCTCATGGCCGGTCACCCACCGAGAACGCGTTTGGCTTCCGCCATCGCCTTGAGCTTGCCGAACGCGACGGGTCGGGCCAGGTGATTGAAGCCGCACGAGCTGGTCACGATGGTCTGCTCCGGCGCCAGCCAATTGTGCGCCCGGATGCGTGCAGCCACCGTTTCACCGCTCTCGACCTTGGGGTCCTGCACGTCCACGGCGCCGACGCCGATCTGCTGATTGCGTACGACGCCTTGGTAATGCGGCGTCATGTCGTGCTCGATGAGGTATGACGCGCACTCGATCTTGCACACGAGATCGGCCTTGTAGCGGCCGATATCGAAATAGCGATGACCGATCTGGCCGTCGTATTCCTTGCCGACCGCATAATTGCCCTGGCAGATGTGTACCGAGACGTGAATATCGTCGGGCAAATCCTCGATCGCCAGATTGATCGCGTCGACGGCCGCCTGCACCTCTTCATCACTGGATTGCGTGAACAGCGGCTCGTCGAGCTGGATGTGCTTGCAGCCGGATTGCGCCAGCAGACCGAAGTTGTGACGTAGCAGCTTGCCCAGATCGGTGATCATCCTGCGGATGTCGTCGTAGTACTCGTCGTAGGCCACGGCGGCCAGCATGTGCGGACCGGTCATCGTGACCTTGACCGGCCTGCCGGTGAGCGCCGACACGCTGCGGAATTCGTCGGCGAGGCCGAGATCGATCCGGTCGGTGATGCGATCCTTGCAGGTGGCGGCAGGATGGAAGACGTCGGGATCGTGCTTGGTGATCGGCTTGGGCCGGGTGCTGCCCTGGAATGCGGGGATCTTTTGCCAGAAGTAATTCAGCATTGCATTCGGCGGCGAATGACGGTTGTGCGTCCGCCGGTGCATCTCGCCGCCGGTGACCACATCGATCCCGGCAAGTTCCTGGTCGAGCACGGCGGCTTGCATGGTCCGATACTGGGCATCCGCCATCGAGGCCATCGACAGCTGCCCGACCGCAACCAGCCGGTCGAGGGCCTCATACCAGTCGGGGACACTATAGGCGCCGATCACTGTGGTGGCGTATTTCGGGTATGCGACCATTTCCGTCCCGCTCGCCATGCGCTTTGCCTGCGCATGCGAATTCTATATGCCGCAAGCCAGGCAGGATGTCGACCGAACGGCCACGGCGTCCAAGCCACGCAAGACATCGCCGGAATCATGTATCCCGCGGGGCAGTGCGCGGTGTGCGGCGTCTGGCGTCATCGAATATTCTGTTTTCCGGCGTGACGATGTCGTCAGCCGCAGAAGGCTCTCCATGGCGACAGCTTCCGGACCCGAGACCTACAAGGAGTTGCTGCTGTTCTTAGGCACAGCCGGCGTGGTCGTGCCATTGTTCACGCGCCTGCACGTCAGTCCGGTGCTCGGGTTCCTGGCGGCCGGGATCGCGCTCGGCCCGTTCGGCCTCGGCGCCCTGGCGCGCCACGAGCCCTGGCTTTCCACGATTTCGATCACGAATGTCGAGGAGATCGCGCACGTCGCGGAGTTCGGCGTCGCCTTTCTCCTCTTCATGATCGGGCTCGAGCTGTCGTGGGAGCGCCTCATGCGCATGCGCAAGCTCGTGTTCGGCTTGGGGCCGCTGCAGGTCGTCGTGTCGGCGATTGCGCTCGCCCTCGTCGCGTTCGCGCTGGGGCAGACTCCAGCCGCGGCCAGCGTGCTCGGCGGCGCGCTGGCGCTGTCCTCGACCGCCATCGTCCTGCCCTCGCTCGCGGAACGCAAGCGCCTCAACTCGGCGGCAGGGCGCGCGAGCTTCGCGGTGCTCCTCTTCCAGGATCTCGCGGTTGCACCGCTCCTCTTCCTGGTCACCATGCTGGGGCCCGGCGAAGGCGTGGCCTTGGGTCCGAGCCTGATCTACGCGCTGGCCCCGGCGGTGATGGCGCTCGCCGCCCTGGTCGGATTGGGCCGCCTGATCTTGCGGCCGCTGTTTCACCTGGTAGCAACGACGCGCAGCGCCGAGCTATTCGTGGCCGCATCCCTGCTGGTGGTGATCGGCACCAGTGTCGCCGCCGCCGCCGCCGGGTTGTCCATGGCGCTCGGCGCGTTCATCGCCGGCCTGCTCTTGGCCGAGACTGAGTATCGCCGGCAGATCGAGGTGACGATCCAGCCGTTCCAAGGCCTGCTGCTCGGGTTCTTCTTCGTGTCGGTCGGCGCCGGTCTCGATATCTCGCAGGTTCTCGCCAACCCGGTTGCGACGCTTGGTCTCGCCGTCGGCCTCGTTGCGGTCAAATTCCTCATCCTGTGGCCACTGGGTTTGGCCTTCGGCCTGCCGCCGCGAGTCGCGCGCGATGTGGCGCTCGTGCTCGGCCCGGGCGGCGAGTTCGCTTTCGTGATGATTGGAGCTGCGATTGCGGCGAATGTCGTGCCACCGGGAGCCGGTTCGATCGCCATGATCGCGGCAACGCTGTCGATGTTTTCCATTCCGGTGCTCGTCCGCTTGTCCGAACGAAGCACGTCGTCACGCCCGGCGGATGATCCCGCCTTGCTGGCCTTGAGCCCGCAACCGGCCGATAGCCCGGCGCGGGTCGTCATCGTGGGCTACGGCCGCGTCGGTAAGCTGGTGGGCGAAATGCTCGTCCACCACGACATCCCCTTTCTGGCGATCGACAGCGACCCGACCTTGGTCGCGCGCGAGCGCCGCGACGGCAACGTCATCTTCTATGGCGACGCGACGCGCGTCGAGCTCTTGCGCCGCTGCGGTATTGCCACGGCGCGCGCCCTTGTGGTGACTATCGATGCGTCCGCCGCGGTAGAGTCGGTGGTGAAAGTTGCGCGCGCCGAGCGGGACGATCTCACCATCGTGGCGCGCGCCCGCGACGCGCCGCACGCCACCAAGCTCTATGGCCTCAAGGTGACCGACGCCGTGCCGGAGACGATCGAAGCGAGCCTGCAGCTCTCCGAAGCGCTGCTCATCGACATCGGCCTGCCTATGGGCCTGGTGATCGCCTCGATCCACGAAAAACGCGACGAGTTCCGGCGCGCGCTGCAGCCGCCGCAAGAGGATCGGCGACAGCGTCGGGCCATTCGCACGCCGACCCGGGACCTGCCGAAGGAGCCGGGCGAGCAGCGATAAACGTTAAGCTTTGAGCGGGTGTTGAGGCGGTCCGGGCCGCCCGATAAGATCGGGATGGCGGGAGCCGGGACAGCGCCAGCGCTGGGATCTCGCACATCATCACAGTGCCGCAGCCCGGACACGGCGGTATCCAATCTCGGGAGGGAATAGGTATGCCCAACGTCTTGCTGAAGTCGCTCGTCGCGTTCACCGCGGTGATGCTGAGCGCCGCCGCCTATGCGCAACAGCCGCCGGCCGCCACTCCGCCTGCCACCCCCCCATCGCCCACCGCGACTCCGTCGGCCGCCCCCCCGCCGCCGCCTCCGTATGGGACGCCGATCACGCTCGATCAGGCCAAAAAGGCCGTCGAGGCGGCGGTGGAGGAGTCGAAGAAGAACAACTGGGGTATGAACATTGCCGTGGTCGGACCTTCGGGCGATCTGGTCCACTTCAGCCGGATGGACACCGCGCAATTCGCCTCGATCAAGATTTCCCAGCACAAGGCGCGCACCGCCGCCACCTTCCGCCGTCCCACCAAAGTCTTCCAGGACGGACTCGCCGCCAACCCCGCCAACGTCTACCTCCTGACCCTCGACGACGTGATCGCGTCGGAAGGCGGCATTCCCATCGTGGTCGACGGCAAGATGGTCGGCGCGATCGGCTGCAGCGGCGGCACCGGCCAGCAGGACGGCCAGGCGTGCCAGGCCGGCGTCAACGCGCTGAAGTGATCGTGATGCCCGGCCTGTGCCGGGCATCCACGACTCGCAACGCGAGTTAAAATGAAGACGTGGATGGCCGGGACAACCCTCGCCGCTTATGGCGGCTCGCCCGGCCATGACGACGTGGTCCTCGCCCACCCTACAAATCCAGCGTGCTCGGGGCGAAGATCTCTTCCAGCGCAACGCGGCGCTCGCTCAAGCCCTGCTCGTGGACGTATTGCGCGATGGTCTCGAGCACGGGGCGCGCAGCCTTCACGCCATAGGCCATGGGATCACCGGCGAGCGCGCGCTTGATGTCGTCGCCAAGAGCCCCGACCGAGAAGAACGGAGCGAGGTAGGCGTTG
>JBJMSU010000009.1:0-13941 GCA_045801465.1 Xanthobacteraceae bacterium | reverse complement strand
TCAAACGGCGTGGCTTCGCGTTGCGCTTCGACGGCGTGTCCTCGTTCGGCGGCCGCCGGCCACGCGCGGTCATTGCGGCAATTGCGTCGGTTCCGCCGCTCGTCGAGCTCCAGGCCGAGCATGAGCGGATCATGCAGCGCATCGGGCTCGAGCCCGAGGGACGCAAGTTTTCCCCTCACGTCACGCTGGCGCGGTTACGGGATTCATCAAGCCGCCAGGTCGCCGACTATCTGGCGGCGCGCGGGCCGCTGAACTTCCTGGCGCTCCCGGTCGTGCGTTTCGTGCTGTTCTCGTCCCGCTCCTCGGTCGGCGGCGGCCCCTACGTGGTGGAAGCAGCTTACCCGCTCGCCCCATGAGGCGTGCCGGCGACCGCGCTTTCGCCTTGCGGGCGCTGCATTCAGGGGCCATTTGTAGGACCGATTCGGCCTCGGGAGGGTACTGATGGCGTTCGAACGCGCATGGGATGATGTGTTGGGCCGCGGCGCGGCGGATTTTGCCCGTGACGCCGAGATGGTGCGGCGGCGGTTCTGGGGCAAGGCGAAACGCTTCGCCGCACAGCTGCCGTTTGCCGAGGACCTTGTCACCGCCTACTACTGCGCGTTCGATCACGCGACCCCGTTGCAGGTGAAGGCCGCGCTCGTTGGTGCGCTTGCCTACTTCATCCTGCCGTACGACCTCATGCCCGACATGCTGCCGGCGCTCGGCTTTGCCGATGACGCCGCGGTGCTGGCCGCCGCGCTCCGCATGGTCGCCGCCCATATCCGTCCCGAGCACCGCGACGCCGCGCGCGCCGCCCTCGCGCACGGGATGGACGGGGAGTAGAGCGCGCGCGATGGAAATGAATCGTAGGGTGGGCAAATTCGCCTGCTGCAGCGCTGCTTGGTGGGCGAGCCGCCAAAAGCGGCGAGGGACGGCGCGATCGCGAATTTCCCTCGCGATCGTTGTGACGATCGCTCGCCCACCATGTAGCGCCGAGATCGCGCGCCTTTGCCCACCTACGGCCTCAACACCACCTTGCCCATGACGGCGCGGTCTTGCAGTGCATGCAGGGCCTCCGCCCCGCGTGCGAGCGGATAGACCGCGTGCACATGGGCGGAAAGCTTCCCGGTCGCGCACCAGGCGAGAAGCTCACCCATGTTGGCGCGGTGCGCCTCGCCGTCGCGCGCAAGCCAGTTGCCCCAGTACACGCCGCGCACGTCGCAACTCTTGAGCAGCACGAGGTTGAGCGGAAGCTTGGGAATGTCGCCCGTCGCGAAACCGATGACCAGAAAGCGACCCTGCCAGGCGAGCGAGCGTAGCGCCGCCTCGCTGTGCGGTCCGCCGACCGGATCGAAGACCACATCGATGCCATGCTCCCCGCCCAGCCGCTTGAGCGCAGCACGCAGGTCATCGGCAGCATAGTTCACCACCTCGTCGGCGCCATGGGCGCGGGCGAAATCGAGCTTGTCGGCCGTGGACGCGCAGGCGATCACGCGCGCACCCATGATCTTGCCGAGCTCGATCGCCGCCAGACCGACCCCGCCGGAGGCCCCGAGCACCGCCAGCGTCTCGCCGGCTCTGAGCTGCGCGCGATCCTTAAGCGCATAATACGCCGTCCCGTAGGTGACGATGAGGCCGGCAGCGCGCGCGGCATCGAGGTTATCCGGCAGCCTCACCAGTTGGTCTGCCGCCACCGCCAAGCGCTCGCGCGCGGCGCCATACGCCATATAGCCGGCGACGCGATCACCCGGCGCGACCGCCGTCACGCCGGGGCCGACCGCCTCGACGGTGCCGGCGAACTCCGCCGCGGGAGAGAACGGGAGCTCCGGCTTGATCTGGTACTTGCCGGCGATGAGCAACGTGTCGAAGAAATTGAGCGCAGCCGCTTCGACCCTGACGACGGCTTCGCCCGACCGTGCCGATGGATCGGGCACGTCCCGCATCTCGAGATCATCCGGTCCGCCGAGACGCGTGCACAACAGGGCCTTCATGCGACGTCCCTCTTATGACCCCGGCGGCGCGTTCACCCCGGATTCTCCCCACGACATCGCCGGGGCTGGTATTGACACATCTTCACAATATTGGCTTCCGTGATTACAGCAGGTCCGGTTCCTGTCGAGTCGGGGACATGCTCTACATGCTCTAACAGTCGCGCATGGTCTTCTCGGCCACTCGGTTCCACTACGGGATCAAGCCCAGATCGGGTGCAGCGAAACATGCGCGATCGTTTGCGGGGCGACTGATCGGCGCTGCGGCCAGTTCGAAGCGCTAAGTTCATGAGGTCCGATGACATTCAGACGATCCCAACTGGCCAGGTGGCTCATCGTCATCCCGGCGGCGTTCGCCTCGTCCATCTTGGCCGAGGCGCAGCCATCATCCCAACACGTTCAGCTTGCCCAGGTGGCGGGCGCCGCGCAGCCGACTTTGCTCGGCACCTATGGCGAGTGGGGCGCGTATGTGGGAAGTAGCGGCACCCGCAAGGTCTGCTTTGCGCTGGCTAAGCCGGCCTCGTCGCAGACTAGCCCGCCCAACCGACCGCGTGATCCCGCCTATATGTTCATCTCGACGCGGCCGGCCGAGAACGTGCGGAACGAGGTGTCGATCATCATCGGCTACGGGTTCAAGCCGGAAGCCGACGCCACGGTGGAGATCGGCTCCAACAAGTTCGCGATGTACACCCAGAACGACGGCGCCTGGATCAGGAATGCCGCCGAGGAGGCGCGCATGGTGGATACCATGCGTAAGAGTGGCGAGCTTGTGGTCAGGGGGACCTCGGCGCGCGGCACTCAGACGACCGACCGTTACACCCTCAAGGGGCTCGGCCAAGCGCTCGACCGTACAGCCCAGGAGTGCTAGTAGCCCGGACCTCGATTGCTTGGCGAAAAAGCCGCACCCCGGGTCTGCAGCGCACCATTATGATTTGTGCTGCGCTGCCTCTCGCCGCTTTGGCGGCTCGCCCGGGACGCGCGGGCGGCCAGCGCCTTTCGTTTCGGCCGCGCCAATCCCATCTATGCTAGGCTTCCGGAGCCGTGACTGATTGAGCATGACCATCTCGCTGCACCCTGAAACTGCCGGCGTCCGGAAACGGGCGTCCGAAACGCTCGTCCTCGAGAAGACGCCGCTCGAGCATTATGTCGCGCCCGAGAAGCCGTCCCTGGTCGGCCTTTCGCGTGCGGCGCTCGGCGAGGCCCTGGTCGGCGTCGGCGTCCCGCCGGCGCAGGCGAAGATGCGCGTGCAGCAGCTCTGGCATTGGCTCTACTTCCGCGGCGCGCAGAGCTTCGAGCAGATGACGAGCGTGTCGAAGGGGCTGCGCGCCACGCTCGAGAAGCATTTCACGCTCGCGCGGCCCGAAGTCGTGGCCGAGCAGGTGTCCGTCGACGGCACGCGCAAGTGGCTTCTACGGCTCCCCTCCGAGCATCCCGGCGAGCGTCCGCACGAGGTCGAGTGCGTCTATATTCCCGAAGCGGATCGCGGCACGCTGTGCCTGTCGAGCCAGGTCGGTTGCACGCTCAACTGTTCGTTCTGCCACACCGGCACGCAGCGCCTGGTGCGCAACCTCGTTCCCGGCGAGATCGTCGGCCAGATCATGGTGGCGCGCGACCGGCTGGGCGACTGGCCCGGCGCCGAGCGCGCACGCGGGCCGGGCTTGCCGACGCAAGCCGATCGCTTCATCTCGAACATCGTCATGATGGGCATGGGCGAGCCGCTGTACAATTTCGAGGCGGTGCGCGACGCGCTCGACATCGCGGCCGATGGCGAGGGCCTGAGCATCTCCAAGCGCCGCATCACGCTCTCGACCTCCGGCGTGGTGCCGATGATCGCGCGCGCCGGCGCCGAGATCGGCGCGATGCTGGCGGTCTCGCTGCATGCGGTCGACGACGCGCTGCGCAACGAGCTGGTGCCGCTCAACCGCAAATACCCGATTGCCGATCTGCTGGCGGCATGCCGCAACTACCCCGGCCTTTCCAATGCCCGGCGCCTCACCTTCGAATACGTGATGCTCAAAGGCGTGAACGACTCGCTGAGCGACGCCAAGGCCCTGGTCAGGCTGCTCAAGGGCATCCCCGCGAAGATCAACCTGATCCCGTTCAACCCGTGGCCGGGCACGCGGTACGAATGTTCGGACTGGGAACAGATCGAGAAATTCTCGGACGTGGTCTTTGCGGCCGGCTATGCCTCGCCGGTGCGCACCCCGCGCGGGCGCGACATCCTGGCCGCCTGCGGCCAGCTCAAGAGCGCCAGCGAAAAGCTCTCCGCCCGCGAGCGCCTGGCGCTCCGCGCCATGGCCATGACGGACTGATTTTTCTGTCAAACCCGTGACAAGCGGCTCGGCATGTCGTATACGCGGCGCCGACCCGCATACTTGAAAACGACAGCGCGCCGGCCGGTTGGCGCAGCCGACGGAGAATTCCCATGAACCTGATCCAGCAGCTCGAGCAAGAGCAGGTGAAAAAGCTGTCCGCCGGCAAGGATATTCCCGATTTCGCGCCGGGCGACACCGTCATCGTCAACGTCAAGGTGATCGAGGGCGAGCGTTCGCGCGTGCAGGCCTACGAGGGCGTGTGCATCGGCCGCGCCGGTCACGGGCTCAACGAGAACTTCACGGTGCGCAAGATCTCGTACGGCGAGGGCGTCGAGCGCGTGTTTCCGCTCCATTCGCCGATGATCGATTCCATCAAGGTGGTGCGCCGCGGCCGGGTGCGCCGCGCCAAGCTCTATTATCTGCGTGGCCGGCGCGGCAAGTCGGCGCGCATCGCCGAGCGCTCCGGCAAGGTCGAGGGCGATTCCAACCGTGCCAAGGAGCCGGGGACCGAGGCCGCGGAGTAACCTATGCGCGGCGCTCGTCGCGCCATCGTGATTGGCGCAGCGATGTATTTATCCTTTTGTTTGACCAGTCCCTCTAGTTTCGCCGATGCGCTGACCATTGTGGTCGCGCGGGCCAACGCGGACTCTGATCAGCGAACCGGACAGCCAATTCTGACCGTCCAACTGGCGCCTGCCTCGGTGGGCGCGTTCCGCCGCCTGTTGGACGGGCAGGTCGGACGCACCATGGCCCTGCGGGTCAACGGAGAAACCGTTATCACGTCGGTCGTGCGGGAGCCGCTGGTCGGGACCTGGCAAATTTCCGGCGACCTCAATTCCGACCGGTACGGGGACATCGCCGCCCGGCTGTCGGCCGACGATGCTAAGGTCGAAATTGAGCTCGTCGATAAATAGCGCGCATCTACTATTTCGATACCAGCGGCGCGTTAAGCATCCAGCGATGGCCGAACGGGTCGGTCAACATGGCGAAGCGCGCGCCCCAGAACTGGTCCGACGGCTCCAGGACCGAGGTCGCGCCGGCGGCGACCGCCTGCTTGAAGGTGGCGTCGACCTCGGCGGGCTTCTGGAAGGCAAGCGCAACCGCAACGGCAGACTGACCGTTGGTCGGCGCCGACGGGCCACCGTGCTCGGCGAACTCGTCGGAGAGGAATAGTTGCCCGCCATTAATGGCCAAGTCGGCATGGAGGAGCCGCTTGCCGTCCTGCGCCGGCATGCGCATGTTTTCCGTGGCGCCGAACGCCTTTTGGTAGAAGGCGATCGCCTCGGCGGCACCCTTCACGGTGAGATAGGGCGTGACTGACTGGCTCATGGAGCGGCTCCTGCTATATCGCGCCCCGGTGCGCTCAACGGCCTACTTTCCCGGCCAATGATGACCATTTAAAGAAGCCTCGGATCACAGGTGACAGACCGCATGACCAAGCCCCGCACCCTCCACGACAAGATCTGGGACGACCACCTGGTCGACGAGCAGCCGGACGGGACCTGCCTCATCTATATCGACCGTCATCTGGTGCACGAGGTCACGAGCCCGCAGGCCTTCGAGGGATTGCGCCTGACCGGCCGCAAGGTGCGCGCCCCCGACAAGACGTTGTGCGTCGTCGACCATAACGTGCCGACCACCGACCGCACGAAGCCCAATCCGGACCCGGAGAGCGCGGCGCAGATCACCTATCTGGCCGAGAACGCCAAGCTGTTCGGGCTCGAGTATTACAACGAGTTCGACCGCCGCCAGGGTATCGTCCACATCATCGGCCCGGAGCAAGGCTTCACGTTGCCCGGCACCACCATCGTGTGCGGCGACAGCCACACCGCCACCCACGGCGCTTTCGGCGCGCTTGCCTACGGCATCGGCACTTCGGAGGTCGAGCACGTGCTCGCCACCCAGACGCTCATCCAGACCAAGTCCAAGAACATGCGCGCGGTGGTCGACGGCAAGTTGCCGGCGGGCGTCACCGCCAAGGACATCATCCTCGCCATCATCGGCGAGATGGGCACCGCCGGCGCCACCGGCTATGCGCTCGAATATGCCGGCGAGGCGATCCGCTCGCTGTCCATGGAAGGCCGCATGACGGTCTGCAACATGTCGGTCGAGGGCGGCGCCAGGGCCGGCTTCATCGCGCCCGACCAGAAGGCCTACGACTATTTGAAGGACCGGCCCAAAGCCCCCAAGGGCAAGGCGTGGGACGCCGCCATGCGCTACTGGGAGAGCCTTTTTTCCGACGAAGGTGCACATTTCGACCGCGAGATCCGGCTCGACGCCGCCAAGCTGCCGCCGCTGGTCACCTGGGGCACCAGTCCCGAGCAGGTGGTGTCGGTGACCGGCCGCGTGCCGGTGCCGTCCGAGATCGCCGACGAGAACAAGCGCCGCGCCGCCGAGCGTTCGCTGCACTACATGGGGCTCAAAGGCGGCGAGAAGATCACCGACATCCGGCTCGACCGCATCTTCATCGGCTCCTGCACCAATGCGCGCATCGAGGACCTGCGCGAGGTCGCGCGCGTGGTCGGCGGCAAGCACGTCAACGGCAACGTCAACGCCATGATCGTGCCGGGCTCCGGCCTGGTGAAGGAACAGGCGGAGGCCGAAGGTCTCGACAAGATCTTCACGGCGGCGGGGTTCGAGTGGCGCGAGCCCGGCTGCTCCATGTGCCTCGCCATGAACCCGGACAAGCTCGAGCCGGGCGAGCGCTGCGCCTCGACCTCGAACCGCAACTTCGAGGGCCGCCAGGGCTACCGCGGCCGCACCCACCTGGTGTCGCCCGCCATGGCGGCGGCGGCCGCCATCGCCGGCCACTTCGTCGACGTGCGTCAGTGGAATTGACTATTCTCCGCCTGCCGGGGAGCGATTGACCACGAAAAAGGCCCGCCGTGCGGCGGGCCTTTTGCATGATTGCGGCCGAGCGTTCTACCACCCCCAGCGCGGGCCGAAGCCGAACCCGATCGAGATGCCCGGGCGGGAGTACGGATAGCCAAACCCATATCCGTAAGGAGACCCGGCGTAATACGACCCGTAGGGATAACCGGCGTAGTACGGCCGATGGTAGGGCCGGTAATAGCCATACCGGGGACCCCAGGCCGGCCGCACGACCACATGCCGCCGATGCAAACGCCGACGCGAACTGAACTCGGTCTCCGCCCCAGGTTGATTGGCCTTAAGGCCGTCGGCGCGCCGTTCGGCCGCGGTGGCGGAGCCCGGCAGCGCCAGCGTCGCCAGCACTGCGAACGCTGCCATAGTTCCAAGAACTTTCAACATGACTGTGCTTCCTCTGCTGTCGCATCCTGGGCATTTAACGTTGCAGGGACGGCAGAAGTTTCAATCACACTGTCCTAACCCAGTACCCACCAGCAGCGCCGCAGCGGTACCACCACCGGGCCGCTCGGCCGGCGTTGCCAAGCGAGCCAGCCGACGCAGTCGCGCTTCGCCAACGGCCCCGGCCAGTCGTACGGGTATGGCCGCGGGTAGGGATCGAAGCCGAAGGTGCGCGGACCGACCAGGCGCGGATAGACGCCGCGCGGATAGACGGTGATGCGGGTGCGCGAGCGCCGCAGCCGCTGTTGGCTGGAGACGTCCGTGGCCGCCTGCGTTTGCGCGCCCGCAAGCTGCGCCGCAAACGCCTCACCGCGAATCCCGAGACAGACGAGGCCGAAAGCCGCGACGCCGAGCGCCGCAATCCGGTATTTGCTCATGCCGACCCCTCCTGAAGGCGCGCATCACGCCCGATCGCAGCCGCCCCGTCAACCGGCATGCTAGAAGACCCCTATGAGTGACAGCCCGTTTGCGGATCCTCTGATTTGGCGCGGCATCAAGGCGCCCTCGCTCGACGAGCTGGAAGTGCTCGCTGTCGCGGCCTTTCGTCACCTGCCGCAACGGTTCCGCGCGCTGTGCGAGGACCTCGTCATCCGGGTCGAGGACTTCCCGACCGACGAGGTGCTCGACGAGCTGCGCGCGCAAAGCGAGTTCGACCTGCTCGGGCTGTTCCAGGGCATCGGCGTGCCGTTCCGCTCCGAGAGCGCGCCGGTGCGCATGCCCAACATGATCTGGCTCTACCGCCGTCCGATTCTCGACTACTGGGCCGAGCACGATGAAAAGCTCGGCCGGATCATCACCCACGTCCTGGTGCACGAGATCGGCCACCATTTCGGCCTGTCCGACGACGACATCGCCACGATCGAGGCGAGCGCCGGCTGAATACGCTAGTGCCGCCGATTTGAAGTTCCTACAGCGCCTGCCGCAACTTCGTGTAGGAACGTCAAATCGAAAAGCGGCACTAGAACCGTAGACTTGCTAGTGCCCTTTTGCTTCCGAAGTTCGTGTCGGAGGGTGCTGCGATGATCACGAACTTCGGAAGCGGGGCACTAGAGTATTGGCGGCCCGCATGGCACCGATCACAAACATCGATTTGATCTTGCCGCGCCATCTGCCAGCATGTTGGGTCTCGAGAATCCGAGGATCGCACGATGATCGTCACCGTCTTTCGCTCACGTCTGCGGCCCGGCCTGCGTGACGAATACGTCGCGCTGGTGAACCGCATGGCCGAGCTCGCCGCCACCATGCCGGGCTATATCTCCCACAAGGGCTTCTTCGCCGAGGACGGCGAACGCGTCACCGTGGTCGAGTTCGAGTCGGAAGAAGGCATGCGCGCCTGGCGCATGCACCCCGAACATCGCGCGGCGCAGCGCCAAGGCCGCGAGATCTACTATGACGAGTATCACCTGCAGATCTGCGAGGTTAAGCGCGAGTCGAGGTTCAAGCGGCAGGAAGACATCGCGGCGGAATGATTGCCAGCGGGACGTTACCCACGCCTAATGGCTGTGCTTTGCCCGCTTCTTGCGTTTGATCGGCTCCGCTGCCGGCGCGCGGTGAGCGAACTGGTTGGGATAGCAGCCGGCGCCGAGGCCGCTGGCGGCCGCTTGGCATTGCTCGAACGTATAGAAGCCGCAGTTGCGCGAGTTCATGTCTTCCGCGCACCATGACCCCTGGGCCGCTGCCGGCGCGCTCGCCAGACCCAGCGCTGCCCATAGAGTGCCAGCAAGAAAAACCCTCATCTTGGCCTCCCTGAAAATTGATCGTTCTCTCGGCTGAACACCGGCGCAAGGCCGGCTGTTCCGCTTGACCGGAGGTCGCGCGGCCGCCATGAACCGGAACGCGTGCGGGATAGGCGGTGGCCGAAGGAGACGAGACGTGGACAAGTTCACCGTGCTGGAAGGTGTGGCGGCGCCGCTCAAGATGATCAATGTCGACACCGACATGATCATCCCCAAGCAGTACCTCAAGACGATCAAGCGCACCGGACTCGGCAAGGGGCTGTTCTCCGAGCTGCGCTACCGCGACGACGGCAGCGAGAACCCGGATTTCGTGCTCAACAAGCCGGCCTATCGCCACGCCAAGATTCTCGTCGCCGACGACAATTTCGGCTGCGGCTCGAGCCGCGAGCACGCGCCTTGGGCGCTCATGGACTTCGGCATCCGCTGCGTGATCTCGACCCAGTTCGGCGACATCTTCTACAACAACTGCTTCAAGAACGGCGTTCTGCCGATCAAGGTGAGGCCCGAGGATCTGCAAAAGCTGTTCGACGATGCCGACCGCGGCGCCAACGCGACGCTCACCATCGATCTGCCAAATCAGGAGATCCGCGGCCCCGACGGCGGGAAAGTGAAGTTCGAGATCGATCCGCACCGCAAGCACTGCCTGCTCAACGGCCTCGACGACATCGGGCTCACCATGGAGAAGGGACCGAAGATCGACCGCTTCGAGGCGGACGCCAAGGCGGCCCGCCCGTGGGTGTGACCCGCTTGTCGTCCTCGCGAAGGTGGGGACCCATGATCACCGTCGGAATATGTGTCGCTAGGGCGGTGGTCATGGGTTCCCGCTTGCGCGGGAACGACTGAGAAGTCGCAGTTTCGATTTGCTCACCCGCCCTGCGCCGCGATTGCCTCCGCAATAGCGACGGTGCGGCGCGCCATGTCGGCGTGCATGCGCTCCACCATGCGGCCGTCGAGCGCGATGACGCCCTTGTTTCGGTTCTCCGGCTGATCGAAGGCGGCGATGATCTTGCTTGCCTGCGCGACCTCCTCCGCGCTCGGCGAGAACGCCGCGTTGCACGGCGCGAGCTGGCCCGGGTGGATCAGCGTCTTGCCGTCGAAGCCGAAGTCGCGCGCCTGCGCGCACTCGGCGGCGAAACCGTCGGCATTGCCGATGTCGTTGTAGACGCCGTCGAGCACGTCGATGCCGTAGATGCGCGCCGCCGCGATGCACGCCATCAGCCACGGCACCATGGGGATGCGGCCGGGCACGATGCGGGTGCGCGTCTCCTTGGCGATGTCATTGGTGCCCATCACGAAGCCCGAGAGCCGCGTCTCCGAATCCCTGGCGCAGGCCGCGATGGCCGCAGCATTGAGGATCGCGAGCGGGGTCTCGATCATCACCCATACGCGCGTGCGCAGGTCAGTGTGGGTGTCAAACAACCGTTGTCCAATGAGCTCGAGCTGGCCGGGCGTCGAGACCTTCGGTACCAGAATTGCATCGGGCGCCGCGGCGCCGGCGGCGGACAGATCGTCGGGACCCCATTCGGTGTCGAGGCCGTTGATGCGGATGAACACCTCGCGATGCCCGAAGCCGCCGGCCTTCACGGCGGCGACGACCTGGCGGCGGGCCTCGACCTTGGCCTCGAGGGCAACCGAATCCTCGAGGTCGAGGATGACGCCGTCGACCGCAAGGCTGCGTGCCTTCTCCATGGCCCGCGCGTTCGATCCCGGCATGTACAGCACGCTGCGGCGGGGACGGATCATGCGCGGCACTCCGGTCGGGAATTGACCTCACCTAGAGCATGATCCCGCAAAGTGGATGCCGGTTTTCGGAAAAGATCATGCTCCACCAATAGGCTAGAGCGAGATGACGATTCTGAGAAAATCCATCTCGCTCTAGCGGCGATTGAAGGTGCGCGCCAACGCCGCATGCTCACGTCTTCAGCCCGCCCATGGCGCAGACGATGCTCCATTCGTCTGCCGTCACCGGCTGCACCGAGAGGCGCGGCTGGTGAACCAGCACCATATCTTTCAGCCGCGGCTCGGCGCGAACGGCCGCCAGCGTCACCGGGTTGGGAATCGGCTCGACCGCTTTCACGTCGACGCACACGAACTTGCCCTCCGCATCGGTCGGATCGGGATAGGCCTCGCGGATCACTTCGACGATCCCGACGATCCGCTTCTCGTCGCCGGTGTGATAGAAGAAGGCGCGCTCGCCATTGCGCATGGCTTTGAGATGGCTGCGAGCACGGAAGTTGCGCACGCCCGTCCACGGCTCGCCCTTTGCGCCCCTTTGCACCTGATGGTCCCACGAGAACGTCTCGGGCTCGGTCTTCATCAGCCAATACGCCATGGCGTCATCCCTCTGCTTTGAATGGCCGCGTCAGCAACGCCTCGATCGCCTGTTCGACGCTGAGCTTGTTGTCGAGAATGGCCGCGACCGCACTGGCGATCGGCATGTCGACGCCGCGCTCGGTCGCCATCTCCACGAGCGCGGCGGCCGTGAACGCACCTTCGGCAAGCTTCGCTCCCTCGCTCGCCAGTTCCGGTACCTGTCCTTTGCCGAGCGTCACGCCGAGCGAGAAATTGCGCGACTGCGCGCTCGAGCAGGTGAGGATGAGGTCGCCCAGGCCGGACAATCCGGTGAGGGTTTCCGCCCGCGCCCCATAGGCGCGGCCGAAGCGGATCAGCTCGGCGAAGCCGCGCGTGGTGAGCGCCGCGGCGGCGCTGGCGCCGAGGCCGCGGCCGGCCACGATGCCGGCCGCGATGGCGAGCACATTCTTGGCCGCCCCGCCGATCTCGACGCCGCGCACGTCGGTGGAGTGATAGGGGCGGAACGTGGCCGAGCCGAGCGCGCGCGCCAGCGCGGCGGCGACGCTCTCGTCATGCGCCGCAAGCGTCACCGCGGTCGGCAGTCCGCGCGCCACGTCGCCGGCGAAGCTCGGACCCGACAGAATCGCAGCGGGCGCATCCGGAACGCATTCCTGGATCACCTCGGTCATGAACCGGTGGGTGCCGCGCTCAATGCCCTTGGCGCAGGCGACAATGGGGATTGGCTGCGCGGCGGCGATCGCCGTGACGACGGCGCGCGAGGCCTGGGCCGGCACCACCAGCAGCGCCGCATCGGCCTGCATCGCCTCCGTAAGATCCGTGGTCGCGCTCACCTGCGGATCGATCTTGATGCCCGGGAGGCGGGGGCTCTCGCGCCGCGTATTGATCGCCTCCGCGGTCGCGGCCTCGCGCGCCCACACGCGCACGCGCCGTCCGGCGCGTGCCGCGCTGTTGGCGAGCGCGGTTCCCCACGCGCCCCCTCCGAGCACCGCGATCGTATCGAAGGTCATGCTGTCTCGGTCGGTTGCGATGGTTCGCTTGAGGCCAGCGCTGGCGTGTCGGAGGATTGCGGCGGCGGTGCAACGGGAGCGGCATGTTGCAGCGGCCAGCGCGCGCGCGGGCTTACCTCCAGCGTATCGGTGAGGCCGCGCGCGAGCCGCTCGGCGCCCGCCCAGGCGATGATCGCGCCGTTGTCGGTGCACAGCGGGCCGGGCGGCGCCACCAGAGGCGTGCCGAGATCGCTCGCGGTGCGGCTGATGGCATCGCGGACCTCCTGATTGGCAGCAACGCCGCCGGCGATGACGAGCGCGGTGGGAGGACCGAAGTGCTCCTGGAAGATGCGGAAGCCCACGCGCAATCGGTCGGCGACGATGTCGATCACGGCGTCCTGGAACGCGGCGCACAGGTCGGCGACGTCCTGTTCGCCCAACGGAACGATCTTCTCGGCTTCGAGCCGCAGGGCCGTCTTCAGGCCCGACAGCGAGAAGTCGGGCTCAGGCCTTCCCAGCATCGGCCGTGGCAGCGAGAACCGCTTGGGGTCGCCGCGCGCCGCCTCGAGCTCCACCTCGGGCCCGCCCGGATAGGCAAGGCCGAGAAGCTTCGCGGCCTTGTCAAAGGCTTCGCCCAGCGCGTCGTCGCGCGTCGTGCCGAGCTGGACATAGTCGCCGACCTCGCGCACCGCCACGATCTGCGTGTGTCCGCCCGAGGCGAGGAACAGGAGGTAAGGGAACGGCGTCCGGTCGGTGAGCCGCGCGGTGAGCGCGTGCGCCTCGAGATGGTTGACGGCGATCAGCGGCTTTTCGGCGACCAGCGCGATCGCCTTGGCGGTGGTGAGGCCGACGATGACGCCGCCGATCAAGCCCGGTCCGGCGGCCGCCGCGATCCCGTCGAGGCTTTTGAAATCGAGCTCCGCTTCCACCATGGCCTTGGCGATGACCAGGTCGAGCATGTCGACGTGGGCGCGGGCGGCGATCTCCGGCACCACGCCGCCATAGGCGGCGTGCGCGGCCTGCGACAGCACCACGTTGGAGACGATCTCACCGCTGCCGTTCGCGTGTCGGCGCACGACCGCCGCCGCGGTCTCGTCGCACGTCGTCTCGATCCCGAGCACCAGCATCTCAGGCTTTCCCGGCTGAACATGCATCCTTAAGATCGAACCTAGCGCCGTCGGCTCGGCGTAGCATTGTGAGGTTCCATGGCGCAATCGACGGCGCTCTCCATCGGCACGCGCGGCTCGCCGCTCGCTTTGGCGCAGGCGCGCGAGGTGCGCGCATGCATTGCCGCCGC
>JBJMSU010000220.1:0-6946 GCA_045801465.1 Xanthobacteraceae bacterium | reverse complement strand
TTGCGCACCGCGTGCAAGGCCATGCGCCGCGGCGCCAGGGTTTTCCGCAGTTGCGGACGTGCGGCGACAAGCGCGAGGAGAATCACGACGCCGCAGCTGCTGCGGATAGTCAGGATCTCGAAAATATTCAGCTTGCCGGCAAGGCCGCGGATGGAGACCGCCATGGCGCAGAATGAAAGCAGGGCACCGGTCATCCAGAAGACGACGCGGCCGAGATGGGAATGGCTCACGATGATCTTGTGTTCCGGTTGGGCGGGCGCGGGCGCGCCGTCCTAGTGCCGCCGATTTGAAGTTCCTGCACCGCCTGCTGCAAACTCGTGCGGGAACTTCAAATCGAAAAGCGGCACGAGGATCATAGACTTGCTAGTGCCCCTTTGCTTCCGAAGTTCGTGTCGGAGGGGGCCGCCATGTATCACGAACTTCGGAAGCGGGGCACTAGCCGCAAGCTATCGGCTGTCATTCCGCATCGGGCTGGTTCTCCGGGCGCGCCTTGTCGAAGGCAGGAAGCTGGAGACAGGCTGCGTCGACGGCGACGATCTTGGGAAAGCGATCGAGTGGCACCTTGAATCGCGCCGCGTTGGCGACCTGCGGCACCAGGCAGATGTCGGCAAGCGTCACGCGCGTGCCGAACGCATAAGGTCCCGGCCGCAGCAACGCCTCGACCGCTTCGAAGCCGACCAGAATCCAATGATGATACCAGGCGTCGATCGCGCTCTGCTCCTGGCCGAGCTTCGATTTGATGTACTTGAGCGGCCCCGTGTTGTTGAGCGGATGAATGTCGCACGCGATGATATCGGCTAGAGCGCGGACCTTGGCGCGCTCCACCGCGTCGGCCGGCAGGAACGGCGGATCGGGAAAGACTTCGTCGAGGTATTCGATGATCGCAAGCGACTGGGTCAGCACCTCGCCGTTGTCGAGCTTGAGCACCGGCACCCGCATCTGCGGATTGATCGCCTTGAAGTCCGCACCGAACTGCTTGCCGCCCTCCTTGGTCAGATGGATCGACTCCGTCTCGTAGGAGAGGCCTTTCAGATTGAGCGCAATGCGGGCGCGATACGCCGCCGACGAACGGAAATAGGAATAGAGTTTCACACGGCCTCCTCATCGTTGGGCTGCACCGTGGCGCAGTGCGCAGCGGTACACGTCCGGGCATTCAGGGTCTGAGCATCGCCGATCGTCTCGGCGGCGAGCGCGGTCGAGCGTTCGCTCAATTTTCGCAGCGCCCGGTCCAGCGCGGCGCGGTCGGTCGGCTCGATCACCTCGACCAGCCGCTTGGTGAATTCGAGCGCGCTCGGCGCGAGGTCCTCGTAGACGCTGCGGCCGGCCGACGTGAGCGAGAGGAACGACTCGCGCAGGTCCGCCCGATTGGTGCGGCGGCTGACGAATTTGCGCCTCTCGAGCTGGGCGACCGCGCGCGATACCTTCGTCTTGTGCATATGGCTGTGGGCGCCGATCTGCTTGCCGGTCATGACGCCGTATTGTCCGAGCGTCACCAGCACCCGCCATTCCGGTACGCCGATATCGTAGCGCTCGGCATAGATGCGTGAGAGCGCCTGCGAGACGAGGCTCGCCACCACATTGAGCCGATAGGGCAGGAAGTCCTCGAGCTTGAGCGGCGCTGCTTCGCCCCCTTTTGCGCCGGGATCGCGCTCGCGCTGCTTATCGATGGCCGTACCGTCGTGGATCATGACCGCCGCGCTCGTCCCTCGACGCCCGGTGGAGAGCCGTCGCGCCAGCGAACATGGCGGAACTTTGCCCGACGCGCAACAAAGCGCAAACGGCGCTGCGGCGAACACGGCCACCCAACAGATCAGGAAAAAGTGAGGGTCAGGCCGGCGCCGGGCGATACGGCGCCGCGATGAAAACCGGTAGCTCCGTGCCGGTCAGGCTGGTCCGACCGCCTCGTCGCTCAGTGCGGTGGTCGGCAATGTTCCGATATGAGACCACCAGACCATTGCGCCGATCAGCAGGAACAGCAATGCGATCTTCATGCGCGTACTCGAACACACGTTCGGCGATGAGAACCGGCTTTTGCTACGCCATCCGAATGGCAGCATCATGACGCGCTCGTGTCCCGATTCCGAAGTTCGCAAACGGACTCTGGGCTAAGATGTGCGAGCTTCGGGTTCAGGGCAGTTGGGATGATTGCCGCCACCCAGCCAACTGGTTACCATTGTAACGAACTTGCCCGAGTGCTTCCGGCCCCAAGGACGTCCGCATATCTGTCCGGCTCCTGCCGATGAAGGAGAGTGAGACATGAACGAGCTGATCTCGCCCGCCGCCGTCGGCCAGCCGGATGCGCCCAAGGATCACGCGTCGGCCATTGCGGCCGGATACATGTCGGGTTTCGGCAACAGCTTCGAGACCGAAGCTCTGGCGGGAGCGCTGCCGCTGGGACGCAATTCTCCGCAAAAGGTGAGCTATGGCCTCTATGCCGAGCAGTTGAGCGGCTCGCCGTTCACGGCGCCGCAAGCCGCCAACCAGCGCACCTGGCTCTACCGTATTCGCCCGACGGTGCGCCATACCGGCCGGTTCGTTAGGATCGACGCCGGCGCGTTGCGGACTGCACCGGAGCGGGACCAGAGCGAACCAGCGATCGGGCAGCTGCGCTGGGGGCCCGTTCCCATTCCGACCGAGCCTCTCACGTTCGTCACCGGGCTGCGCACGATCACGACCGCGGGCGATGCCGAAACCCAGGCCGGGATGGCCGCCCACGTCGCATTCGTCACCCGCTCCATGGTGCGGGAACACGTCTTCAACGCCGATGGCGAGCTGCTCGTCGTCGCGCAGCAGAACAAGTTGCGCTTCCGCACCGAGTTCGGCGTCATCGAGATCGAGCCGGGCGAAATCTGCGTCATCCCGCGCGGCGTCATTTTCCGGGTCGAGCTCATCGACGGACCGGCGCGTGCCTATGTGTGCGAGAACTATGGCGGCACCTTCACATTGCCCGACCGCGGCCCGATCGGCGCCAATTGCCTGGCCAATGCCCGCGACTTTCTCGCCCCGGTCGCGGCCTACGAGGACAGCGAGGAGCCGTGCACGCTCACCGTCAAGTGGGGCGGCGAACTGTTCGCGACCGAAGTGCCGCATTCGCCGCTCGACGTCGTCGCCTGGCATGGCCGGTATTACCCCTATAAGTACGATCTGCGGCGCTTCTGCCCGATCGGCGCCGCTCTGTACGATCACCCCGATCCCTCGATTTTCACGGTGATGACCTCGCCGTCGGAAACGCCGGGCACCGCCAATGTCGATTTCGTCATCTTCCCGGAGCGCTGGCAGGTGGCCGAGGACACGTTCCGGCCGCCCTGGTACCACCGCAACATCATGTCGGAGTTCATGGGCCTCGTTTACGGCGTCTACGACGCGAAGCCGGAAGGCTTTGTCCCGGGCGGCATGAGCCTGCACAACCAGATGCTCCCGCACGGGCCTGACCACGACGCGTTCGAGCATGCGAGCAACGCCAAGCTCAAGCCGGTGAAGCTCACAAACACCTTAGCCTTCATGTTCGAGACCCGTTTCCGCCAGCGCGTCACCGCCTATGCGGCCAAGCTCGAGACGCTGCAGAGCGACTACGTCGACTGCTGGAGCGGCCTGAAGAAGAATTTCAACCCGAACCGACGCTAGTGCCCCCCTTTGCTTCCGAAGTTCGTGTCAGAGGGCGTTGCGAGGTATCACGAACTTCGGAAGCGGGGCACTAGGCTAATGAAGCTCGCATCCCTGAAGCACGGCCGCGACGGGCGGCTCGTCGTGGTCTCCCGCGACCTTACGCGTGCGGCCGACGGCTCCGCCGTGGCGGCGACGCTGCAGGCGGCGCTCGACGACTGGGCCGCCGCCGAGCCGCGCCTGATCGAGATCGCCGACGGGCTCGAATCCGGACGCATCGCGCATTTTCCCTTCGATCCGGCGAAGTGCGCAGCGCCGCTGCCGCGCTCCTTCGGCTGGGCGGATGGCTCTGCTTACGTCAACCATGTCGCCCTGGTGCGCCGCGCGCGGGGCGCCGAGCTGCCGGCCTCGTTCTGGACCGATCCCTTGATGTACCGCGGCGCGTCGGACGGA
This sequence comes from Xanthobacteraceae bacterium, assembly GCA_045801465.1. Taxonomy (GTDB): domain Bacteria; phylum Pseudomonadota; class Alphaproteobacteria; order Rhizobiales; family Xanthobacteraceae; genus DATFWC01. Next base: position 2,890 of record JBJMSU010000220.1, on the reverse strand, counting down.
TTCCTCGGACCCCGCGAGCCCATCGCCGTTGGCGACCTCGCCTGGGGGGTGGATCTCGAAGCCGAGATGGCGGTGATCGTGGACGACGTGCCGCAGGGCGCAAGCCCTGGCGAGGCGGCCGGCACCATCCGCCTCCTCATGCTGCTCAACGACACGAGCTACCGAAATCTGATCCCGGCCGAGCTGGCAAAGGGCTTTGGCTTCCTGCAAGGCAAGGGACAGACGACGTTCTCAGCCGTGGCGGTCACGCCGGACGAGTTGGGCCGCGCCTGGGACGGCGCCAAGGTGAACCTGCCCCTCGTCTCCCGGATCAACGGCGCCACGTTCGGCCGTCCCAATGCCGGCGTCGACATGACGTTCGACTTTCCTGCCCTCATCGCCCATGCGGTCAAGACCCGACCGCTCGCCGCCGGCGCGATCATCGGCTCCGGCACGGTGTCCAATCGCGATCCCAATGGCGGACCGGGCCGTCCCGTGGCCGAAGGCGGGGTCGGGTATTCCTGCATTGCCGAGATTCGTTCGGTCGAGACCATCCGGTTCGGTGCGCCGAAGACGCCGTTTCTTTGCTTCGGCGATCGGGTGAGCATCGAGATGCAGGATGGGGACGGCCGCTCGATCTTCGGCGCCATCGACCAGGAGGTCGTGCCTTTCGGCAAGCCTGACGAGAAAGGCCGATTGGTGCAGAAGGCTCAGGGGGTTTGAGCCCCTACCGCCGTCACACTACGGCGCGCAGCGCCGCCAGCATCTCGGTGCAGGCCTGGGCGCAGTCGTGGCACGCTTGCGAGCACACGCGGCAATGCCGGTGCATCTCGGCATGCCGGCGGCATTCCTCGCCGCAGGCGCGGCACGCCGCGATGCAGACGCTGAGCTGGCTTTCGAGGACCTGACGGCTGGCGCCTGCTTTCGAACGCGCAACGACCGATCCCGTCGCCAGGCAGATCGCCGCGCAGTCGAGATTCTGGCGGATGCAGGACAGCAGCCCTTCGACGTCCCGCTCCGAGAGGCAGGCATCGGCGCAAGCAGTGCAAGTTCCAGCGCAGGTGAAGCAGGACTCGATACAGCGGCTCATCGCATCGGGGTGGGTCGGCCGTGCAGGGTGCGAGCGCAGCGTGGCTTCAACGGCGGGCATCGACGGAGCTCCTTGGGCACAGGCTCTTCTGAATAACTGTGGGGTGCAACACGTTCCAGGCCGCGTTGGTTCCGCGGGAACTTTTTTCCGTTCAATGCGATGGAACTTTCCGCAGATGCTTTGCCGCCGCGTGCTGGTGAGAGCGGAACCCGGTTCCCATATGAGCTGTTGCTCGTCGCGCGCCAAGGAGGGTTTCATGAACCGGCTGTCGGCTTTCCGCTCGCCTCGTGCTGCGGCGGTTGCAACCTTCGCGCTGATGATCGGCCTCGCGACGGCGATCCTCATTTCACCGGCGCAGGCCGCCGACGAGCCCGACCTCATCTTCAAGAAGTCGACCGTGTTCCATTGGGTGTCGCCGAACGACAAGCTCGCCACCTATGGGCTTGACGATCCGAGCGTCGAGGGCGTCGCCTGCCACTTCACCGCCCCCGAGCGCGGCGGCTTCAAGGGTTGGATCGGGGTTGCCGAAGAGGTCTCCGATATTTCGCTTGCGTGTCGGCAAGTCGGTCCGGTCCGCTTCAAGGAGAAGTTCTCGCAGGGCGACGACGTGTTTCGCCAGCGCCGCTCGCTGTTTTTCAAGAAGATGCAGATCGTGCGCGGCTGCGACGTCAAGCGCAACGTACTGGTGTATGTCGTCTATTCCGACCGCTTGATCGAAGGCTCGCCCAAGAACTCGACGTCGACCGTGCCGATCATGCCGTGGGGCGCCGACACGCCGGCGAAATGCGCCGACTGGCTGGAGAAGTGAAGGCATAAGGCCGGAGCAATCCGGCTTGCCCTCGGAACGCCGTCGCTGCTCTGGCTCGGTTCAACGTCCGCACTCGATGGCGACGAAGTCGTCGCAACTGCCCCGGCAGGTCGTTGCGTTCACCACGGTGCCGCTGATCTCGGCGCGCTCGATCTTGCGGAACGACAGCGCGCGATCGAACTCCTGTGCGCGGCAATAGGCCGTTGCGAGTGCGGTCCCGCAGTTCGCGCCGCTGGCCAGGCAACGGTCGACGCCGTAGCCGTCGGCATTGTTGGCGATGACGAAGATGCGGTTTTCCGCTCGCGCCGGCGGGGCGACCAGGACCGCGGTGGCAATGCAGGCGAGAGCAAATACACGCATGAAAGCGGACTCAACGGGACCGGCGCATGTTCGCGCGCACAGGTTTTAAGCCATGTCCCGACGCCTGAGGAACCGGAACATGCTCTCAATGCCAAGATTGTTAGGGGAGCGGTTAATGTGCCGTTAACTGTGAGCGAGCAGTGCTGGTCTCGGCGGAATGGTTAGCGCAGCCCTCGTCATTGCCGGGCTTGACCCCAGAGGCGCTAACATAAGGCCGGAATGCCCGAGTGAACGACCTCTCCTTCGAGACGCCGCCTTCGGCGGCTCCTCAGGATGAGGTCTATCGAAGCGATCCCGTTGGCAGCGGAGCGTCGCGTGTTTCGCGGTCACCCTCATCCTGAGGAGCCCGCGAAGCGGGCGTCTCGAAGGACGGGGGTGAGTGCCGAGGACGCTACGTGTTCAGGGCGTCGCGCCAGTTGGCGCCCATCGGCGCGACCAAGTCATCAAGGTCGACCCGCTCTTCGCCAGGAACGCGGATGCGCTTGAATGCCAGCTCGCCGGCGGCGAGCGGCTTGGTGGCATCCAGCCCCATCTTGGCACCGACACCATTGCGCGTCGACGGATCGAGCTTGGAGCCCTGGCTCTCCGTCACGATGACGAGGTCGCGGTCGGCCTGGAAGCGCGTGGCCACCGCCCATTCGACCTCGCCGGGC
>JBJMSU010000206.1:0-32067 GCA_045801465.1 Xanthobacteraceae bacterium | reverse complement strand
CTTCTTGCGCTTGATGAGATAGAGCGGCGGGCACGCAATATAGACGTGCCCTTTCTTCACGAGGTCGGGCATCTGCCGGTAGAAAAACGTGAGCAGCAACGTGCGGATGTGCGAGCCGTCGACATCCGCGTCTGTCATGATGATGATCTTGTGGTAGCGCAGCTTCGCGAGGTCGAAGTCCTCGCGCCCGATGCCAGTGCCGAGCGCGGTGATCAGCGTGCCGATCTCCTGGCTCCCCAGCATCTTGTCGAAGCGCGCGCGCTCGACGTTGAGGATCTTGCCGCGCAGCGGCAGCACCGCCTGGAACTCGCGGTTGCGTCCCTGCTTGGCCGAGCCGCCGGCGGAATCGCCCTCGACGATGAACAGCTCGGACTTGGCCGGATCGCGCTCCTGGCAATCGGCGAGCTTGCCCGGCAGCGAGGCGATGTCGAGCGCGCCTTTGCGGCGGGTAAGCTCGCGCGCCTTGCGGGCGGCCTCGCGCGCGGCGGCCGCCTCCACCACCTTACCGACGATCACTTTCGCCTCGCTCGGGTGCTCCTCGAACCAAGCCTGCAGGGCATCGTTCAGCACGCCCTCGACAACCGGGCGCACCTCGGAGGAGACGAGCTTGTCCTTGGTTTGCGAGGAGAACTTCGGGTCGGGCACCTTGACGGAGAGGACGGCGGTAAGGCCTTCGCGGCAATCGTCGCCGGTCAGCGTGATCTTCTCCCGCCGCGCCATGGTATCGGCATAGCCGGTGACCTGGCGCGTGAGCGCGCCGCGGAACCCGGCCAGATGGGTGCCGCCGTCGCGCTGCGGGATGTTGTTGGTGAAGGCGAGCACGGTCTCGTGGTAGCCGTCGTTCCACCACAGGGCGGCCTCGACGCCGATGCCGTCGCGCTCGGCTTTGATGATGATCGGATTCGGAACGAGCGGCGCCTTGTTGCGATCGAGATAGCGCACGAATGCCTCGACGCCGCCTTCGTACCGCATTTCCTCGCGCTTCTCGACCGCGTGGCGCTGGTCGCTCAACACGATATGCACGCCGGAATTGAGGAATGCGAGCTCGCGCAGCCGGTGCTCCAGCGTGGCGAAGTCGAACTCCGTCATGGTGAAGGTTCTGCGGCTGGGCAGGAACGTCACCTGCGTGCCGACCTTGTCGTAGGCCCCGCCGACGACGGACAGCGGCGCCACCGGCTCGCCGTCGCGGAACTCCATGAAGTGTTCCTTGCCGTCGCGCCAGATGGTGAGCTTGAGCCAGCTCGACAGCGCATTGACCACCGAGACTCCGACGCCGTGCAGGCCGCCCGAAACCTTGTAGGAGTTCTGGTCGAATTTTCCCCCGGCGTGCAGCTGCGTCATGATGACCTCGGCCGCCGACACCCCTTCACCCTGATGAATGTCGGTCGGAATACCGCGTCCGTCGTCGCGCACCGTGCACGAGCCGTCGGGGTTCAGCGTGACCACCACTTCTTTAGCGAAGCCGGCGAGCGCTTCGTCGATCGCATTGTCGACGACCTCGTAGACCATGTGGTGGAGGCCGGAGCCGTCGTCGGTATCGCCGATATACATGCCCGGCCGCTTGCGCACCGCATCGAGGCCCTTGAGGACCTTGATCGACCCGGCGTCGTATTCGGAAGGCGTGTTTTGCGTGGCTTTTTGGCGGATGGCTTCGGCCATTCGGGACCCGGCGAATCACTGCGGAAAATGCGATTGATGACGGACTGGTGTCGCATGAAAAATGGGGTTCGTACAGCGCAAAGTGAAGGGGTCTAAACCATTAATTTTACTCGCGTTATCTGGCCGTCTCGACGGCCGAATCGGGAGCTTGTGCGGAGGCTCAAAACGGGCCTGGCGGAACCCGGTTCAGGAGTGTGCGGATCGACGCTGGCGCGGCTCCGTGGCGCCTGTCTCGGAGCTCTCTTTGTGACCCAACAGGAATTCCCCGTGGGGCGCCTCATAGCTCGGCACCGGCTGCAGAAACGCGTTCAAGGCGGCGGCCCAGAATTCCACCCGTTCGAAATCGTCGTTGAGACGATCGATGGCGCTCTCGAGTTTTCGAACGATGTTTTCCGGTAGGGGGCTGCTTGCCTGCATCCTCTCACTCCCAGCCGAACGTGGAAGCCCTCAATTGTTAAGAGCCCGACCCAGAGCTTAGTTCCGCCACGAAGCTGAACGCATCCAGCGCGGGTTCGAGCCGCATATGGTGGGCCCGCCGTTATGTCGCTTCTTCATCAGGAACCATCCTGATTTAGGAACCATCCTGATTTCGCGGCTGTTGACCTAACGGAACGGTGAGGCGCGCCTGGAGACGCGGCTTCCTGTCATTCACGCTGGAGCATCCGATGAGCCGCGAACCCAATCGCGCGGGCGTGAGCGAGCTTGCGCCCGGTTACAGTCGAAGAAACTTCTTGACCGTGGCCACATCATCCGCAGCAGCGCCATTGGTCGCCCGCGCCGTCGGGGCCGAGGCGGCGCCGCTGCCGGCCGCGTGGGATCCGCGTGATCCCGCCCCCGTGAGCCTGAAGGTCAACGGTCGCGATCACCGGGTCGCGCTCGATATGCGCACGACCCTGCTCGATGCATTGCGCGAGCATCTCGGGCTCACCGGTGCCAAAAAGGGCTGCGATCATGGCCAATGCGGCGCCTGCACGGTGCTCGTGGACGGCCGCCGCGTGCTCTCCTGTCTGACCCTGGCGGCGAGCGTCGAAGGCCGCGCCGTGACCACGATCGAAGGTCTCGCCGCCCTCGACGGCGCGCTCCATCCGATGCAGCAGGCGTTCGTCGACCACGATGCCTTCCAGTGCGGCTACTGCACGCCCGGTCAGATCATGTCGGCGATTGCCTGCGTGCATGAAGGCCATGCGGCAACTGATGCCGATGTCCGCGAATACATGAGCGGCAACCTGTGCCGTTGCGCCGCCTATCCCAACATTGTCGCGGCCATCAGTCAGGCCAAGAGCAAGATGCGAACCGCAAGGGCGGAGTAGGCGATGCGTCCCTTTACTTATCAACGTGCCGATACGCCGAGCGCCGCCGTCGCAGCCTTCGGGCAGGTGCGTGGCGCCGATGCCCTCGCCAGTCCGGTGCAGTACATCGCCGGCGGCACGACGCTCGTCGATCTGATGAAGCTCGACGTAATGCGGCCGGAGAAGCTGATCGATATCAATGCGCTCGACCACACGTCGTTAGGGCAGATCGAGGCCGGCCATAACGGGCTCAAGCTCGGCGCGATGGCGCGCATGGCGGATGCCGCCGAGCACCCCATGGTCAAGCGCGACTACCCGGTGATCGCGCAATCGCTGCAGCTCGCCGCAAGCCAGCAGCTCCGCAACATGGCGGCGCTCGGCGGCAACGTGCTGCAGCGGACCCGCTGCCCGTATTTTCGCGATACGTCCTACGCGGAGTGCAACAAGCGCAATCCAGGCTCGGGCTGTGCGGCGATCGATGGCTACAATCGCAGCCACGCGGTGCTCGGCGTCAGCGATCGCTGCATCGCGACCTATCCGGGAGACTTTGCTCAGGCGCTGATTGCGCTTGACGCCAGCATGGAGATCCTCGGTCCCAATGACCGGCGCACGCTCGAGTTCGCCGCGCTGCATCGCCAGCCTGGCGATGCTCCCGAGGTCGAAACGCGGCTCGCGCCGGGCGAAATGATCGCCTCGTTCCTGGTTCCTGCAGCGCCGTGGACGCGGCGTTCGCTCTATCTGAAGATTCGCGATCGCCAATCCTACGAGTTCGCCCTCGCTTCGGCGGCGGTCGCCCTCGATCTTGCCGGAAATATCGTGCGCGATGTGCGGATCGCGCTCGGCGGGGTCGCAACCGTGCCGTGGCGCGCCAAAGCCGCGGAACGGGTGCTCAGGGGCAAAGCCCTCGATGAAGCCAACGCGCAGGCGGCTGCCGAAGCGGCTTTCGCGGAGGCGCGCACGTTCAAGCACAATGCATTCAAGGTCGCGCTCGGACAGCGCACGCTGATGCGCGCCTTGAGCGAAGCAGCCGCCATGGAGCTCCCGACATGACCACCGCGGCGCCAGAACCAAAGGCCAATATGGGCCAGCCGGTGCCACGCTACGAAGCGCGGCTGAAGGTGACCGGAGAGGCGCGCTTCGGCGCCGACTTTCCGCTCAACAATCCGGCCTATGCATTCCTGGTCACCAGCGCGATCGCCAAAGGGCGCATCGAAAGCATCGACTTGGCGGCGGCGCGCGCCGTTCCGGGCGTGCTCGAGATCCTGACCCAGGATAACACGACCGAGCTCAAGCCGATCAAATTCAGTGCCGGCGGCGGCGGCGCTTCGACGTCGATGCAAAGCCTCGGCCCCGAGATCGCGCATGACGGCCAGATCGTCGCGATGGTGCTGGCCGACACCTACGAGGCGGCGCGCGAAGCCGCCTACAAGGTTCGCGTGCGCTATGCGGCTGCGATGCCGAGCGCGACTTTCGGCTCTGCCGGCACCACCGAGGAGGACGCGACCAAAGTCTCAGAGCGGCACAAAGAGGTGCCGCAGGCAGGCGATGCCGAAGCGGCGCTCGCCTCCGCCGCAGTGACGATCGACGCCGAATACGGCACGCCGACGCAGCATCACAACCCGCTCGAGTTGTTCACCACCACCTGCGTCTGGTCCGACGGCCAGCTCACGATCTACGAGCCAAGCCAGTTCGTCTATGGACTGAAGAACAGCGTCGCCCAGAAGCTCGGCATTGAGCCGGATCGCGTGCGCGTGATCAGTCCCTATGTGGGCGGGGCATTCGGCGCACGCGGGCAGATGACGCCGCGCACCGCGCTGGTCGCCCTCGCCGCCAAGAAGCTCAATCGTCCGGTCAAGCTGGTGCCGACGCGCGATCAGGGCTTCACGATTGCGACGTATCGCGCCGAGACGCGCCACCGCATCCGCCTGGGGGCGGGACGCGACGGCAAGCTCGTGGGCTACAGCCATGAGGGCTGGGAGATCACCTCGCGCCCGGATCCGTATGTCGTGGCTGGCGTCAACGAAAGCGCGCATCTTTACGGCTTCGGCGCCGTGAAGACCCACGTCAACATCGTGCATGCCGATCGCAACACGCCCGGCTTCATGCGCTCGCCGCCGGTCGTGCCGTACATCTTTGCACTCGAAACCGCGATGGACGAGCTCGCCGTGAAGCTTGGAATGGATCCGGTGGAATTGCGCCGCGTCAACGACACCATGACGGATCCCATCAAGGGCAAGCCGTATTCCAGCCGCTCGCTGATGCCGTGCTACGACGCGGCGGCGCAGGCCTTCGGCTGGTCGCGCCGCGACGCGCAGGTGGGCGCCATGCGGGCCGGCGATTGGCTCGTCGGCTGGGGCTGCGCCACCGCCGTCTATCCGACGCATATCGGCACCGCGACCGCGCGCGTGCGCCTGCTGCCGAGCGGCGAAGTGCGGGTGCAGACCGCCGCACACGAGATCGGCAATGGCGTCTATACGGTGCTGGCGCAGATGGCGGCCGAACGCCTGGGCGTGCCGCTCTCTTCCGTTCACGTCGAAGTCGGCGACAGCACGCTTCCGCCGGCACCGGTTGCTGGCGGTTCGAACACGACCGCGAGCACGTGCTCGGCGGTGCTGAAGGCATGCGACGCGATCCGCGACAAGCTGCTGCGCGCCGCCTCGACCGCGAACGACGGACCGCTGGCCGGGCGTTCGCCCGCCGAGCTGAGATTGACCGACGGCCGGGCGGTCGCCGGGGACGGTAGCGAAGAGAAGCTCGGCGACATCCTCAAGCGACTCGGCGCCGGTGCGATCGAGGAATATGCCGAGTTCCTGCCGCCGGGGATCAAGCCGGAGGCGATCCAGAGCCTTTATGCCGGCAGGGGCGCGCTCACCGGAGGTCCGAGCGGCGACAAGCTGATGTATGCGCTCGGCGCCGAGTTCGTGGAAGTGCGCATCCATGAGCGCACGCGGGAGATTCGCGTGCCGCGGATGGTCGGCGCCTTTGCGGCAGGCCGGATCATGAACCCGCGCACGGCGCGCAGCCAGTACATGGGCGGGATGATCTGGGGAGTGAGCTCGGCGCTGCACGAGGCGACCGAGATCGACGAGACACGTGCCCGGTATGTCAACGACAACTTCGCCGACTACCTCGTGCCGGTGAATGCCGACGTCGATCAGTTGGATATTATTCTGATCCCGGAGGAAGACGGCGACGTCAATCCCGCCGGCGTCAAAGGCCTCGGCGAACTGGCCAATGTCGGCACGGCGGCCGCCATCTCCAACGCCGTCTATCATGCGACCGGCAAGCGTATCCGGCAGCTGCCGATCCGGCTCGAAAATCTGCTGTAGCCGGCGAGCTCGTTCTCATTTCCTCGGGCGCGCCGATCCGAGCGACACGTCGAAGACTTGTGCGCGTCCGGCGGTCTCGCCAAAGGCTGCGGGATCGGCCCCGGTCATCCACACCTGAGCACCAATTCCACCGAGCGCATCGTACAGCGCCGCCCGTCGGATCGGATCGAGATGGGCAATGACTTCGTCCAGCAGCAGCACCGGCGCAAAGCCGGTCATGTCCGCGATCAGCCCGGCATGTGCCAGAATGAGACCGATCAGCAGCGCCTTCTGCTCGCCGGTGGAGGCTGCCGCGGCGGCGATGCCTTTCGGCCCGTGCATCACCTCCAGATCGGTCAGATGCGGGCCGGCCAGCGTGCGTCCGGCCGCGGCATCGCGCGGGCGGCCCTCTCTAAGAACCGCACGATAGCGGTCCTCCGCCGCGATCGCCGGATGGTCGAGCAGCATCGTCTCCAGCCAGCCGTCGAGAGCGATGTCCGCCCACGGAAACGGCGATGCGAGATCCTTGCGCGCTTCGAGCGCACCCTGCAGCCGCCGCACCGTTTCGGCGCGGCCCGCAGCGACCGCGACCGCGAGCTCGGCCGTCTCGTGCTCGACGGCATCGAGCCAGTGCGGATCGGGGCGCGAGTCTTCGAGCAGGCGGTTGCGCGAGCGCAGCGCCCGCTCGAGCGCGTTGACGCGGCTTCCATGCTCCGCATCGACCGCGAGCACCAGACGGTCGAGGAAGCGCCGGCGTTCCGAGGCCGGACCGGTAAACAGCGGATCCATTTGCGGCGTGAGCCACACGATGCGCAGGTGATCGGCAAAGGCGGCCGCGGATGCGGCCGGCTCGCGGTCGATCCGGCATTTGCGCGAGAGTGCCTCTTCGCTGCCGTTGCGCACCGCGATTCCCGTGCCGAGCGTGGCCAGCCCCAGCGCGCCCTCGACCTCGGCGGCAACCGCCCACGATCCGTCGCCTTCGCTGAAGGCAACTTCGTCGAGGGTTGCGCGTCGCAAGCCGCGGCCGGGGCCGAGAAAGGAGATGGCCTCGATGAGGTTGGTCTTGCCCGCCCCATTGGGGCCGACCAGCACGATGAGCCCGGCTGCTGCCTGCACGCTGGCCGCGCGATAGCTGCGAAAGTTCGTGAGCGTGAGACGGCGAATGAAGGGCATGGGCGACGCGAATGGCGAGTGGCGAATGGCGAATAGCGAATCGAGCCAGGGTGCACCACGCCCCTGCTTGCTACTCGCCACTCGCTATTTGCCGTCGCTCACACCCGCATCGGCATCAGCACATAAATGGCGCCGGCGGCGTCGCGATCCTGGATCAAAGTGGGGGAACCCGGGTCGGCGAGCTTGAGCACGGCGCCCTCGCCCTCGATCTGCGCCGCAATGTCGAGGAGGTAGCGCGAGTTGAATCCGATATCGAGCGGGTCGGATTCGTAGTCGACCTCGAGTTCCTCGGTGGCGCTGCCGGAATCCGGATTGGTGACGGACAGCACCATGCGGCCCGCGCTCAGCGACAGCTTGACCGCCCGCCCGCGCTCGCTGGACACGGTCGAGACCCGGTCCACGGCGGCTTCGAACTCCGCTTTGTCGACCGTGAGCTGCTTGTCGTTGCCCAGCGGAATGACGCGCGCGTAGTCCGGGAACGTCCCGTCGATGAGCTTGGACGTCAGCACCACGTCGCCGATCGTGAAGCGGATCTTGGTCTGCGACAATTCGATGCCGACCTCGGCCTCGGCGTTCTCGATCAGGCGCTGGACCTCGCCGACCGCCTTGCGCGGCACGATGATGCCCGGCATGCCGGCGGCGCCGGCCGGCATGGGAAGCTCGACCTGGGCCAGCCGATGGCCGTCCGTGGCGACGGCGCGCAGCGCCATGGCGTTGCCGCTGCCCGCGGTGTGGAGATAGATGCCGTTGAGATAGTAGCGCGTCTCCTCGGTCGAGATGGCGAATTGCGTCTTGTCGATCAGCCGTTTGAGATCGCTGGCGACGAGCGCGAAGCGGTGCGTCATCTCGCCGGCAGCGAGATCGGGAAAATCGGTGTCGGGCAGCGTCTGCAGGGTGAAGCGCGCACGACCGGCCCGGATCGCCAAGGAGGCCCGGTCTCCCAGCGCCTCGAGGCCGATCTGCGACCCTTCCGGCAGCTTGCGGACGATGTCGTAGAACATATGGGCCGGAACCGTGGTGCCGCCGGCGGCGCCGGTTTCGGCGCCGAGCGTTTCGATTACCTCGAGATCGAGATCCGTCGCCTTCACGCTGAGCGCCGACTTGTCGGCGCGGATCAAGACGTTGGCCAAAATTGGGATGGTATTGCGCCGCTCGACCACCCGGTGCACGTGACCGAGCGATTTGAGCAGTTGGGCGCGCTCGACGGTGAGCTTCATGAAGGGAACCCCGCTCGACGCAAGAGACGGGCCGCGCCCGGGCGATCGGCCCGAGCGCGGCAACAGCCCCGGCGGGCGAAGCACGCCGGGGCCTGAAAGTGACGCGGGGAAGCGGTTTCGGCAAGGGCGGCGCGGGCCGGCAACGATTTTTTACCCAGGCCTTTTGCTGGCTGGATCGATCCTGACGATCGTCATCGCGCGGCTTGCGCCACCCGCGCGGGCGAGTGCCGCCGATTTGAAGTTCCTTCTGCCTGCCGCCAGCTCGTTTAGCAACTTCGAATCAAAAGCGGCATTGGAATCATCGGCTTGCTAGTGCCATTGGCTTCCGAAGTTCGTGTCGCAGCGTGCTGCGATGTATCACCAACGTCGGAAGCGAGCCACTAGGATTTATTCCTGCAGCAGGCGCTTCAGGAGCTCGATCTCCTCGGCGAGCGTCGTGTCCGTATCCACCAGGCCCTCGATCTTGCGCACCGCGTGCAGCACGGTCGTATGATCGCGCCCGCCGAAGCGTCGACCGATCTCCGGCAAGGATCGCAATGTCAGCGTCTTGGCGAGATACATCGCGATCTGGCGCGGCCGCACCACGTTCGCGGTGCGACGCGACGACAGGAGGTCGGCGCGGCTGACGTTGTACTGGCGTGCTACGGTGCGCTGGATGTCCTCGATCTTGACGCGCTTGGGTTCCTGCGGCCGGATGAGATCACGGACGGCGCGCTCGGCCATGTCCATGGTTACCGGATGGCCGCTGAGCTTATTATGCGCGAGCAGACGGTTGAGGGCGCCCTCGAGATCGCGACCGTTATGCGTCACCGTCTTGGCGATGAAGGCGAGCACGGGCGCCGGCACGTCGAAGCCGGGGTGATGCTGCCGCGCGGCGGCGACGCGCGCGACCAGGATCTTCAGCCGCAGGTCCTCATCGAGGGGTCCCATTTCCACCACGAGGCCACCGGCGAGGCGCGAGCGCACGCGATCGTCGAGCGTCTCGAGATCCGCCGGCGGGCGATCGGCGGCGATGACGACCTGCCGGCCGGCATCGATGAGCGCGTTCAGCGTGTGGCAGAACTCCGCCTGGGTCGATTTGCCCTGCAGGAACTGCAGGTCGTCGATAACGAGGACATCGATGCCGCGCAGCGATTCCTTGAAGGCGAGGGCGGTCTGGCTCTTCAGCGCCGAAACGAAGCCGTACATGAATTTCTCGGCCGTGAGATAGAGCACCTTGCGTTCGCCGGCGGCATTTCCGGTCCACGCGACGGCCTGCAGCAGGTGGGTCTTGCCCAGGCCGACACCGGCATGGACATAGAGCGGATTGAACATCACCGGGTCGCGGCGGCGCGAGGCTGCGACCTGCTTGGCGGCGGCATGCGCCAGCGTGTTTGCGTGGCCGACCGCAAATGTCTCGAACGTCAGGCGCGGATCGAGCGGAGAGCCGCCGAGCGCCTCGTGGGCGCTTGCCACCGGCGCCGCGACGGCGCGAGGCGCGTCTTTGGCGACCTCGCGAACCTCGCGCCCAGGCTCCGGGGCCTGCTCCGGCTTCGATTTGCCCTGCGAGGTACGCAGCACCGCCGATCGCACCAGCAGCTCGACGCGGCGGACGGAAAACTGCTCGGCCTGCCAGCACGCGAGCACGCGTTCAATGTAGTGAGCTTGAATCCAGCTCTTGAGAAAACGGGTCGGTACGGAAAACCGGACTGCGTCGTCCTCGATCGCCTCAAGATCCATACGGGCGAACCAGCTGGAAAAAATGTCGTCGCCAACCTCTGTGCGGAGCCGCTTCTTCACGCGCGCCCAGCGCTCCTGACCGGAAAGCTGCAGACCGGCCGCGGCATTGTCATCCGGCGCGAGCTCAGTGGGATGCGGTACCCTGGACGGAAGAACTTCACCGCTTGTCGCAGAGATTTTCAACATGTGGTTGCTCTCAGGATGGATGATGTCAATCCTTGCCCAGCCCGCATTGCTGCTGGCAGGTCCCCACGCCGACAAAATTCGGATTGCGACTGGACTACGCGGCTGGAGGCGGCTGTGCGCCGTGCGCGGGGGTCACAATGAGGATGCGCGCTTCTGGCTGAACCAGACGCGACAAATCGATAACGGCCCGCTGCTGTGCCCCCACGCAGCCTCCCCAGGCCAATGTCGAAATAGACAATGATCGCGGCACGATGCGCATAGAGCCCCCTCCCCATCGCGCACGCGACGCGATGGCTGCTATTCCTGTTTCTAGGTTTCTAAAGAAACGCGCCGGGACGCCACTCGCTACATGAGGACATCGCACAGTTCCGGATCAGACGAGGCGTCAGTAATGTTGAGGTCAAAGTTTGCGAAGACGCAGCATATCAGCAGATCTACTGATGATAGCTTGAATGCGCCCCACCCATAACCCCAAGTACTACACGCTTCCTTTCCGTGAACTTCTGCAAGCCCGGAATGACGGGGACAATAACACACCGTGGTCAGCCTGCAACGGCTTTCGCCGGGCGGGCCCAGCGCGCGGGCGAGACAAGACCGCCGGAAGGTGAAAACACATTTGTGAACAGTTCATGACAAATCTTTGAATCGCGCCACGGAATCGCCGGGATCGAGAGGGGGAATGACTGCCTTCGGATGGCCATCATCCGCAGCCCGAAACAAAAAACTCCGCGGACCGGACTCAAAGTCCCCTTTCGTGCTTTCCCTTTAAACGTTTGGCCCCTCGTCGGTTTCCCTGAGCAAAAAACGCGGGTAACCCGGCGCGCGCATCCCCGATCTTAACCCGCCGTGATGCTTTAAGGGGATTTGCCAATTTTCGTGGCGAATCTGCAACACATGTGACAGCGACTCAACACTGGCGTCCAAAGTCGGGGGCATCCAACGTGTCACATTTCGGTCGCTAAATGCCGAAACAGCAAACCTTAGGCGCCAAGCTGGGCGACCCGGTGGCTCAACCGCGAGACCTTGCGGCTGGCCGTGTGCTTGTGCACCACGCCCTTCTGCGCCGCCCGCATGATGACGGGCTCTGCTTCTTTCAAGGCGGCGAGTGCCGTGTCCCGGTTGCCGGAGGCGATGGCCTCTTCGACCTTGCGGACGAAGGTCCGCATCTGCGACCTGCGCGCCTTATTGATCTCGGTGCGGCGCACGATCTTGCGGGCGGCTTTCTTGGCGGACTTGGTATTCGCCATCTGGGATCCCGTTGCGCTCACGAGGACGACGGTCCGTGCGCGCTCATCGACAAGCTGAAAGGAAGCGGCGGCGAGGCGCCTCGCCGCCGATCGCGGCTTATAGCACGCGGCGCAGACCCGTCAACGCTCGCGCGCTCACGCGACCCGCTTGGCTCGCACCCCATCGTAGCCGGCAATCGCGAGGGCGCGGTCGGCGGCAGAATAGGGCACGAGCGGAGGCATGGTGCGCGCCCAACCGGGGTCGCCATGGATGTGCGCCAGCAGCGCTTTCACGCCCGATACCAGCGGCTTGCCGTCGAACAGCCTGCGGATGGTGACGGCGGCCGCGAGGGCGCCGGCATCGCCATGCCGGTAGGCGCGGGCGCATAGGTCCGCGTTCAGATTGGCGGTCGCGGAAATGCAGCCGGCGAAGGGACCGCCGCGCGCCTCCGGCAGCGCTGCCTCGGTCGAGGGAAAGACGGCGAAGTCGGATGCGATCGCCGCCGCCTCGCGGGCATAGGCCATATCGCCGGAGGAGTCCTTCAATCCGACGATCCGTTGGCCGAAGGCATCGATCAGGCGCCGGATCAGGGCGAGCGCCCACGGGACGCCGGAATTTGCCGGGAAATGATAAAGGTAGATCGGTATCGGGCGGCCGGCGGTGCCGCCGACGATGGCTGCAATGAAATCGAACAGGCCGTCGTCCGGCACGCCTTTGTAATAGAACGGCGGCAGCACCAGCGCGCCGGCAAAGCCCAGTTCGGCGGCGTGGCGCGTCAGCGCCAGGGCGTCGGCGAGCGCCGCCGCCCCGGTGCCGACCATCAGCCGCTCCATCGGCAGGCCGGCTTGCGCATAAGCGCTCATCAGGGCTTTGCGTTGGCCCAGCGAGAACGACGTCGCCTCGCCGGTGGTGCCGAGCACGTTGAGCCCGTCACAGCCGTGATCGAGCAAATGGCGCGCCAGCGCGACCGAGCGCGCGGCGTCGGGTTCGCCGTCGCCGCCGACCGCGGTGGCGATCGCCGCAATGACGCCGGACAGGCTGGGTTTGCTCATCGCCTTCTCCTTGTTCGGCGGACATCCGTGCGGCGGCTCAGCCACCGATATTGTAAGCGGCGAGCGCCGCCATATTGACCAGGTCGGAATCCTTGGCCGACAGGTTGACGATCTGCACCGGCTTGTCGAGACCGACCAGGAGGGGACCGATCACGGTGGCGCCACCTAGCTCCTGCAGCAAGCGGGTCGAGATGGAGGCCGAGTGGAACGCCGGCATGATCAGCACGTTGGCGGACCCCGACAGGCGACAGAATGGGTAGGCCGCCATCAGGTCGGGATTGAGCGCGACGTCCGCTGCCATCTCGCCGTCATACTCGAAGTCGACGCGGCGCTGATCGAGCAGCTTGACGGCGGCCTGCACGTGGGCGGCGCGCTCGCCAGGCGGGTGACCGAAGGTCGAGAAGGCGAGCAGCGCCAGGCGCGGTTCGTAGCCCAGACGGCGTGCCACGCCGGCGGCTTCGACAGCGATCTCGGCGAGGACCTCGGCATTCGGCATCTCGGTCACGGCCGTGTCGGCGACCAGCAGCGTGCGCCCGCGGGCCAGCACCAGCGAAACGCCGATCAGCCGGTGGCCGGGCTTGGTGTCGATGCAGTGCCGTACCTCGGCGAGAGCGACCGAGAAATTGCGCGTGACCCCCGTCACCATCGCATCCACGTCGCCCAGCGCGACCATGCAGGCGGCAAAATGGTTGCGGTCCTGGTTGACCAGACGCTGGCAGTCGCGAATGAGATAGCCCTTGCGCTGCAGCCGCTCGTACAAATAGGCGGCATATTCGGGGTTGCGACGCGACAGGCGGGCATTGACGATCTCGATCCCTTCGCCGAGCTCGACGCCGAGATTGCGTGCCGTCTCACGCACCCGCTCTTCGCGTCCGACCAGGTGTGCGGTGCCCAGTCCCTGGTGCACGAAGCTCGCCGCTGCGCGGATCACCTGCTCCTCTTCGCCTTCGGCAAAGACGATCCGCCTGGGCGACCGGTGCAATCTCTCGAATACCTGCTGCAGGACGCCGGCGATCGGGTCGCGTCGCGAGCGCAACTGCTGGCCATAGCCGTCCATATCGACGATCGGCCGTCGCGCAACGCCGGTGTCCATGGCGGCCTTGGCGACCGCCGGCGGCACATAGGAGATCAGCCGCGGATCGAACGGCACCGGGATGATGTAGTCGGGACCGTATTTCGGACGCGCCCCGTAGGCCGCTGCGACTTCGTCGGGGACGTCCTCGCGGGCGAGCTCGGCAAGCGCACGGGCGGCTGCGATCTTCATCTCCATGTTGATGGTGGTCGCACGCACGTCGAGCGCGCCGCGGAAAATATAGGGAAAGCCGAGCACGTTGTTGATCTGGTTCGGGTAGTCCGAGCGGCCGGTCGCCATGATGGCGTCGCTGCTCACCGCCGCGACCTCTTCGACCGTGATCTCGGGATCCGGGTTGGCCATGGCGAAAATGATCGGCTTGGCTGCCATCGCTTTCACCATGTCCTGCGTCATCGCGCCCTTGACCGAGAGGCCGAAGAACACGTCGGCGCCTTCCAGCGCATCGGCCAGCGTGCGCGCTTCGGTCTTGATCGCGTAGGTCGACTTCCACTGGTTCATCCCCTCGCGGCGACCTTCGTAGATCACGCCCTTGGTGTCGCACAGGATGAGATTCTCGGGCTTGAAGCCGATGGCGCGCAGCAGCTCGAGGCAGGCAATGCCGGCCGCACCGGCGCCATTGCAGACGAGCTTGGTGGTCGCAATCTCACGTCCGGTCAGCTGCAGCGCATTGATGAGCCCGGCGGCCGCGATGATCGCCGTGCCGTGCTGGTCGTCGTGAAAGACCGGAACGTCGAGCAACTCGCGCAGACGCTGCTCGATCATGAAGCATTCTGGCGCCTTGATGTCCTCGAGATTGATGCCGCCCCAGCTCTTGCCCAGGAACCGGATGGCATTCACGAACTCGTCCGGGTCTTCGGTCGAGACTTCGAGATCGATCGAGTCGATATCGGCGAAGCGCTTGAACAGCACCGCCTTGCCTTCCATCACCGGCTTGGCGGCAAGCGCACCGCGATTGCCCAGGCCGAGGATGGCGGTGCCGTTGGTGATCACCGCGACGAAATTGCCTTTGGTCGTGTAGTCGAAGGCGCGGGTTTCATTCTCGGCGATCGCCAGAACCGGTACGGCGACGCCGGGCGAATAGGCGAGCGAGAGGTCGCGCTGGGTCGCCATCGGCTTGGTCGCCACCACTTCGAGCTTGCCGGGGCGGCCCTGGCTGTGGAAGAGCAGCGCTTCCTGGTCGGTAAAGGTCGGACGCTGCCGATCGGATTTTGGCGACATTGTGGATCCCGGCCTTTCGCCCTGCATGAAGGCGAGACATTAGCGGAGCAGGCGACGTCGACTCAAGGACGCGTCAGCGCGCGGTGCTTGGCTCAACTCGAACACACCGATCTCTTCATCCGGAATGCGCGCGTGAGAAAGCCGATCCGCGGCATGCGGCGCGCCCGCTCATGCCTCGCAGGATTTCACAGCGCGAAGAGGAAACATCCCCGTCGCGTCCAGGTTCGCTCGGCGAGCCAATCCGCTTTGCATGTCGAGGTACGGCATGCTGCGGCCCTTAAATCCAAGCTCTTGGAAGCAAACCGCGCCGTTGTCGGCGTTTCGGCGCTCTCTCCCAATGCATTCCGATTAGAATAGGGCCATGCTGCCGTCGCCCGGCTCGAATGCGCTCGCGCGCTTCATCCTCCTGTTCGCCGTCATGTACGCGGCCTTCGGGGTGGCATCGCCGTTCCTGCCTCAGTTCCTGCAAACGCGCGGGCTGGAAGCAGAAGAGATCGGCGTCCTGCTGGCCGCCAGTACTGGAGTGCGGTTGCTTGCCGGACCGGCGGCGGGACGTCTCGCCGACCGCTTGGCGGCCCTGCGGCCCGTGCTCAGCCTGTGCGCCGCGGGCGCCGCAATGGCGGCGCTCAGCTATCTTCCGGCGAATGGATTGTGGTCGCTGTTGCTGGTGTCGCTGTTGCATGCTGCCGCGCTGGCGCCGACCACGACCCTTGCCGATGCGCTGGCGCTCGCTTCCTCGGTGCGGCCGCGACAGGGCTTCGAATATGGTTGGGTGCGCGGAAGCGGCTCGGCGGCTTTCATTTTCGGATCGATCCTGGCGGGACAAGCGATCGGAGCGCTCGGCCTCACGGTGATCCTGTGGCTGCAGGCCGGGCTCCTTGCCGCGGCGGCGTGCTGTACCCTGCTGGTGCCGGACGCGGCCAGCCGACCTCTACCCGATGCGGATCGTCGGCCGGTTTCGTCGGCCGACGTACGCGTCCTCGTCGCATTGCCGTCGTTCCGCCGGCTCGTCCTCATCGCCGCCCTCGTGCTCGGCAGTCACGCCATGCACGACGCCTTCGCGGTGATCCGCTGGAGCGCCGCCGGTATCAGCCCAGCCACGGCAAGCGTGCTGTGGTCGGAATCGGTGGCCGCCGAGGTCATCGTGTTCTTTCTCATCGGTCCGGCGCTGCTCAGGCGGCTTGGGCCGGCGGGGGCCATGGCGCTCGCCGCGGCAGCCGGCACGTTGCGGTGGGCCGTGATGGCCGTGAGCGCCGACGTGGTCGCTCTGGCGCTGATGCAGCCGTTGCACGGGCTGACATTCGCGCTCTTCCACCTCGCCTGCATGCGCGTGCTTGCCGCCGTCGTCCCGCCCGGGCTCGCCGCCACCGCGCAGGCGATCTACGGCACCCTGGCGATCGGCGCCGCCACCGCAGCGCTGACGCTGCTCTCGGGCCTCATCTATGCCCGCCTGGGGGCGCACGGATTCTGGATCATGGCCGCGCTTTGCGCCGCGGCGCTGCCCTTGACGATCCGGCTGCGGCAGCCTTAAGCAAGACTCCTGGGTTGGTCCGACCGAGCGCAATAACGCCTTATTTACCATACATGGCTCAGCTTGAGCCCGCATGGACAGGGGGGTCGCGAGGGCGTGATGACACCGCGCAGGTTTGCCGCACTGGCCGGCTTGGGCGCCGTGGTGATCCTCGCCGGTTGGGTCGTGGGGGTCGCAGGCTTCGGTTCGCCTGAGGCTATGGATGCCGAGGCATCCCCGGCCGCCGCAAAGGGCCCGTTCCTGGGCGCGCCGAGAACGGCCGCACCAGACGTGGGTGCGCCGGCTCTCGCGATTGCCGATGCGGCCATGGTCGATCCTGCCCTGCTCGCACCCGATCCGATCCTGTCACCGGGCGATCCGGCACTGCGGCTGGCGGCGCTGAGCCCACCCGATCCGGTCCAGAATTTCGCCGACGAAGCAACCGGCTCAATTCAGTCGGCGCCTGCGGTTGCTGCGGTGAAAAAAGCGATCGCCGTTCCGAAGCTGGAAAAGGACGGGAGCTTCACAATTGCCCAGATCGCCCAGATCAAGGCCAGCATGAATCTGCGGCCCGATCAGGAGCAGTACTGGCCGCAGGTGGAAGCCGAGTTGCGCGAGATCGCGCGGCAGTTCGTCGCGCAGAAGGCAGGCGGCAAGAAGGTCGCCATCGGTGCGGCCGAGGCGCAGCGGCTCTACTGGGCCGCCGGTCCGCTCATCATGAGCATGAGCGAGGACCAGAAGCGGGAAATCCGCCGCATTGCCCGGGCCATGGGCCTGGCGCAGGTTGCGTCCCTGCTTTGATGCCCCTCTAGCGTATCCTCCCGATTGACCTTCGAGCGGAGCAGGCGCTCGGGCGCGCGGACATTGATGCTCCCCCGGCCCACCGCTAAGGTCGGCGAGGCGCTCGTTCATCTCAAAACGAGGCGCATGAATCGGGATATCGTTGATGCGCGACCTGTTGCGACGAACCTTGCTTGTGGCGGCAGCGCTCATGTTCTCCAGCGCGGCGGCGCACGCGCTCGACAAGGTGAAGCTCGGCAAGGCGGTCCCGAACTCGTTTGCTTTCGCGGTTGCCGACGTCGGCGCCGAGGCCAAGATCTTCGAGCAGGAGGGGATCGAGCTCGAACTGTCGGCTTTTCGCGGCGACGCCCAGATGCAGCAGGCGCTGACCGCCGGCAGCATCGATGTCGGTCTCGGCTCCGGTCCGGGAATGGGGTTCCGGGTCAAGGGCGTTCCGGCCGTCGCGGTGGCCGCCATGTACGGGCCGCCCGCCAATCTGGCGCTGCTCGTGCCCGCCAACTCGCCCATCAAGTCGGTCGGCGATCTCAAGGGAAAGCGCATTGGCGTGACCACCGCGGGCTCGCTCACCGACTGGCTTGTGCGCGAGCTGTCGCGTCAGCAGGGCTGGGGCAGCACCGGCATCCAGGTGGCGCCGCTCGGTCAGATGCAGGCGCGCCTCGCCGCCATGGATCGCGGCGAGCTCGACGGCACGGTGCAGGAAGCCGCCAACGGCTACGATCTGGAAGAGGCCGGCAAGACGCGAAACCTGCTCCTGTTCGGCGACATCGCCAAGCATTTCTATACGCACGTCATCTTTGCCACCAATGACATGGTCGATCAGCGCAGCCAGGTGTTGCAGCGCTTCTTGCGCGGGTGGTTCAAGAGCATTCGTTTCGTCAAGGCCAACAAGGATTTCACCGTGAAGTCGGCCGGCAAGACGATCGAGGTGCGGCCAAGCGTGATGTCGAAGGTTTACGACAGCCAGATCGCGAGCTTCTCGGACGACGGCGCCTGGGACATGGCGGCGATCGACGTGATCCGGCAATCGCTCAACGAACTCGGCATTCTCAACCGGGTGCCTGAGCGCCACGAGCTCTACACCGATAAGTTCGTCCCCGTGAAGTTCTAGAGCATGATCCCGAAAAGTGGGTACCGGTTTTCGGAAAAGATCATGCTCCAACAATAACGGCGAAGGCGGATCCTTGAACATCGTCGGCGTCGATATCGGCGGAACGTTCACCGATCTGGTCGGCTGCATCGACGGGCGCATCGTCACGGCGAAGAGTTCGACCGTGCCGGCAGACCCGACGCGCGGCGTCGCCGACACCCTGCGCCTCGCCGACTGCCGGATGCCTCAACTTGCCGAGGTGCTGCACGGAACCACGGTCGCCATCAACACCGTGCTGGAACGCAAGGGGGCGCGCACCGCGCTCATCACGACGCGCGGATTCCGCGACACCTATGCGATCGGCCGCGGCAACCGCATCGAGGCGTTCAATCTCTTCTTCCATCGCGCCAAGCCGCTCATTCCGCGCGATCTGACGTTCGAGGTCAGCGAGCGCATCAACGCCCACGGTGCCGTCCTGGTGCCGCTCGCCGAAGGCGAGGTGCACGCGCTGGCCGCCAAATTTGCGGCGCTCGGCATCGAAGCGGTCGCCGTCTGTTTCCTGCATTCCTATGCCAATCCGCAGCACGAACGCCGCGTCGGCGACATCCTGCGCGCGGCCGATCCCGATCTCTTCGTCACCCTCTCGCACGAGATCGTGCGCGAATACCGCGAGTACGAGCGCACCTCCACGACCGCGCTCAACGCTTTCGTCGGTCCGCGCGTACAGCGCTATCTGCGCCGGCTGGAGACGTTCCTGCGCGACGAGAAGTTCGACGGCAAGATCAGCATCATGCGCTCGAACGGCGGGGTGATGTCGATCGCGCTCGCCCAGGAGCAGCCGGTCGCCATGATGGAATCAGGACCCGTTGCCGGCATGATCGGCGCCGGCCGCCTGGCGGCGCTTCTTGAGATCGAGCGTGCGATCGGCTTCGACATGGGCGGCACCACCGCCAAGGCGAGCCTCAACACCAACGGCATCCCGGCGATCGAGGAGGGCTATGTCATCGGCGAGCGCGCCAGCGGCCAGCCGATGCAGCTGCCGGTGGTCGATATCGTCGAGGTCGGCGCCGGCGGCGGCTCGATCGCCTGGTGCGATGCGACCGGCGGACTCCACGTCGGCCCGGTGAGCGCCGGGGCCGATCCGGGCCCCGCCTCCTACGGCAAGGGATCCACGGAGCCGGTCGTCACCGATGCGGACCTTATCCTCGGCCGCATCAACGCCGAGCGGTTTCTCAACGGCGCCATGCCGCTCGACCGTGTCGCCGCCGAACAGGCGGTCCACGACAGGATTGCCGCGCCGCTGCGCCTCGGCGCGGCGGAGGCGGCCCTCGGTATCGTGCAAATCGCCGATTCCGCCATGTCGCTCGCGGTGCGGGCCGTATCGGTCAACAAGGGCGTCGATCCGCGCCAATGCGCCATCGTGGCGTTCGGCGGCGCCGGGCCGCTGCATGCGGTGGCGATCGCGCGAGAGATTTTCATCCCGAAAGTCATCGTGCCGAAGGTGCCGGGCACGTTCTCCGCGCTCGGCATGCTGATGGCATCGTGGCGCCAGGATTTTGTGCGCACGCTGTACGGGCTCATCGGTGCGCTCGACCGCACCCAAGTCGATCGGGTGTTTGCCGAGCTGGCGACGGCCGGCCGCCAACAGCTCGCGCGCGATGGAATCGAAGAGAGCGTGGCGAACTTCGCCTTCTTCGCCGACCTGCGCTATGTCGGACAGGAGCACACGATCGCCATTCCGGTGCGCGATCCGGCTCTCCTGAGCGGCGACTTCGCACCGCTGCGGGCGCTGTTCGACGCCGCGCATGACCAGCGCTATGGCCAGGCCGCGCCGGACGAGCGCCTGGAGATCGTCAACGTCCGATTGGTGGTCACGGCTCCTCGCCCTGATACGCTCGCCGAACGCTGGCTGTCGCAGCCATGGACCGCGGAGCCGCCAGTGGCCGACACCTGGCGTGACGTGATCTTCACCGACGCGGCGCGGCCGCTGCGCACCCGCATCGTCTGGCGCCCGGCGTTGCCGGCGGGCGCGCGCATCGAGGGGCCGGCCGTGATCGAGGAGCCGAACGCAACCACGCTCATCCATCCGGGCGACGTGGCCACCACGTCGGCGGCGGGCCACCTTGTCATCGATGTTGGCATGCAATGAGCCGAAACGACGCGCATCCGATCACCGTGGAAGTCGTCCGCAACGCCATCGTGGCCTATGCGGACGAGATGGCGAATGCGCTCTCGCGCGCCGCCTACAACATGATGATTTACGAGGTGCGCGACTATTGCTGCGGGCTCCTCGATGCGCAGGCGCGGATGATCTCGCAGAACCGCGGCGGGCTGCCGATCTTCCTTGCCGATCTGGGCGTGGCGGTCGCCGACGGCATCGCCCGCTACGGGCTCGACGGGTTCAAGCCCGGCGACGTGGTGGTGATGAACCAGGGCGAGATCTGCGGCCAGCATCTCAACAACGTCGTCGTTTATTCGCCCTGCTTCCATGGCGGCGAGATCGTCGGCTTCGCCGCGAACCGCGCCCACTGGGTCGACATCGGCGGCATGCGCCAGGGCTTCGGCTCCACCGGTTCCACCGACATCTACGCCGAAGGCCTGCAGATGCGCTCGCTCAGGATCTACGAGGCAGGGCAGCGCAACGAAACGCTGTGGCAGATCATCCGCGACAACGTGCGCTATCCCGATGCGGCGCTCGGTGATCTCAGGGCGCAGATCGCATCCTGTCAGCTCGGCGCGCGGCGCTACGGTGAGCTCCTGGCGCGCTATGGCCGCGCGACCGTGGAGACGTGCATCGCGAAAATCTGGGACCAGGCCGAACTCGCCGCCCGCCAGGTGGTGGCACAGGTTCCCGACGGTACCTACGCCGCCGAGAGCTTTCTCGACAATGATGGGCGCAATCTCGATCGTCCGATCCGCGTCAAGGTGGCGGTGCGCGTCAGCGGCTCGCAGATGACCATCGATTACGCCGACATGCATCCGCAGGTGCCGAGCCCGATGAATTCCGGCCGCTCCGGCGGCATCGCGGCCGCGCGGGTCGCTTTCAAGGCGCTCACCTCGCCCGACCTCGATGTCAACGAAGGATGCTTCCGTCCGCTCGTCGTCGACCTTCCCGATGGCACCATCCTGAGCGCCCGGCCGCCCGCTGCGCTCGGCCTGTGGAGCATCGCGCTGCCGACCGTCATCGACACGATCCTCAAGGCGCTGGCGCCGGCGGTCCCGCATCTCATTCCGGCCGCGCACAAAGGCGACATGGGCGGCTGCTCGTTCTTCGGCTTCCGTCCCGACGGCAGCCGCTTTATTCTCATGAACATCTTCGGCGGTGGCTGGGGCGGGCGGCCCAACGAGGACGGCGAGTCCGCCAGCGTCTCCGTGTGCCAGGGCGACGTGCGCAACACGCCTGTGGAGCTGCAGGAGATCAAATATCCGTTCCTGATCGAGCAGCACAGGTTGCGCGCCGACAGCGGCGGCGCCGGCCGCTTCCGCGGCGGCTTTGGCCTCGAGCTCACCTATCGGGCGCTGCAGGACTGCAAGGCAAACATCAACTGCGATCGCACGCGCGATCCGCCCTGGGGCCTGCACGGTGGCCTGCCCGGCGCCACCAATTCCAGCATCGTTCATCGCGCCGCCGACGGCTCCGAGCGCGTGGTCTACAAGGCGACCGAGATCGAGATCGCGGCGGGCGACACCGTCACCTTCCTGACTGCCGGGGGCGGCGGCTACGGCGATCCGCGCGAGCGAAGCCGCGAGGCGGTCGCACGCGATGTAGCCGAAGGGCTCGTTTCGCCGGAAGCCGCGGCAAAGCATTATGGCCGTCTGCCGGGCAAGGACGAGGAGCCGGCTGCGGTGCGCGAATCTGCATGAGACCCGTCTTCAGCCACCGCCGGGCGCGTCTCGCCGAAGCCATGACGGACAAAGGCCTCGACGCGCTGGTCCTCTACGGCAATGCTTGGCAGGGCGACTACCTGCGCTACGTCACCGACTTCGGAATCCTTGAGGGACAGGCGCTGGCGATCGCGCGTCGTGACGGCGAGGTGACGCTTTACCTGGACAGTCCCCTCGAAGCCGACCGCGCGGCACTGGAATGTCCCGGTGTCAGCGTGGTGCTGGCGCCCGACCTCGTCGCGATGGTCGACCAAGCTTTGAACCGGCTGCGCAACCAGCGCATTGGCGGCGCGCCGTTTCGCTTGTTGCCGCGTCGCATCGCGGCGCGTGGGAAGGATCTGAACCTCGCCGACGAAACGGCGTTTCTCGATTCCCTCCTCATGGCGAAGCTCGATGCGGAAATCGATTGCCTGCGGCGCGCTGCCCGCCTCGCGGATGAAGGCTATGCAGTGTTCCGCACGGCGGCGCGCACCGGCCGCGCCGACTACGAGCTGGTCGCGGAGGTGGAAGCGTTCTATCGCGCCAACGGCGTCGACGACAATTTCCAGATCATCGGGGTCGGCGGGCCGGAGGTGCGCGGCATGGCGCCGCCGAGCGGCCGGCGGCTCAAGCGCGGCGATCTCGTCACCACCGAGCTCACGCCGTGCGTCGACGGGTATTATTGCCAGATCTGCCGCACCTTGGTGATGGGGCCGCCCAATGCCGACCAGCTGGCGGCGCACGCAGTCTATCGCGAGGCGATGGAGGCGGGACTTGCGGCCGTGCGCGACGGCGTCACCGCCGCCGACATCGCCCGAGCCGAGAACGATGTCTTCCGCCGCCATGGGCTCGGCGATTACATCACCAGCGAATATACCCGGGTGCGCGGGCACGGCATGGGGCTGTTCGCCGACACCAAGCCGCATCTCCTGGAAAACGTGACCACGCGCATCGATCAGGGGATGACCCTCATCGTGCATCCCAACACGTACCATCCGGTGGTCGGCTATATGGTTCTGGGTGACGCGATCGTCGTGACGCGCGACGGGGCCGACGTGCTCACCCGGACGGCGCGCGACCTCTTCCATGTGCCGGCGTGACGGAGCTTTGAGCGATGCGTCGCGGCCTGATGGGATGGGATGCCGAAGAGCTGCCGGTCGGCGTGCTCGATGACCGCGTGCGCCGCCTGCGTGCGGCCATGCAGAGAGGCGGGGTCGATGCCCTCTTCATCTACACCAACCTGGTGCGGCCGAGCGCGGTGAGCTACCTCACCGGCTTCACGCCATATTGGTCGGAAGGAATCCTGCTCGTCGGCCGCGCCGGTCCGCCGACCTTCGCCACCGCGCTGTCGAAGCGCGTCGCCAACTGGATCCGTTCCGTCAGTCCGGTGGGCGAGATCGTCAACACGCCGCAGCCTGGCAAAGTGCTCGGGGAACGGCTTGCCGCCGACCCGGCAGTGCAGCGCGTCGGCGTCCTCGAAATCGACGCGTTCCCGTCCGGTTCCTACGACGACCTGGTCGCGGCGGCGCCGGGGCGCGAGTTCGTCGATGCAACGGACATGTTCGCCGCCGTGCGCCGCGGGGCCGATGAGGCCGAGCAGCGGCTGCTTGCGCGCGCCGACGCGATTGCGGTGGCGGCCTTGGATCAGGTGGGTGCCGACAACGCGGCCAACGCCGGGTCAATCGCCGGGGAGGTGGAAAAACATGCGCGTCTGAACGGCGCCGAGGAGGCCTATATCGCGGTGGCGCCCGACGTGAAGTCCGATCGGCGCATGATCCGGGCCGCGCCGGCGCTGGCGCTGGGCGACCGCTTCGCGCTGCGCGCCTCGATCGCCTACAAGGGCCACTGGGTTCGCCGTGCGCGCACCTTCGCGAAAAACGCCGCGGACAGAACTTCAATCGCCCGCACCGATCGCTGGTTCGCAGAGCTCATGCGATCGATCGAACCCGTACAGCCGCTGGCAGAACAGATCGCAGCACGGATCGGGCAGCTTCCCGGTGGCGCGCTTGTGAGCTGGATGGCAGAAAGCTCGATCGGCAGCTATCCGCTGCAGGTCGTCGCCGGCTCGCATTCACCAAGCAACAGGGTGCCGGCGGAACGCGATCTTCTCGTGCTGAGCCTCGAACTGACGATCGACGGCAGCCCTTGGCTCGGCGCCGCACCCGCCATCGTGGGCGGCGGTGATGTTTTCGGTCGTTCCCGCGTAAGCGGGAACCCATGACCGCCGAGCGTGCGATCTATACGACGGTGGTCATGGGTCCCCGCCTTCGCGGGGACGACAATGCTAACCCACCGCCTGGGCCTTGATGCTGTCCCACCACGGACAGGTGCCGGGCGCGAGCTGGTAGTTGCCGTCCATGACCTGGACCGGCCGGCGATAGCCCTCCTCGGCGAGCTTCAGGCGCAGCTTGCGCGCGTCGGCGCGCTGCTCGGGGGCAAGCCATGTGCGTTCGTGTCCCCACATGCTGGGGCCTTCTTTTCGCTCGAACGCCTGCCAGGTGGCGGGATCGATGCTGCGACCGCCCCATCCGTACTCGACCATGAAATCCGACGGCGTCCAGGTATAGAACGAGGTCAGGAAATCGCTGGTGTGGCGGCCGAGCGTGGTCGCCAGGCGGCCTTCTTCCGCCGTGGCCAGATCGTAGCCCTGGCCGACGTCGTCGAAGCTGAACAGCTCCATCATCATGTGGTGGACGGCGTTCTTGCCGGTCTGGACGAAGGCGAGGCTGTGATGGCGCGGGTTGACGTGCAGGAAGAACGCGGTGAACGGGTGGAAGTAGAAGTCGCTGAGACGGAAGCCGAGGATATCGCGATAGAACGCCAGCACCGCCTCCACGTTCTCGACGTGCAGCACCACGTGGCCGAGCCCGAGTGGCCCGGTGCGAAAGCCCGAGATCGAGCGCCCCGGCAGGAATGGGGCCGACGTGGTCTCGGCACCGTACACCGCCTCCAGCCGGTTGCCCACCGGATCGTTGAAAACGATCAGCTCCTTGACGCGCCGCTCATCCGCCAGCGCGGCTGAGCCGCGCGCGATCGTGACGCCGTTCTGCTCGAGCCGCGCTGCGAGCGCATCGAGGGCGGCGGCATCCGCGACCTCCCAGCCGAAAAAGCCGATGCCGTCGCCGCCATCGGCATCGACGATGATCCGCTGCTTGCGGTCATCCATGCGGAACGCGAGCGTCGAACGGCTCTTGTCGATCCGCTGCAGGCCGAGCAGCCTGGTGCCGTAGGCGGCCCAATCGTCGAGCCTCTTGGCGCGAATTCCCACATATCCCAACGCCTGTACGGTCATGACGCGCTCTTGTCTTTATCGCTATTCGTGATGGCCGCCATCCTAGCGCGACGGCAACGTGTCGGCCACCGGGCGGGACGCAACCGCCAGCTTGGTCTTGCCGAGGCGCACGGAGACCTGCAGAACAAGGGTCATGTCCGAACGAACCGCGCCGCCGTTCCGTGCCGACCACGTCGGCAGCCTCATTCGCCCGGAGCCTCTCATCGCCGCCAGGCAGGCGGCTGAGCGCAGCGAGATCGCGCAATCGGCGCTTCAGCGCATCCAGCAGGACGCCATCCGTGACGTGGTGAGGCTGCAGGAGGAGATGGGCTTCAAGCTTGCCACCGACGGCGAGTTCAACCGGGCATCATGGCAGCGGGATTTCCTGCTCAAGCTCGACAATGTCGAGCTCATTCCGTCCCGGCTCACCGTGCGCTTCCATTCCGCGGCGGGAACGCGTGACCACAGCCCACCGTCGCTCCGGGTCGCCGGCAAGCTCAATCGGCCGCACAACATCTTCGTCGACGATTTCCGTTTTCTGCAATCGGTGGCGCGGGCGGTGCCCAAAGTCACCATCCCGTCGCCGACGGTGCTGCACTTCCGCGGCGGACGGGAGGCGATCGACCGACACGCCTATCCCGACATCGATGACTTCTATGCCGACCTGGCGCGGGTCTATCGCCAGGAGATCCAGGCTCTCGCCGATGCCGGCTGCCGCTATCTGCAGATCGACGAGGTGAACCTTGCCTACTTGTGCGACCCAGCGCTGCGGGCGGAGGTTGCCAATATGGGCGAGGACCCGGCGGCGCTGCCGGCAACCTATGCCAAGCTGTTGAACGATGCGATCGCCGGCCGCCCGCGCGACATGGTGGTGTGCATGCATCTGTGCCGCGGCAATTTCGCCGGCGCGTGGATCGCGGAAGGCGGCTACGACTCGATCGCCGACCTCCTGTTCAATGAGATCGACGTCGACGGCTATTTCCTCGAATACGATACGTCGCGCGCCGGCGGCTTCGATCCGCTCCGCTTGCTTCCCCGCGGCAAGGCCGCGGTGTTGGGGCTCGTCACGACCAAGAGCGGGCAGTTGGAAACAAAGGACGAGCTGAAGCGACGCATCGACGAGGCGAGCCGCTACGCCCCCATCGAGCAGCTTGCTCTGAGCCCGCAATGCGGGTTTTCGAGCGGGATCGGCGGCAATGCCATGACGATCGAGAACGAGATCGCCAAGCTTCGCCTCGTGGCCGACACCGCGCGCGACGTTTGGGGCTCCACCTGATTTTTCGGGAGCTGCTTCCCGCATGAGCGACTTCAGCACCGACGAGATCGAGGCTGGCCGGAAACTGTTCGCCGCCGACTGGGATTTCGTGGCGGCGGCGGGATCGCGGCCTGCATTGCCGCCTATGGGTCCGATCGAGATCGCGTTTGCCGGGCGCTCCAATGTGGGCAAGTCGAGCCTCATCAACGCGCTCACCGGCCGCAAGAGCCTGGCCCGCACCTCGCACACGCCAGGGCGAACGCAGGAGCTGATCTTTTTCGCCGGCAGCCGCATGACGCTGGTCGACATGCCGGGCTACGGTTACGCGGCGGCGGCAAAGACGAAGGTGAAGGCCTGGACCGACCTCATCCACGCCTATTTGCGCGGCCGGCAGAGCCTCGCCCGCGTCTACCTGCTGGTGGATGGACGGCACGGCCTCAAACCCACCGACGATGCCGTGCTCGATACGTTGGACGAGGCTGCGGTCAGCTACCACCTCGTGCTCACCAAGGCCGATCAGGTGAAACCGGCGGAGCTCGCCGGGCGCATCGCTGAAACGCAAATGGCGCTTGCCAAACGGCCGGCTGCCTATCCTGACGTGATTGCCACGTCGGTACGCGCCGGCACCGGCATTCCGGAGCTCCGCGCGGCGGTGGCGCGGCTCCTCGCCGAACGCTAGAACACGTTCCGCGCAGAAAGGCCAAAACCCATGGACGTCTCGCCTTTGGACAAGGCCCGTATTCTGTCGGAAGCGCTGCCGCACATGCAGCGCTACGACGAAGAAACGGTGGTGGTGAAATACGGCGGCCACGCCATGGGCGAGGAGCAGTTGGCGCGCGATTTTGCCCGCGACATCGTGCTGCTCGAGCAGCTCGCCATCAATCCGGTGGTGGTGCATGGCGGCGGGCCGCAGATCGGCGCCATGTTGGACAAGCTCGGCATCCGCTCGCAGTTCGCCGGCGGCTTGCGCATCACCGATGCCAAGACGGTCGAGGTGGTCGAGATGGTGCTCGCCGGCTCGATCAACAAGCAGATCGTCGGGTTCATCAACGGCGCGGGCGGCAAAGCCATCGGACTCACCGGCAAGGACGGCAACCTCGTGCGCGCACGCAAGCTCAGCCGCACCGTGGTCGATACGGGATCGAGCATCGAGAGCATGGTGGATTTGGGCTTCGTGGGCGAGCCGGAAAAGGTCGATGTCACGGTGCTCACGCAGATCCTCGGGCGCGAGATCATTCCGGTCCTGGCGCCAATCGCCGGCGGCGCCGAGGGCGTGACCTACAACGTCAATGCCGACACCTTTGCGGGCGCCATCGCCGGGGCGCTGAAGGCCAAGCGGCTCCTCTTCCTCACCGACGTATCGGGCGTGATGGACAAGTCGAAGCGGCTGATCGAGGACATGTCGGTCGATCACGCGCGCCGGCTGATCGCCGATGGCACCATTTCGGGCGGCATGATTCCCAAGGTGGAAACCTGTATCGAGGCGCTCGAGCGGGGAGTAGAAGGCGTTGTCATCCTCGACGGCAAGGTGCCGCACGCGGTGCTGCTCGAGCTGCTCACAGATCACGGCGCCGGGACATTGATTCACCACTGATTCGCGCGCAGTAAATCGCGAATGGTGCCTTCGCTGCAAACCATCGGATGCGCGGGCTTGCTGCTGGCGCCGCTGTGCTCGCCCGCCGCGGCCGATCTGCAGCTCTGCAACCGCACGAGCTATGTGGTGGAGACGGCGCTCGGCATCGAGGACAAGGGCTCCGCCGCCACTCGCGGCTGGTTCCGCATCGATCCCGGCCAGTGTCGCGCCGTGATGCAGGGAACGGTCGACGCCGAGCGCGTCTATGTGCATGCGCGCGCGCTTCCGGTTTACGGCACCTCGCCGGCGGCGCAGGCCGGGCACGCCGACCTGTGCATCGCGGAAGGCACGTTTCTCGTCGCCGGTGCGCGTCATTGCACCAAGCCGGGCCAGCGGCTCGTCCGCTTCACCGAGGTCAAGCCGACCGAGACCGAGCAGGGCCTCACCGCCAACTTGGCCGAGGAAGCGGACTACAGCGCCGAGCAGGCGCGCCTCGCCGGCATCCAGCGATTGCTGGTGAACGCCGGCTACGACGCCACGCCGATCGATGGTCTCGAAGGCCGGAAGACCGAGGCCGCGCTGGCGCAATTTGTCAAGGACCGCGGGCTCGCCAGCGATGCCGCCAGTGCCCCCGCGTTCTTCGATACGCTGATCAATTCGGCCAAGCCGGCAGACGGGATCGGCTTCACCTGGTGCAACGAGACGCCGCACACTGTCATGGCGGCGTTCGGCGTCGAGGAGAAGGGGCTGGTGGTGACCCGCGGCTGGTACCGGATCGAATCGGGCAAGTGCCTCAAGCCCGATCTGTCCGGCAAGCCGCGCCGCCTCTACAGCTTCGCCGAAGCCGTCGACGGCAACGGCCACGCCGTCAAACGGGCCGACAAGCCGCTCAGCTGGGGCGGCGCCGTGCTGTTGTGCACACGTAACGTCAAGTTCGAGCTCAACGATCACCGCGATTGCGCCGGCAAGGGATTGACCGCCAGCGGCTTCGCCACGGTCGAGCTGTCGGGCCGCACTGGTGCGACTGTGCGGTTTCGCGAGTGACGTTTCCCGATGACGGCTCCCGCTAAACCCAAACCGCGCGGCTTTGCCCATGTCGAGACCTGGGTGTTCGATCTCGACAACACGCTCTATCCGCATCACCTCAATCTATGGCAGCAGGTCGACGAGCGCATTCGCGACTACATCGCCCGCTTCCTCGACCTCACGCACGAGGAAGCGTTTCGACTGCAGAAGGACTATTATCGGCGGTACGGCACCTCCATGCGCGGGCTGATGACCGAGCACGGGATGCAGCCTGACGATTTCCTCGAATTCGTGCACCAGATCGATCACTCGCCGCTGACGCCGAATCCCTCGCTCGGCGCGGCGCTGGAGAAACTTTCCGGCCGCAAGCTCATCCTCACCAACGGAACGCGTGCACATGCCGATGCCGTGGTGCGCCGGCTCGGCATCCATGAGCATTTCGAGGACGTGTTCGACATCGTTGCGGCGGAGCTCGAGCCGAAGCCGCTCGTTGCGACTTACGACCGGTTCCTCGCCCGTCATGGGGTCGACCCGGCCGGGGCCGCCATGTTCGAGGACCTGGCGCGCAACCTCGAAAGGCCGCATGCGCTCGGCATGACGACGGTGCTCGTGGTCCCGGCGGGCACCCGCGAAGTGTTCCGCGAGGATTGGGAACTCGCCGGCCGCGACGCGCCGCACGTCGATCACGTCACCGACGACCTTGCGGGCTTTCTGCAGCGCCTTGCGGAAGGTCCCAGCACTTAGCCGGCGGCAACCAGCTGGGTCATCACGGCACCGATCCCCAGGCCCACGATGCCGGCGCCGATGAGCCGCACGTTCGCGTGCTGCTCCCACACCGGGCGGGGCAGGTTGCGCACGATCGCCAGCGCCACCAGCGCAACGATGGCCTGGATCGCAGCGAAGCCGGCAAAATAGGCATAAAGCGGCGTCGGCTCGGCGCCGACGATCGATTCGGCAAGCGCATAGCCGTGGAATAACCCCGCCAGCCCGAACGCAGCGAGGATCGCGGCTGGCGGCAGCGCGCGCTGCAGGAGCAGCAGCGCCCCGAGCGCCACGACCGACAGCCCAACCAGGATCTCGGCAGCCGGAACGCTGGTTCCCTGGACATGCGCCGCGGCACCGGCGACCTGCGCGAGCACGTAGCCGACGATGAGCAGCGGGCCAAGCCGATGCGCGGCCGCGAGCAGGCCAACCGCGATGACGGCGGCGAGATGATCGACGCCGATGATCGGATGGCCCAATCCGGACAAGAGCCCGTCGGGCAGGCTCGCCGGCAGCTTTCCGCCCATGACATGGTGGGCGAGGGCGGTGCTTCCCGTCAGCACGAGCCAGACGCACAGAGCGATCGCAAAATACGACAGTCGCCGCAGACCCACGATTCCCTCCCTGATCTCGCCTCAGTCTAGCTTAGTTCTCGTTACGGCCGAAGAGGCACACGCCACGGGGACCGGTTGACAGGCCGCCCGGCCTCCGCGAGTTAAGCCGGGCGGAGGACCCATGACGCACGCCGAGCTTGCCCGCACCATCGATACCGCTTTCGAGAACCGCGAGAACATCGGACCCACAACGACCGGGCCGGTGCGCGACGCCGTCGAGGAGGCGCTTGATCTGCTCGACCGCGGCGCGGTGCGGGTAGCCGAGAAGGGCGCCGACGCAACGTGGCAGGTCAATCAATGGCTCAAGAAGGCGGTGCTGCTGTCGTTCCGCCTCAACGACATGGCCGTCATCCCGGGCGGGCCCGGGGAGGCGGCGTGGTTCGACAAGGTGCCCTCTAAGTTCGACGGCTGGGGCGACAATCGTTTTCGCGAGGCGGGATTTCGCGCCGTTCCGGGCGCGATCGTCCGCCGCTCGGCCTATATTGCGCCGGGCGTGGTGCTGATGCCGTCGTTCGTCAATCTCGGCGCTCATGTGGACAGCGGCACGATGGTCGATACCTGGGCGACGGTCGGCTCATGCGCGCAAATTGGCAAGAACTGTCATATCTCCGGCGGCGCCGGCATCGGCGGCGTGCTCGAACCGCTGCAGGCAGCCCCGGTAATCGTCGAGGATAATTGCTTCATCGGCGCGCGCGCCGAGGTCGCCGAGGGCGTGATCGTGCGGCAGGGCTCGGTGCTGGCCATGGGCGTCTATCTCGGCGCCTCGACGAAAATCATCGATCGCGACAGCGGCAAGGTGCTCCAGGGCGAGGTGCCGCCTTACTCGGTGGTGGTGTCCGGGACGATGCCCGGCAAGCCGATGCCGGACGGCTCACCCGCTCCCGGCCTCTACTGCGCCGTCATCGTCAAGCGGGTCGATGAGAAGACGCGCGCCAAAACCTCGATCAACGAATTGCTGCGAGATTGATCAACGGGATTGACCGCATCACCGTCCTATCCGATCTTCCCGCAATGGATCGCACGATAGCCATTGATGCACGCTGGGACGGCGAGGCCCACGTTTGGATCGCCACCAGCTCGGATGTGCCGGGGCTCGTCATCGAGGCGGATACCTGGTCGGCTATGGTTGAGGAGGTGAAGCTTGTTCTACCCGAGCTCTTGGA
>JBJMSU010000188.1:0-13469 GCA_045801465.1 Xanthobacteraceae bacterium | reverse complement strand
GGAAGTCGGCGCGGTGATGATCGTCGGCGGCAACATCGACGGCTTCACCCGCACCATGACCACCGCCATCGCGCTCGAAACGTCGAAGGGCGACCTCCCGCTCGCCATCGGCCTCGGCCTCGTCCTGATCGCGCTCGTCGTCATCATCAATGCGGTGGCGTGGACGCTGCGGCGGCTGGACGAGCAGCTGACGGGGTGAGCATGCGCGATACGGTTTCCAACACACCGATCCGGTTCGACCACGTCAGCCTGCTGGCGCGCCAGTTCGCCATTCTCGACCGGATCTCGCTCGAGCTCGCAGCCGACGCCATCACGGTATTGATCGGTCCCAACGGGGCGGGGAAAAGCACGCTGCTGCGGCTCGCCATGGGGCTGGTGCAGCCCACCAGCGGCCGCATCACCTGGGGCGGCCGGGCGGACGTGCCGCCGATCCGGCGCGCCTTCATGTTCCAGCGCCCGATCATGCTTCGCCGCAGCGCCGCCGGGAACGTCCGCTATGCGCTCGCCGCCGCGGGCTGTCCACGCGTGCGTCGCGCGGAACGCGTGGCGGAGTTGCTCGACCTCGTCGGCTTGAACCACCTGGCAAGCCGTCCGGCGCGGCGGCTGTCGGGCGGCGAGCAGCAACGCCTGGCATTGGCGCGCGCGCTCGCCCGCGATCCCGACGTGCTGTTCCTCGACGAGCCGACCGCAAGCCTCGATCCCGCCGCCACCAAGGCGATCGAGGATCTCATCGCCGCGGTCGCGGCGCGCGGCATCAGGATCGTGATGGCCACCCATGATCTCGGCGAGGCGCGCCGGCTCGGCCGCAGCGTCGTGCTGATGCACCGCGGCCGCATCGTCGAACACGCGCCGGCCGGCCAGTTCTTCGCTGCGCCGCAAACTCCCGAGGCCGCGAGGTTCATGGCCGGCGACCTGCTGGTCTGACGCTTAAAAGAGGATTTCAACATGCCGACCGGGCGCGATCTTTTGATCGCTTCTCTCATTCTCCTCGCGAACGTTGCCGCGGCGACCGCGCAGGACCAATCCATCGTCGTCGCCTCGACCACGTCGACCCAGGATTCCGGCCTGTTCAACCACATCCTGCCGATCTTCAAGGCCAGGACCGGCATCACCGTGAAGGTGATCGCGCAAGGCACCGGCCAGGCGCTCGACACCGGCCGGCGCGGCGATGCCGATGTCGTCTTCGTGCATGCCAGGCCGCAGGAAGAAAAATTCGTCGTCGAAGGTTTCGGCGTGAAGCGCTTCCCCGTCATGTACAACGACTTCGTCCTGATCGGGCCGAAGAGCGATCCCGCCGGCATCGGCGGAACGAAGGACATCGTGGCGGCGCTCAAGACCATCAAGGCCAAGGGCGCACCCTTCATCTCGCGCGGCGACCGCTCGGGCACGCATGCGGCTGAGCTGGCGCTCTGGAAGCTGGCCGGGATCGACGTTGCCGGCGCCGATCGCGGCCCCTGGTACAAGGAGATCGGTCAGGGAATGGGTGCCGCGCTCAACACGGCCGCCGCCGCCGATGCTTATGTGCTGTCCGACCGCGGCACCTGGATCTCGTTCAAGAATCGCGGCGACCTCGCCGTCGCGGTCGCGGGCGACCAGCGGCTGTTCAACCAGTACGGCGTGATCCTGGTGAACCCGACAAAGCATCCGCACGTCAAGAAGGATCTCGGCCAGGCGTTCATCGACTGGCTGACCTCGCCGCAAGGCCAGGGCGCGATCGCCGACTACAAGATCGACGGTCAGCAGCTGTTCTTTCCGAACGCCACGGTGCCGGGCGCGTGAGAACTACTCCACGTCCTCCACCTCGGCCGGGGCGCCGCCGAAGGCCTTCTGGGCCAGCGCCGCTTCCATGAACGAGTCGAGATCGCCGTCGAGCACCGCGCCGGTGTTGGAGGTCTGCACGCCGGTGCGCAGGTCCTTCACCATCTGGTAGGGCTGCAGCACGTAGGAGCGGATCTGGTGGCCCCAGCCGATGTCGGTCTTCAACGCCTGCTCGGCGGCGGCCTTCGCCTCACGCTTCTTGAGCTCCAGCTCGTAAAGCTTGGCGCGCAGCATGTCCCAGGCCTGGGCGCGGTTGCGATGCTGCGAGCGGTCGTTCTGGCACATCACCGCGATGTTGGTGGGAATGTGGGTGAGGCGGACCGCCGATTCCGTCTTGTTGACGTGCTGGCCGCCCGCACCGCCCGAACGCAACGTGTCCACGCGGACGTCCGACTCCTTGATGTCGATGTTGATGCGGTCGTCGACCACCGGATAGACGTTGACGCTGGCGAACGAGGTGTGGCGCCGGGCATTGGCGTCGAACGGCGAGATGCGCACCAGCCGGTGCACGCCGCCTTCCGTCTTGAGCCAGCCATAGGCGTTGCGGCCCTTGATCTGGATGGTCGCCGACTTGATGCCGGCCGCCTCCCCTTGCGTCTCCTCGATCCATTCGATCTTGTAGCGGCGCTGCTCGGCCCAGCGCGCGTACATGCGCATGAGCATGCCGGCCCAGTCCTGGCTCTCGGTGCCGCCGGCGCCGGCGTGCACTTCGAGGTAGGAATCGTTGCCGTCCGCCTCGCCCGAGAGCAGCGCCTCGAGCTGGCGCCGCGCCACGTCCGACTTGAGCTTCTTCAGCGCCTCTTCCGCCTCGGCGACGACCTTGTTGTCGTCCTCCGCCTCGCCCAGCTCGATCATGGTGATCTGGTCGTCGAGCTCCTGCGCGATGCGGGCGATGGCGCTCAGGCTGTCCTCGAGCTCGTTGCGCTCCTGCATCACGCGCTGGGCGCGCGCGGAATCGTTCCACAGGTTCGGATCTTCCGCCTGCCGATTGAGGTCGTCGAGCCGCGCGCGCGCCTTGTCGACGTCAAAGATGCCTCCTCAGCAGTCCGACCGACTGCTTGATCTCGTCGACGATATTTTGGATTTCTGCGCGCATGGGCTTGCTCGGACGATTCGCCACGGAACGTAATGTTCTAACGGTGCAGCGGCAAGCTTGGAAGATGCCCGACGACCGCATGGGCGTGCGCACGGTCGTGTGGCAGAAGGTGAGGAGCCCGTGGGTGGGTTTCGCTTCGCTCAACCCATCCAACGCACCTTCATTGCTTCGCGACAGGCGCCGACGAGCCTCAATACAGCCCGCCGGTGCCGGGGCGCATCATGGTGCGATCGACCTCGGGCGGGACCGGATAGGAGCGACCGTCGCTGTCGGGCGGCCCGCCGTAGCTGTCGGGCGGCGAGGTGCCCGGCTTGTAGGCTTCGACGATGGATCGGCCCTCGCCGCCGACGGCGCGCATGCCGGTTCGAGGATCGACGCGAACGAGCTTCAATCCCGCCGGCGGGCGGAATTGCACCGGCGGCTTGTCGGCAAGCGCGGCCTTGAGGAAATCCTTGATGATCGGCGCCGCCAGATGGCCGCCGGTTGCCCCGCGCCCGAGATGGCGCGGCTTGTCGAAACCGATATAGGCGCCGACCGTGATCTCCGGCGTATAGCCGATGAACCAGGCGTCCTTTTCGTCGTTGGTGGTGCCGGTCTTGCCGGCGACCGGCTTGCCCACTTCCCTGATCACCGTGGCGGTGCCGCGCTGGACCACCCCCTCCAGCATCGACGTGATCTGGTAGGCCGTCATGGAATCGAGCACCTGCTCGCGCTTGTCGACCAGGCTGGGCTCGGGCTGGCTCTTCCAGCGATCGTCGTCGCAGCCGCGGCACTCGCGCTGGTCATGGCGGAAGATGGTGTGACCGTAGCGGTCCTGGATGCGATCGATCAGCGTCGGCTTGATGCGCCGCCCGCCATTGGCGAACATCGAATAGGCGGTCGTCATCCGCAAGACCGTCGTCTCGCCGGCGCCGAGCGCGTAGGAGAGATAGTTCGGCAGATCGTCGTAGACGCCGAAGCGCTTGGCATATTCGCCGATCAACGGCATGCCGATGTCCTGGGCCAGGCGCACCGTCATGACATTGCGCGACTGCTCGAGGCCGAAGCGGAGCGTCTGCGGACCGTAGAATTTGCGCGAATAGTTCTCCGGCGTCCACACGCCCCCGCCCGGCCCCATGTCGATCGAGATCGGCGCGTCGATCACCACCGTTGACGGCGTGTAACCGTTGTCGAGGGCGGCCGCATAGACGAAGGGCTTGAACGAGGAGCCAGGCTGGCGCAGCGCCTGGGTTGCACGATTGAACTGGCTCTGGTCGAAGGAGAAGCCCCCCACCAGTGCGAGCACCCGCCCGGTCACCGGGTCCATGACCGCGATGGCGCCGGACACCTCCGGCGCCTGGCGCAGCCGATACGTGTTCATGTCCTTGTTGAGCGGCTCGACATAGACGACGTCGCCCGGATGGAGCACCTGCGAGACGCGGGTGATCGCCTTGAAGCGTTCCGCGCCGGTCGCCGGCCGCGCCCATTTGACCGCCTCGGTCGGCACGATGCCGATTTGCCGCTCCTTGGCCACCGCGCCGCCGAGCTCGCGCGGCGGCTGCAGGCCGACGCGCGCCGATTGATCGCCGGTCTCCAGCACCACGGCGAGCCGCCACGGCGCGACATCGGAGAGCCCTTTGACCTCCGCGAGCTTCACCCCCCAATCGCCGCTGATGTCGATCTTGGCGACGGCGCCGCGATAGCCCTGCGCTTCGTCGAACCTGACGAGGCCGTCAGTGAGCGCCTTGCGCGCCATCATCTGCAGCTTCGGGTCAAGCGTGGTGCGCACCGACAGGCCGCCCTCGTAGAGCTTCTGCTCGCCGTACTTCTCGAAGAGGTCGCGGCGCACCTCCTCGGCGAAATACTCGGCGGCGAAGACGTGCGCGCCGGTCGGCCGCGGCGTGACATTGAGCGGCTCCTTCCTGGCCTTCTCGGCGTCCTGCGCCGTGATGTAGCGGTCCTCGACCATACGATCGATGACGTAGTTGCGCCGTTCGACGGCGCGCTCGCGCTGGCGGAACGGATGCAGGTTGCTCGGTGCTTTGGGGAGCGCAGCCAGGTAGGCAGCCTCGGCCAGCGTGAGCTCGTGCACGGACTTGTCGAAATAGATCAGCGACGCTGCCGCGACCCCGTAGGCGCCGAGGCCGAGGTAAATCTCGTTCACATAGAGCTCGAGGATCTTCTCCTTGGAATAAGTGCGCTCGATTTTCAGCGCCAGCAGCGCCTCCTTGATCTTGCGATCGAAGCTCACCTCGTTGGTCAGGAGGAAGTTCTTGGCCACCTGCTGCGTGATGGTGGAAGCCCCTTGCGGGCGGCGGTTGGTCCCGATGTTCTGCACATACAGCGCCCCCGCGCGCAGGATGCCCTGGAAATCGAGCCCGCCGTGCTCGAAGAAATTCTTGTCCTCGGCGGCGATGAAGGCATTGAGGACGAGCTTCGGCACCGCCTGGATCGGGATGTAGAGCCGCCGCTCCTTGGCGTACTCCGCCACCAGCGCGCCGTCGCTCGCATGGACGCGCGTCATCACAGGGGGCTCGTAGTCCTGGAGCTGGGAGTAATCCGGCAGGTCCTTGGAGAAGTGCCAGAGCAACCCGGCCGCCGCCGCGACGCCGACGAGGAACACCACGGTTCCCGCCGCAAAAATCCACCCCAAGAACCGCAGCAGCAGCTTCATCGCGGCACCCCCGCCCCGGCGCCGACCGACGCCGCGGCGCGTCTCCCCTGAAACGCGCTTGTCCGTACCCGGTTCATTCTAGAGCCGTTTGCGATTGGATGGAATCCGCAAAACCGCTCCAGCTTTTTTGGTCCACTTCAGCTTGAAAATGCCCGGCATGATCGGCGTGACGTGCACCGAGGTTTCCTCGCCTCGTTTTGTGGTTAAACTGAGGCTGGCCGCGGGACCTGTGGTCCGGAGCGGCGGGAGTCCTCCGTCAATTGTCGCCCGATTGGGCGCTTTGGCCGGCAACTTGCGCACCGAAGAACGCGTGCACGGCCTGGACGATCGAATCGGTCGCCCGCGCGCGCCAGGTTTCGGAGATGAGCAGCTTGAGGTCCTGGCGACTGGTGACATAGCCGAGCTCGATCAGGACCGACGGCACGTCCGGTGCCTTGAGGACGCGAAAGCCGGCCGACTTGATCGGATGCTTGTGGAGCCGAGCGCTGGTCTTGAGCTCGCGCAGCAGGGCCTTGGCGAAGTGAACGGAAAAATGCTTGGTCTCGCGCTGAGCGAGATCGATCAGGATGTCGGCCACCTCGTCAGGTTCGCCCGAGAGATCGACGCCGGCAATCACGTCGGCCCTGTTCTCGGCTTCGGCCAATCGCCCGGCTTCGGTGTCGGAAGCGGTTTCCGAGAGGGTGTAGACGGCAGCTCCCCGAGCGTCGCCCTCCTCCTTGGCGAGCGCGTCGGCATGGATCGAAATGAACAGCGCCGCCGACTGGGCGCGGGCCATGCGGACGCGTTCGGCGAGCGGCACGAAGCGGTCGTCCGAACGCGTCATGGCCACGCGGTATTTGCCGGATTTCTCGAGCTTGTCGCGCAGGGCGAGGGCGAAATCGAGCACGATCGCCTTCTCGGTCTCGCCGCTTGGCGCGCTGGTTCCGTTGTCGATTCCGCCGTGACCGGGATCGAGCATTACGAGCGGACGCTCGTCGGTCGCCTTGGCACCGGTGTCGCGCTCGGGTTTCCGCGACTCGGTGGGACGCCGTGCCTTGTTCTCCAGGGCCAGCGTGCGCATGAAGGTGGCGCGGTCGACCGCCGTCAGGTCGAGGACCAGACGGGCCGGCTGGGCGTCCACCGGATCGAGCACGAACGTCTTATCGATGCGCACCGGGCCGTTGGTGTCGATGACGATGCGCGACCCGCCCGGCATCACCAGACCGTAGCGGAACGCCTTGACGAGGCCGCGTCCGCTCTCGCCGGTCTTGGGCGGAAATTGAAAAACCACCTGCGGAACGTCGATCACCACCCGATAAGGGTCAGCCAGCGTGAACGCCGCGACGCCGATGTTCTGGGACACGTCGATGACCAGACGGGTGCGCGCCTCATCGCCGGCCAGCCGGGCCTCGGTGGCTACCGGCAAGCCGGCGGTCGCGGGCGCCCGATCGCCTGCTGCGACCGTGCCAACGGCCGACAGGAACACGCCAGCCAGGATGGCGAGTCGCCGGGCAATCCCGGTACGGCTTTTGCCCGCCCCCTGCCCGCCATCGCGGCTCCGCTGGCGGCTGTGGCCGCTCCCCCCGCCCCTCACGCGGCACCCCCGTCCCATCAGAAATTCCCTTGCCCGCTCACCAGCATACTCGATTAGGCCGGGGTAGTTAATTGGCACTTAATGCCGTAGGAAATGCCTGTGGACCATCGGGACCGAGTGTGTCCCTGGTGTGACGGTCCTTGCCATTGCCGAGCCTGCCCCTTAAGAAAGACGTGCTGACGGTTTCATGTTCCGGCGTTGCCGTATTCGGGCATCCGGCATGCTTCGCCGACACTCGCTCCAAGGTTGCGGGCGTGCCGGCGGTTCACTGGCCACCCAGTGCGCGCGTGCCGCGCGTCTCCGGGCAGGCCGAAGCCGATGCCTCCCGACGGATAACCGGGATCGCGCGGGATAGTCCTTCGCAGGCCGTGAGCACAGAACCGGCGGGGCTGCTGTCCCGCTTCGGGTTGTCTAAGGCCATGCTCAAGGTTGCGATAGGAGTATCGACAGACCACCGGCGCGGAATCCCCGCGGCGGCGCGTGCTGCCTTTCTTGCCTCCGTGCAGGCCGCCTTCACCCGCTTCTTCCACCGATCCGCCGCGCCCCGCTCGGCGCCGTCCGCAGACGCTGCCACCAGGGTCTCGATTGCGAAGTTCGCAAGACCTCATGGCACGCTCTCGTGCGAACTTCGCAGTGAAAGGGGCACCAGCACGTCCATGGTGCTGGTGCTCCTTTTGAACCCGAAGTTCGCAACCGGATTCGCAGCAAATGCATGCGAACTTCGGGTTCGGGGCACTAGCGCAAACGGGCGTCAGCCGGATCCCCGAACAGAGATTCATCAATGGCAAACAAGATGCTCATCGACGCAACCCACCCGGAGGAAACCCGGGTGGTGGTTGTGCGCGGCAACCGCGTCGAGGAATTCGACTTCGAATCGGCGAGCCGCCGCCAGTTGCGCGGCAACATCTATCTCGCCAAGGTAA
Organism: Xanthobacteraceae bacterium; assembly: GCA_045801465.1. GTDB lineage: Bacteria > Pseudomonadota > Alphaproteobacteria > Rhizobiales > Xanthobacteraceae > DATFWC01. The sequence continues at coordinate 5,406 of JBJMSU010000188.1, read as the reverse complement.
CGCGCGTCGAACCTTCACTGCAGGCAGCTTTCGTCGAGTACGGCGGCAATCGCCACGGCTTCCTGGCGTTCAGCGAAATTCATCCTGACTACTACCAGATCCCCGTCGCCGATCGGCAGGCGCTGATCGCGGAAGAGGAACGCGCCCACCGCGAGGCCGAGGACGAGGTCGATCGCCGGGCCGGGCGGCGGCGCGGGCGCGGCGCCGAACGGCGGCGCGACACGGTTCGCAGTGCGCCCGTCCGGCCGGAGGCCGGCCCCGAAGCTTCCGATCAGCCCGAGCCGACCGCCGATTTGGCCGTCAGCCACGAAGCGCAGTTCACTGACGGCGACACCGTATCGCCCGCGGCCGGGGAGGAAACTCGAGCACCCGACCCGGCGGATGGCAGCGCCGATCCATCCACGAGGCACGAAGCGCAGTTCGCCGATGCGGCGGCCGAGGATCACGCCGAACAGGTCCGCGCGAGCGCTGAGGCCGAATCCCCCGAACCGGTGCTCGTCGTCCGCGAAGCCGTCGAGGAGCAGGAAGCCGCGCAGGCAGCGGATCAGGCCGACCACGAATCTCGATTGCAAGGCGCAGCTGAGGCTCGCGGCGCCGGTGAGCCGGCTGAGCACGCTGCGGCGGACAACGGCGACCACGTCGCGAGGGAGCAGACCAACGGCAACGGCGACGACGAGAACGGCGAAGAGGAGGAGGTCGTCGAGTCGGTGGGCGGCGACGACGCGCTCGAAGAGGCGACCGAGCGGCTCCCCCGCATTCGACGCCAGTACAAGATCCAGGAGGTGATCAAGCGTCGGCAGATCATGCTGGTCCAGGTGGTGAAGGAGGAACGCGGCACCAAGGGCGCCGCACTGACCACCTACCTGTCGCTCGCCGGCCGCTATTCGGTGCTGATGCCGAACACCGCGCGCGGCGGCGGCATCAGCCGCAAGATCACCAGTGCGCAGGACCGCAAGCGCCTCAAGGACGTGGCCCAGGAGCTGGAAGTGCCGGAGGGCATGGGCGTCATCCTGCGCACCGCCGGCGCGAGCCGCACCAAGGCCGAGATCAAGCGCGATTTCGAATACCTGTTGCGGCTGTGGGAGCAGGTGCGCGACCTGACGCTGAAGTCGACCGCGCCGACGCTCGTCTACGAGGAAGGCTCGCTGATCAAGCGCGCGATCCGCGACCTCTACAACAAGGACATCGACGAGGTGCTGGTCGCCGGCGATGACGCCTACAGCGAAGCCAAGGACTTCATGCGCACGCTCATGCCGAGCCATGCCAAGAACGTGAAGCCCTATCGCGACACCCAGCCGATCTTCACCCGCTACGGGGTCGAGAGCCAGCTCGATGCCATGTTCTCCCCGGTCGTGCAGCTCAAGTCGGGCGGCTATATCGTGCTCAACCAGGCCGAGGCGCTGGTTGCGATCGACGTCAATTCCGGGCGCGCGACGCGTGAGCACCACATCGAGGACACGGCGCTGAAGACCAATGTCGAAGCCGCCGACGAAGTCGCGCGACAGCTCAGATTGCGCGATCTCGCCGGGCTCATCGTCATCGACTTCATCGACATGGACGAGAAGCGCAACAATCGCGCGGTCGAGCGCCGCTTGAAGGAGAGTCTCAAGCATGACCGGGCGCGCATCCAGGTGGGACGCATCTCGCATTTCGGCCTGATGGAAATGTCGCGCCAGCGCATCCGTTCCAGCGTGCTCGAGAGCTCGACCGAGAAATGCCCGCACTGCGGCGGCATGGGCCATGTGCGCTCGGTCGGTTCGGTCGCGCTGCAGCTGTTGCGGTCGCTCGAAGAGATGCTGATCAAGGGCGCGACGCACAATCTCACGGTGCGCACGCGAGCCGACGTCGCACTCTACGTGCTCAACCACAAGCGGGCTCACCTGCGGGAGCTGGAGACGCGCTTCCGCATCACTATCGCGGTCAATGCCGACCCGGCCATTGTCGGCCAGCAGCCGTTCGTCATCGAGCGGGGCGAGCAGGTACACAGCGTCGAGGCCGCGAAGGCCATCGCGGCGCAGCTGCCGAGCGTTCCAATCGAGATCGAAGAGGAGGACGACGAGGAGGAAACCGTCGAGGAAGACCCGGCCGAGGTGCGCATCGGCGCGGAACCCGAGCCCGAACGCAAGCATCGGCGGCGGCGACGCCGTCGCCGCGGCGGCGAGGAGCGCCAGCCGGCGGAATTCGTCCACGACACGGACGCCGAGCACACGGTGGTGGACGCCGAGGATCATGAGAGCGAGGCCGCGCAGGGCGAAGAGGCTGACGAGACGGAGCCCGCCGAGCAACGCGAGGCCGGGCTCGAATCGCGTGAAGACGCCGAGCGGCGGCGCCGGCGGCGCGGACGGCGCGGTGGACGGCGCAACCGGCGCGAACGCGAGGAGTCCGGGCCGTTTGCCGATTCCGGATCGATGGAGCCCGAGGTGAGCAGTGCCGTCGCTGACTTCGACCGGCCATGGATGCCGAGCGAGCCAGCAGCCAAGGAATCCGGTGAGCCGCCACAGATGGAGCCTGCGGCTGGCGGGGAATCGACTCCCACCTACCGCGCGCCCGTGACAACCGCCCTGGTGCCGCCGCCGGAACAGCCGGAACAGCCGATGTCGTCGGAGCGGCCGATGGTACCGGCAGAGGAGCCGCCCCGCCGGCGCTCGACGGTGCGCGAGCCGGCCCCCTTTGTCATCGGCTCGGGGGAAGCACCGGTGGCGCCGCCGCCACCACCCTCCGCGCCGCCACAACCGAGTGCCGAGCCACCCGAAGAGGCCGGGCAGCCGCGGCGCACCGGCTGGTGGTCACGCCGCCTCATGGGCGGCAGTAAGGGCTGAGTTTCTCCTCCGGATAAGGTCGGTGCAAACTCGTCGAGTGAACGGCCGGCAGGAGAACGTGATGAAGAGTCGGTGGGTCGATCGCGACGCCCGGACCGTCGTCGATCAACTGGCGAAGCTCGGCATCGGCAACGATCTGGCGCGGCGGGTCTATACGACCCGCCTGCTCGGGCAGGATCGCGACCTCGTCCTGCACGGCGGCGGCAACACGTCGGTGAAAACTCGCGTGCCGGACCTCTTGGGCGAGGAGACCGACGTCCTGTGCGTGAAAGGCAGCGGCCAGGATATGGCCGCGATCGAGCCTGCCGGGCTGCCGGCGCTTCGTCTCGCGACGCTGCGCAAGCTCCGCGCGCTCGACGCGCTTGCTGACGACGAGATGATCCGCATCCAGCGGGCGAGCCTGATCGATCCGCACGCACCCAACCCGTCGGTCGAAACCCTGCTGCACGCCTTCGTTCCGCATCGGTTCGTCGATCACACGCACGCAAGCGCAATCCTGAGCTTGGTCGATCAGGCCAACGGCGAGGAGATCTGCACCGAGGTCTATGACGGCCGCATGGGTTTTGTACCTTACCTCAAGCCGGGTTTCGGCCTCGCCAAGAAGGCGGCCGATATCTACGACGCCAAGCCGGACGTCGAAGGTCTGATCCTGTCCAAGCACGGGATCTTCACGTTCGGGGCGGACGCCCGCGAGGCCTACGAGCGCATGATCGAAATGGTCACGCTGGCCGAGCAGCGCCTCACGCGCCGACGCAACGCGGTGTTCGTGGCGCGCAGCCTGCCCGAGCGCATCGCGCCGTATCGCGACGCCGCGCCGATCCTGCGCGGCGCCTGCAGCCTCAAGGATCCGGCGATCGAGGGGGCTTGGCGCCGCCTCGTGTGCGAGGTCCGCACCAGCCCCGCCATCCTCAATTTCGTCAACGGTGCCGACGTGATGCGCTACAGCCAGAGCGGCGTGGTCACCTCCGATCACCTGATCCGAACGAAGAACTGGCCGCTCGTGGTGCCGCCGCCGGAAGACGGAAAGCTCGAGGATTTCCGGCGCGGCGTGCAGGACGCCGTCCGCATCTTCATCGCCAACTACGAAGCCTATTTCGCCCGCAACAATGCGCGGTGCGCGACCAAGAAGCAGCCGCTCGATCCGTTGCCGCGGGTGATCCTGGTGCCCGGCCTCGGATTGGTGGGGCTCGGGCCGACCAAGAAGGATGCGCGCATCGCCGCCGATATCGCCGAGAGCGCGATCAAGACCATCACCGATGCCGAGGCGATCGGCCGTTTCGAGTCGATCAGCGAGTGGGCCGCGTTCGAGTGCGAATACTGGTCACTGCAGCAGGCGAAGCTTGCGCATGAAGCGCCCGGCCCGCTGACCGGGGAGGTCGTGGCGATCACCGGCGGCGGGGGTGCCATCGGGGCGGCGACGGCCCGCGCCTTCGCCAAAGCGGGCGCCGAAGTCGCGCTCCTCGATATCGACGAAAAGGCCGCCGGCCGAGTCGCCGACGGGATCGGCGGCGATGCGCTGGTCGTCAAATGCGACGTCACCGACGCGGCCTCCGTGCGCGCCGCCTTCGGCCGGGTCGTGGAGGCGTTCGGCGGCGTCGACATCGCGGTGTCCAATGCCGGCGCTGCCTGGATGGGCCTGATCGGCGAGGTCGACGAGGCCGTGCTCAGACAGAGCTTCGAGCTTAATTTCTACGGCCACCAGCGCGTGGCGCAGAATGCCGTCAAGGTGATGCGGGCGCAGGGCACGGGCGGCTGTCTCCTGTTCAACGTCTCCAAGCAGGCGATCAATCCGGGACCGCGCTTCGGCCCTTACGGCCTGCCCAAGGCGGCAACGCTGTTCCTGGTCCGGCAGTATGCGCTCGACTACGGTGCCGACGGCATTCGCGCCAACGCGGTGAACGCCGATCGCATCCGCTCCGGCCTGCTGACGCCGGAGATGATCGCGGAGCGCGCCAACGCGCGCGGGTTGAGCGAAAAGGATTACATGGCCGGCAACCTGCTCGGCCGCGAGGTCACCGCCGCGGACGTCGCCCAGGCCTTCCTGCATCAGGCGCTGGAGCTCAAGACCACGGCCGACGTCACCACCGTGGACGGCGGCAACATCGCCGCGACGCTGAGGTGACGTCGCGCAATCGAAGACTTCGCGAGCAAATGCAGGTTGACGCTGCACCGATCTGCTCTACGTGCTAGCATCCCTCACACGAGGTACGGACATGAGCGACTTCGCCCGCATCACACAAAATCCCACCATCATGGGCGGCAAGCCGTGCATTCGCGGCCTCCGCGTCACGGTCGGTATGATCGTGGCGCAGATCGGCGCAGGTCTTACGGTCGACGAGCTCCTCGCCGAGTATCCCTACCTTGAACGCCAGGATGTCCTTGAGGCCCTGCGCTATGCGGCATGGCGCGCCCAAGAGCGCGAGATCGCGTTGACCGAGACTTGATGCAAGTCCTGGTGGACATGAACCTGTCGCCGGCTGGGTAGGCTTCCTTGCCAAGGCTGGTTCGAGGCAGTGCACATGACCTGGAGACTGGTGATTTTAGCGGCGGTGTCACTCTTCACTCACCACTGTTGGGCCGCGGAAGA
>JBJMSU010000179.1:0-17511 GCA_045801465.1 Xanthobacteraceae bacterium | reverse complement strand
CACTTCATCGAGCAGGACCCTGTTCTGGCCGGTCAGGAGCCGCAAGCCCTCAAGGCCGAGCTGGCGCGCGCCGTCCTGAGCGCCGCAAGCAGTGGCGAGCGCGATTATTTGCGCGTGGCAAACCGGGCGATCGGCGAAGTTCGTCAGAAACTGGAGCGGACGCCAAAAGGCCACCGCGAGGCGCAGGTGCGCTGGTTCGCTACCTGATCCAATGCTGCATCGCTCCATGCCGCTGCGTTGTAGGGTGGGCAAAGGCGCGAAGCGCCGTGCCCACACATCTTTCGCACGATAACACTACGGGCGCTCAGCCGTCCGGCTTCGCGTCGCGTTCGCGCAAGTAATCTTCGGTGGTGCGCGGGGCGGGGCGCGCGGGTGCGCCGTAAGGGTCGAAGTCCTCCGCCGTGACGGCGACCACGCGACAATCCTCGCACATCTTGATCACGTCGAGGCGCTGGGCGGAGCCCTTGAACATCCAGTGCTTGCCTTCGAGCTTGGCGGTGACGCGCTCGATCGTGCTCTTGACGCCGAACGGCTTGCCGCAGCGGATGCAATGGAACGGCTCTTCCTGCTTGAGTACGCGCGGCATGGACGTGGCGGCGCGGAAGTCGAGCTGGGGCGTCAAGCTGATCACCTTCTCCGGGCAGGTCGTCTTGCACAGGCCGCATTGCACGCAGGCATCCTCGACGAAGCGCAGCATCGGACGCTCGGGATCGTCCACCAGGGCGCCGGTCGGGCAGGCGGAAACGCAGGCAAGGCACAGCGTGCAACCTTCGACTTGGAGCGTAACCGCGCCGAACGGCGCGCCCTCCGGCAGCGCGACCACGTCGACTGGAGCCGGCGCGGCGTGATGCAGCTCGCGCAGCGCCAGGCGGAGCACGTCGCGCTTGGCGCCGATCGGCTGGAAGCTCGCCGGCCGCGGCGTCGCGTCGGCGGCCAAGATTGCGCGCAAGCTCTCGCCGAGCACGAATGGATCGTCGGTCTCGATGGTCGCGGCGCGGCCGGCGCCGAAGCCCAGTCCCGACAGGATCGGATCGGCGAGGGCGAGCGTCTTGCTGAGCCCCGTTACGTCATGGCGCGGTCGCGCGCGCAGCAGGAAGCGCAGTGCCGTTGTCCCATAGGCGAAGGCCGCCGCGATGACTTCGAGCCCGATCTGCGTCACCTCGTTGATCGCGAGCGGCAGCACGTTCGCCGGCAAGCCGTCGCCGTGGCGGGCGAGCGCCGCGATGAGCTCGGTCCCGTGGTCTTCATCATGCAGGAGCAGAATCGGATTGCTCCCGCCGGCGTCGCGGTAGGTGCTGAGCAACGTGCGGAGCTTGCGCATGAGCGCGTCGGCCGGCGGCAGCGCGTAAGAGGCCGCTCCGGTCGGGCAGACGGCGGCGCATTGCCCGCACCCGGCGCAAATTTGGGCGTCGATTGAGACGTGATTTCCAGCCGGCGTGATCGCGCCAGTCGGGCACAGATCCAGGCAGCGCCGGCAACCGACGATGCGCGAGCGCGAATGCGCGCACAGGTGCTCGGCAAAGGTCACGTAGCGCGGCTTGTCGAACGTGCCGACGAGGTCGCCGGCCTTGAGCACGGCGCGCAGGATTGCCGCAGGATCGCGCGGATCGGCCCGCAGGTATCCGTCGCGCAGATCGGCAGCCGGGAACAGCGGCGCACCGCCCGACAGGTCGAGAATGATGTCGCAACGCGAGGCCGCGCCGTCGCGCGCGGGTCCGAATACGAGCCGCTCGCGCGAAGACGGTGTCGGCACGGCATAGTCGTCGACCATGAGATCGAAGGCGCCGAGATGGCCCTGGGCGGAACGGATCGTGCCCTTGACCACGGGAAAGTCGGTCACGCGCGGCGGCGTGACGTCGCCCGGCGAGGTGAGGAGAACGGTGACGTCGAGGCGGGTTTCCAGCAGCCGCGCCGCCTCGATCGCCTGCTCGTCGCGGCCGTAGATCAGGACGACGCCTTCGCTCGTGAACGATACAAACGCCGTCTCCGGCATCGGTTCGGCGGCAGCGGCGAGGAGAGCCGCCATCTTCGGGCCGGCGTGCCGGCCCTCGTTCGACCAGCCGGCGTTTTCGCGAATGTTGGTAAACGTCACCGCGTGCGCGGCAATCTCGGAAAACAGCGGCGCTTCCTGGGTGCAGGCGACGGTGGCCGGACTCTCGGCCAGGATTCCGCGGGCGCGCTCGAGCTCGCGGCGGCACAGCTCGCGGCCGGCTTCGACCGACGCGCCGCGGCAGCCGCGACGCACGGCATCGAGGTCGAGCGACATCGTGTCCTCGCACGAGCACACCAGGATTTTTCGTTCCGCCACGCTGTCCTCGGCTCGCCATTAGCCCCTTTGCGCGCAGGGCTGGTCATGCGGATACCGACCCTATAGTTATAACAATCCAAAAGCGAAAGCCCGCGGGGTTGCATGTCGATCGAGACGCGAAGCCGGATGCGCACGCCTTATGCGGCCGCGCTCAACCTGCCGCCGCCGTTCCGCCTGGTGACGTTGCGCGAGGTAGGCGATGCTTTCGCCCATGCGACCGCGATTGCCGCCGAGGCAGGAGCCGGAACGCTGGTATGGGTCGGCCGCTTCGACCTCGTCGAGTTCGCGCTGGTGGTCGAGCCTGATGAGCCGCTGAAGACCGCCCGCCGCAGCACGTTTTACGCCGGCATGGCGGCGCTTGCCGATGCGCTTCTGGTGCATGCGCCGCCCGAGAAGCTGATCGCCTTCGACTGGCCGGACGCGGTGTTCGTCGACGGCGGACTGGTCGGCGGCGGCCGCCTCGCCGGGCCAGCCGATGCGGCGGAAGAAGCGCGGCCCGACTGGCTCGTGTTCGGCGCCATGATCCGCACCGTCACGACGGCGGCGGGCGAGCCGGGAGTGCGCCCGTTTGCCGCGGCCCTGGAGGAGGAAGGGTTCGACGAGCTCGGCGCGGGGCAACTGGTGGAAAGCTTCGCGCGTCATTTCATGGTGGTGGTCGACGGATGGCGCGAGGGCGGTTTTGCCACGGTGGCGAAGAGTTATCTGCAATGGCTGCCGACCGAGCCCGGGGTTCGCCGCGATATCGACGATAATGGCGATCTTCTGGTGCGCCGCCACAACCGGGTGGAGCGGCGTCCATTGCTGCCGAAACTCGCCGAGGTCGCCTGGCTCGATCCGCAAACGCGCGGTCCACGGCTGTGAAGTTGTTGCGCACCATTCGCCTCGATCCTTCCGATACGTTCGTGTTCGAGCCGGCGGCCGAGCCGGGCGAATGGGCGGTCTCAGGCGGCTTCGTGTTCTTCGCGGCCGACCCGGATGAGCTGTCCGGCAAGGCGCGCGCGGCGTTTCGGGCTGGTTTCCTTGGCGTGACCTCGCTCGGCTGGTCGACGCTGGTGCAGATCGTCGAAGCGAGCGAGAGCGACCGCGCCGCGTTGGTCGATATGCTGGCCGCGCAATTGGTCGCCGAGTTCGGCGCGCCCGATCTCGCCGCCGCGCGCGCGGCGGCGGAAGAGGAGGTCGCGTTCGCAGCCTCGTTGACCGATCATCCACCCGACACGCTGATCGCCGTACATCGCGTGCGCGAGAACGGCGCCGTCCGCGAGACCTTCCGCACCCTGCGCCCACGCGAAGGCGGGGAGAAACCATTGCGCGCCTTCGCGTTTATGGAGGTGGAAGGCGAGGAGGAAGCAGGCGACACGGTCGATCTCGTCGCGATCGCACAGGAGCAGCGCAAGTGAAAGACTTCTGGCTCTCCTGCGGTCACCATCTGACTGACCGCGATGCTGGCGGCGGGCTCCGCGTCACCGACGAGTTTCTCAAATGCTATTTCGCCCGGCCCGAGCTCAGCCCGCCGGCGGACGCCTGCGCGGTCGAGCGTACGCTCCATGCCGGCCTGCTCGCCGAGCCGCGGCGGCCGGTCGCGCGCCCCGACATTGCGGCGATCGCCGATGCCGACGCACGCGAGAATTGGGAATTCGTGATCGCGTTTCGCGATCATCTGCTGCGGCACCGAACGCTGGAGGCCGCCTATGTCGCTCTTATGCGGGAAGGCGCCGCCAGGACGCCGCCGCTCTTCGTCAATCAGCTGGTGCACGTGATCCTGCGCAATATTCTCGACGGGTGCGAAGACCCATGGGTGCTGCGCGCGGCCGAGCTGTTCTTCCGGCCGCAGGTCATGACGCTGCACGAGGGCTCGCTCATCGCCGCCGACGAGGAAACGATCGCCGGATCGAGCGCGACGCCGGTTTCGCCGCTGGTGTCGATGCTGGGCTTGCCGGCGGCGAGCGCGATCGATGTGCTGGGCGACGACAATGGCCTTGCGTACTTCGCGCGCAGCGACCAGTTCGACATGGCGCTCGATCTGACCGCCGGGCGCAGGGGGCTCGCGGCGGTCGGCGAGGTGATCACGCGATGGGTGCAGCATATCCTGGCGGTCGATGTCGTGGTCGAGCCGCTGGTGGAGCTGCGTGATGCCCAATTCACCTGGTATGTCGGTCTCGATGCCGAGGCGACGCGGATCGGCGATCGCCTATGGAAGCGCGAGGACCTCGATGACGCGACGCAATCACGCGTGATCGGACTTTTCCGGCTGACCTTCCGCGATCCGGCCGTTGCCAGCGAGGCGCTCGGCGACGACCCGCTCTATCTCCTCCTCGCCATGTCGGCGGAGCGGACGTTGCGAATGAAGCCGCAGAACTTGATCGCGGGACTGCCGATCCGGCATCTGGAGGCAGTGAGTTGAGCCAGACCGCACCGCTCATGCGCATACCGGTCGGCGTCATCGTCGAGCGCCGCAAGGCCAAGAGCGCGTGGATCGATCATGTGTGGCGTCCGGTGTCGGTGCTCGCCGGCCAGCCCGAAACGGCCGCTTGGACTCCGCTTGCCGATGCCGGCGAAACCGTCACCTTCTATGCCGGCGCCGCCGACATCGAGCTCTACCGGTCGGATACGACCTACTACCGCGACAATCTTGCCTGCGATGCACCGGTGCTGTGGGTCGTGTTGCGGCCGACCGGAGTGGAGCCGCCCTACGATCTCGTCGCGGTGACGGCGAATCCGGCAGAAGGCGAGGCCATGACCGAGCCCGGCACCGATCTCGTCGAAACAGTGCCGATGCCCGAACCGGTCCGCATGGCGGTTGCGGCGTTCGTCGCCGAGCACCATGTCGAGCAGGTGTTCTTCAAGCGCAAGCGCGATTCCGCCAACCCGCAAAGCCCGGCCCGGCGTGCTCCCATTCGCGAGGACGAGCAGTGAGCGATCAAGAGGGCTTTCTCACGCGCTGGTCGCGCCGCAAGCGCGAAGTGGAACAGGCTGCGTCGGAGGAGCCGCCGACCGGCGCGGCGCCGAACGAAGAAACCGTCCCGGCCGTGCGCGACGAGGCCGACGCGCCACCGGCGAGCGCGCCGCCGACGGAGGAGCAGCAGGAGTCCGCGGTTGACCTTGCAAGCCTGCCGCCGATCGAATCGATCACCGCCGGCACCGATATCCGTGCCTTCCTGGCGCCTGGAATCCCCGCATACTTGACGCGTGCGGCACTACGCCGCGCGTGGGTCGCGGACCCGGCGATCCGTGATTTCGTCGGGCTGGCGGAGAACGCGTGGGACTTCAACGCGCCTGATGCGGTGCCGGGTTTTGGGTCCGTGCTGCCCCCGCAAGAGGCCCAACGCCTGATTGCTGAGTTGATGCGCAGCGACGATCGCGTGTCGTCGCCGGAGAGCCAACCCGAACCGCCGCAAAAACCGGGCGTTGGTGCGCCCGACGAAACGCCCTCCTCGCCGCCTGCCGTAACGGCAGTGCCGGTTGCCGATGCAACCGGCCGTAGCCCTGTCGAGCAGAGCCGTGCTGATGCTGCATTGCAAAAAGAAGAGGCGACAGATGATCGCCCGGCGGGCTTGGTCCGCCACCATGGTGGGGCACTCCCCCACTAGTATAATGTGGCTCATAGGCTCAGCCTATTGACCCGGAATGAATTGGCTTCTTTACTGTTTACAATTCTAAACAGGGAACAGGATGCGCGATTCCGGTCTCGACGAAGCTATCCGTGTGGTCGGAGGCGTGAGCGAGCTTGCCCGAAAATTAGGCATTTCTCAGCCGTCGGTCTCCGGCTGGACTCGCGTGCCGATTGAGCGCGTGGGCGCGGTCGAGGAAGCGACGGGGGTCGATCGCGCGACGCTGCGGCCCGACCTCTACGGCGCGGCACCCGACCCGGTCAGGGAGGTCGAGGCCGCCCGGTCGCGGCAATATGCGTTGCTTGCGGCGCTGCTGGCGCGCGCGCCGGATGCCGACCTGCTGGCCCGGCTGGCAAAGCTGCGCGGCGATGCGAGCCCATTGGGCATTGCGCATGTGGCCCTGGCGCAGGCAGCGAGCGAGACCACGGCGGATCGCCTTCAGCGCGAATACTTCGATCTGTTCATCGGGCTTGGACGCGGCGAGCTGTTGCCATACGGCTCGTACTATCTCACCGGCTTCCTGCATGAGCGCCCGCTGGCGCGGTTGCGTGAGGATCTCAAGGCCTTGGGGCTGGAACGGGCCGCCGGCAATATCGAGCCGGAGGATCATGCGGCGATCCTGTGCGAGATCATGGCGGGGCTTGCGGACGGACAATTTGCGGCGCCCGCGGGCAGCGAGCAGCGCATCTTCGAGCGCCATCTCAAGCCGTGGATCGGGCGCTTCTTCGCGGATCTCGAACGGGCCGAGGCGGCGGACTTCTACGCTCGCGTCGGCACCGTCGGTCGTCTCTTCATTGACATCGAAACGGAGGCCTTTGCGCTGCCCTCTTGAGCGGCGCAGCATCAACTTTCGAGGAGGACACGTCGATGAAACTTGAAACCAGAAAGGTGGCGCGTCGCGATTTCCTGCGCACGTTGGGCGCAGGCGCCGGTGTCGCCGCGACGACCGCGGGCCCGCTCGCCGGCGCCGCGCAGGCCGACACCGAAACCAACGACGAGAAGCGCAAGACGCGCTATCGCGAAACCGATCACGTCAAGACCTTTTACCGGGTCAATCGCTATCCGACGAAGTGAGGAGGGCCGACCGTGCTGATCAAGAGAACGGAACGCGAAGCACGTCGCGGCACGCTCGCCGCCGCTTTCGCCAGCCAATCCGGTGGCGGTCTCGATCGCCGCGCATTCCTGCGCCGATCGGGCCTCGTCGCCGGCAGTTTCGCCTCGCTGGGGGCGCTGCCGCTCGCCAGCGTCCGCAAGGCCGAAGCCGGGCCGCCGCCGGCGCAAGGCGCGCAGGTCGAGCTGCGCAAAGGCATCTGCACCCATTGCTCGGTCGGCTGCACCGTCATCGGCGAAGTCTCGAACGGCGTGTGGATCGGTCAGGAGCCGGGCTGGGATAGTCCGCTCAACCGCGGCTCGCACTGCGCCAAGGGCGCCTCCGTGCGCGAGCTCGTGCACGGCGACCGCCGGCTGCGCTACCCGATGAAGCTCGTCAACGGCCAATGGACCCGCGTGTCGTGGGATCAGGCCATCAACGAGATCGGCGACAAGCTGATGGCGATCCGCGAGAAGTCTGGGCCCGACGCGGTCTACTGGCTGGGGTCGGCGAAATTCTCCAACGAGGGCTCCTATCTCAATCGCAAGTTCGCCGCCTTCTGGGGCACCAACAACTCCGACCACCAGGCGCGCATCTGCCATTCCACCACGGTCGCCGGCGTAGCCAATACCTGGGGCTACGGCGCGATGACCAACTCGTACAACGACATCCGCAACAGCAAGACGCTCGTCATCATGGGCGGCAACCCGGCGGAAGCTCATCCGGTGTCGTTGCAGCACTTGCTGGAAGGCAAGGAGCTCAACCGGGCGAACTTCATCGTCATCGACCCGCGTCTCACGCGCACCGCCGCGCACGCGACGGAATATGTCCGGGTGCGTCCCGGAACCCACATCGCCACGATCTACGGCATCCTCTGGCACATCTTCCAGAACGGCTGGGAGGACAAGGAATTCATCCGCCAGCGCGTGTACGGCATGGACGATGTCCGCAAGGAGATCGACAAGTGGAACCCGGAAGAGACTGAACGGGTCACCGGGATCCCGCCTGAGCAGCTCAAGCGCGTCGCGGAAACGTTCGCCAAGCAAAAGCCCTCATGCCTGATCTGGGCGATGGGCCAGACCCAGTATTCGGTCGGCACCGCGAACGTCCGCGCGAGCTGCATTCTGCTGCTGGCGACCGGAAACGTCGGTGGCTTCGGCAACGGCGCCAACATTTTCCGCGGTCATTGCAACGTTCAGGGCGCGACCGATCTCGGCCTCGATATCGTGACGCTGCCGCTCTACTACGGTCTGGCGGAAGGCGCGTGGAAGCACTGGTGCCGGGTGTGGGAGGTCGAATACGACTGGATGGCGTCCCGCTTCGACACGATCACGGGCGCGGATGGCAAGCCGGTCAAGTTGATGGAGACGCCCGGCATCCCGTCGACCCGCTGGTTCGATGCCGCGATGCTGCCCAAGGACCAGGTGGCGCAAAAGGACAACATCAAGGCCATGATGGTGTTCGGCCACGGCGGCAATACCATCACGCGCATGCCGGAGGTGGCGAAAGGGCTGGAGAAGATCGACCTCTTGGTCGTCGCCGATCCGCACCCGACCACCTGGGCGGTGCTGTCCGAGCGCAAGAACGACACGTATCTCTTGCCGATCGCGACGCAGTTCGAGACCAAGGGGTCGCGCACCGCCTCCAACCGCTCGCTGCAGTGGTACGAGCCGATCGTCAAGCCGATCTTCGAGTCGAAGGACGATTACGAGGTGATGTATCTCCTCGCCAAGAAGCTCGGTTTCGCCGACCTGATGTTCAAGAACATCAAAGTCGAGAACAACGTGCCCTCGGCCGAGGACATCCTGCGCGAGATCAATCGCGGCGGATGGTCGACCGGCTATTGCGGCCAGTCGCCGGAGCGCCTGAAGGCGCACATGCAGAACCAGGCGAAATTCGACCTGGTCACGTTGCGCGCGCCGAAGGACGATCCGGAGGTGGGCGGCGATTATTACGGCCTGCCGTGGCCGTGCTGGGGCGCGCCGGAAATCCGCCATCCCGGCACCCACACGCTGTACAACGCCAACCTGCATGTGAAGGATGGCGGCAGCACGTTCCGCGCCCGCTTCGGCGTCGAACGCAACGGCGTCACGCTGTTGGCGGAAGGCTCCTACTCGAAGGACTCGGAGATCAAGGACGGATACCCCGAGTTCACCATGGGGGTGCTCAAGAAGCTCGGCTGGGATAAGGATCTCAAGCCCGAGGAGCTTGCGGTCATCCAGAAGGTCGGCGGCAACAATATCGACACCGTGTCATGGGCGACCGACCTGTCGGGCGGCATCCAGCGCGTTTGCCTCGATCATGGCGTGATCCATTACGGCAACGGCAAGGCCCGCGCCAACGCATGGAACCTGCCGGATCCGATTCCGGTGCATCGCGAGCCGATCTATACTCCGCGCGCGGACCTCGTGGCCAAGTATCCGACCTTGCCGGACGCGCGTCAGTTCCGCGTACCCAATATCGGCTTCACGATCCAGAAGCAGAACGTGGAGAAAGGGATCGCCAAGGAGTTCCCGCTGATCTTCAGCTCAGGCCGTCTGGTCGAGTACGAAGGCGGCGGCGAGGAGACCCGCTCCAATAAGTGGCTCGCCGAGCTGCAGCAGGACATGTTCGTCGAGATCAATCCTGCCGATGCCGCCGAGCGCGGCATCAAGGACGGAGCCTGGGTGTGGGTGACGGGCCCGGCCAATAATGCGCGCGCCAAGATGAGGGCGTTGGTGACCGAACGCGTCGGCAAAGGGGTGACGTGGAGCCCATTCCACTTCGCCGGCTGGTTCCAGGGCACCGATCAGCGCGACAAATACCCGAAAGGCGCCGATCCGATCGTGCTGGGCGAGAGCGCGAACACGCTCACGACCTACGGCTACGATCCGGTCACCGGCATGCAGGAACCCAAGGCGACTCTTTGCCAGATCAGGGCGGCGTAGGGAGGCTAGACCATGGCTCGAATGAAATTTCTCTGCGACGCCGACCGTTGCATCGAGTGCAACGCCTGCGTCACCGCCTGCAAGAACGAGCACGACGTGCCGTGGGGCATCAACCGCCGGCGCGTCGTCACCATCAACGACGGCAAGCCGGGTGAGCGCTCGGTCACCATGGCGTGCATGCACTGCACCGACGCCCCGTGCGCCGCGGTATGCCCGACCAACGCGTTCTATACGACGGCGGATGCGGTCGTCCTCCACTCCAAGGACATCTGCATCGGCTGCGGCTATTGCTTCTACGCCTGTCCGTTCGGCGCCCCGCAATATCCGCGCGTCGGCAACTTCGGCTCGCGCGGCAAGATGGATAAATGCACCTATTGCGCGGGCGGGCCGGAAGCCGACATGACGTCGGCCGAGTACGTGAAATATGGAGCCAACCGCCTCGCCGAGGGCAAGCTGCCGCTGTGCGCCGAGATGTGCTCGACCAAGTCGCTGCTCGCCGGTGACGGCGAGATCATTGCCGAGATCTACAAGGAGCGGGTGATGAAGCGCGGCTACGGATCGGGCGCGTGGGGGTGGCAGACGGCCTATCGCGAGACGATCGCATCGTGACGTGAGGAACCGGCGGTGCGGCTCAGGGGGTGGCCGCACCGACCTCGGAAAAAGCGACAAGGAGGAAGAGATGGCGATGCTATTTGCCAGGCTTCGCTACGTCGTGGGGGCATTCGCGCTGGTCTGGCTCGTGGCGCTGGCGGTGCCGGCCGTTGCGCAGCAGCCCACGCAAATCAACCCGACCGCCAGCTCCGTGAAAGAGCAGGATTTGCTACGGCAGCTGCAAAGGGTCGAGGGGCGGATTTCCATTCCGGACGAGAAGGCGAGCGTGCTGGAGCAGCCGGAGGGCCGCAGCTGGCGCCGGTTCCACGAGGTGACCCTGCGCTGGATCGGCGCGATCGTCATTCTCGGCATGCTGGTTGTGCTCGTTGTCTTCTATCTGTGGCGCGGAATGGTGCGCATCGAGAGCGGCCGATCGGGTCGCACCATCGTGCGCTTCAACGCTTTCGAGCGCTTCGTCCATTGGCTGACCGCGACGTGCTTCGTCATCCTGGCCATCAGCGGCCTCAACATCACGTTCGGCAAGCCGCTGCTGCTGCCGCTGCTCGGGCTGGAGGCGTTCGCCGCGTGGTCGCAGTGGGCGAAGTACCTGCATAATTATCTCAGCTTCCCATTCGCCATCGGCGTGATCGCGATCTTCCTCATGTGGATCGCCGGCAACATTCCGAATCGGGTCGACGTCGAGTGGTTCAAGCGCGGAGGCGGCATCGTCGGTCACGATCACCCACCCGCCTATCGCTTCAACGCCGGCCAGAAGGGGATCTACTGGATCGTGGTGATCGGCGGCGTCGCGGTGGCCATCACCGGCTACATCCTGATGTTCCCGTTCTACGGGACGACGATCGCCGGCATGCAGCTCGCCCAGATCGTCCACGGTATCGTCGCGCTGCTGTTCACCGCCGCCATGCTGGCCCACATCTATATCGGCACGATCGGCATGGAAGGCGCCTTTGAGGCGATGGGAACCGGCGAGGTCGATCACAACTGGGCGAAGGAGCACCACCGGCTGTGGCTCGAGCAGGAGATGGCGCGGACCGGGCCGAACGAGTCGCAACGGCAGCCGATGGCGACTCCGGCCGAATAGACACCCACCTGCGACGGACACTGGAACGCCCGGCAATTGTGCCGGGCGTTTGCTATATACGCCGCATGCGTATTATCGGGCTGGCAGGATGGAGCGGCGCCGGCAAGACCACGCTGCTGAGCAAACTGATTCCGCAGCTCGTTGCCCGCAACCTGAAGGTCTCGACCGTCAAGCACGCGCATCACAGCTTCGACGTGGATCAGCCCGGCAAGGATTCGCACACGCATCGTTTGGCCGGAGCGACCGAGGTCCTGGTCGGCTCGGCCAATCGCTGGGCGCTCGTCCACGAGCTGCGCGGCGAGCCGGAAGCCGCGCTCGCCGCCTTGCTGGCGAAGCTCTCACCGGTCGATCTCGTGATCGTCGAAGGATTCAAGCGCGAAGCGCACCCCAAGCTCGAAGTCCATCGCGCGGCGGTCGGCAAGCCGCTGCTCCAGCCGGACGATCCGCACATCGTGGCGATCGCGGCCGACGCGCCGCTCCCTCATGTCCGGGTGCCGGTGGTGATGCTGGACGACGTCAACGCGATCGTCGATATCGTCCTTAAACATGCGGCGCCGCTCGATGCGGTTGCCGCAGGCATCGGGTAGGCGTCACATGGCCCAGCTCAGCGATGATTGCTTTGCATTTTCGGGGCCGCTCATGCCGGTCGATGCGGTCGAACGGCTGCTCATGGAACGCGTCGTCTCGGTGAGCGAAACCGAAGCCGTCGATCTGTCCGGTGCGTGCGGACGCGTCACCGCCGGAGACATTATTGCCACGGTGGACCTGCCTCCCTTCGACAATTCGGCGGTGGATGGCTTTGCGGTGCGTCACGCGGACCTTGAGCCCTCGGCCGAGACCCGCCTCACCATCATCGATCAGGTGATGGCCGGCCACCCCGCGGAGCGCGCGCTGGCGCGCGGCGAAGCGGTGCGCATCTTCACCGGGGCGCCGATGCCGCACGGGGCCGACACCGTATTCATGCAGGAAGACTGCCGCGCCGAAGTTGGCGTCGTGGTGGTTCCGGCCGGTCTCAAAGCCGGCGCCAACCGGCGGCTCGCCGGCGAGGACATCCGCTCGGGCACGGTCGCTCTTCCGGCCGGGCGGCGATTGGCGCCGCAGCACTTGGCGCTGGCCGCCGCCATCGGGCTCACCGAAATCAGCGTGCGGCGGCGCGTGCGCGTTGCCCTGTTCTCGACCGGAGACGAGATCGTCGAGCCAGGATTGCCGCTGCCCGCCGCCGCCCTTTACGATTCGAACCGCCGCCTGCTCGCCGCCATGCTGGCGCGCCTCGGCGCCGAGGTGACGGATCTCGGTATTCTGCCGGACCGGCCCGACAGCCTGGTGGCGGCCATTGGCGATGCCGCGCAGCGCCACGACCTCGTACTCACCTCCGGCGGCGTGTCGACCGGGGAAGCGGACCATGTGCGGCACGCGGTGGAGAAAGTGGGGCGGCTGGTGTTCTGGCGCATCGCCATCAAGCCCGGCCGCCCCGTGGCCATGGGGGTGATCCCGGCATCGGGCGCGGGCAGCGGTGCGGCCTTCGTCGGCCTGCCGGGAAACCCGGTCGCCGTGTTCGTGACCTTTGCGCGCGTCGTGCGGCCGCTGCTGCTGCGGCTGGCCGGCGCGATCCCTGAGCCGCTGGTGGCGCTGCCGGTGCGCGCGTCGTTCTCCTACCGCAAGAAGAAGGGGCGCCGCGAATATGTACGGGTCGCGCTCGCGCAAGCCCCCGACGGCGGGATCGTCGCCAACAAGTATCCGCGCGAGGGCGCCGGCGTGATCACTTCGCTCACCGAGACCGATGGGCTCGCCGAGCTCACGGAGGATGTCACAATGGTCGAGCCCGGCGCGACGATCGGGTTTCGGCCCTATGCGGTGCTGACGTGAGGCAGCGCTGTAGGGTGGGTGTGCGCCGGGAAGCCTCGCGCTGCCATCGCTGCGCCGCGCGCCGAAACCCACCGTCCCCCGTTTGTCGCTGGTGGGTTTCGGCGCCCCACGCAGCGATCCCGTTCGCAAGCCGAGGGTTGCGCCTCAACCCACCCTACGAGGCGTCAGAATTGTCGGCTCGAAGCCCAGTCCTTTCCTACGAGGTTATGGCCTTCGTGGGTGATTCGCGCGCCGCTCGTGGTGAAGGCCTTGTCGGCCGGGCGCCAGGCCCCGTCCAGCGCATACATGGCAATGACGGCAACCACGATCGCCGCGGCGACGGAGCCGAGAAATGCGCGCATGCTCTTTCATCCTCCCCCGAGCCATCCCTGACGCGCATAATGAGCGGATAGGCGCGCCGGATCAAGACGCTACGCTGCCGCATCCGCGCTGGCGAGGCGGGTCGCCTCGGCAACGTCCTCGGGCGTGTTGACGTTGAAGAACGGGTCGACCGGCTGGGCCGGCCATTCCGCCAGAGCTACCCCGTGGCGCGCCGTCCATACCTCGATCTTGCGCAGGTCCTCATCGACGAGCGCATGGCGCAGGTCATGGCGCAGCGCGACCCGCCAGAGTCCCACCACCGGATGGCGCCAGGCGCCCGATTGCGCGCAGGCGAGCGGGCTTCCGGCGTCCCGCCGCGCGGCATGCAGACGTTGCACCAGATCGCGCGGCAGGAACGGGCAGTCGCCCGGCACGCTCACCACCCAGTCGATGTCCGGCTCGTGGCTCGCCGCCCAATCAAGCCCGGCCAGGATGCCGGCCAGCGGCCCGGCGAAGCCGGCGACGTCATCGGAAATGACCGGCAGCCCGAATCGGGCGAAGCGGGTCGGATCGCCGTTGGCGTTCAGGACGATGCCGGCGCAGTTCGGCGCGATCCGCGCCAGCACGCGCTCCAGGATGGTCGCCTCGCCGATATGGATCAGCGCCTTGTCGCCCCCACCCATACGCCGCGCGAGGCCTCCGGCAAGCACGAGCCCCAAGGTGGCCGGGGTCTCAGTCGTCATGCACCGCGGCCTTGCGCCGATGTTTCGCACCCTCCTCCGCCACCAGCCGGAGGTCCTGGTCGAACACGATGCGATCCTCGCCGGACAGCGCGACGAAGCGCTGCCCGCGGGCGCGCCCGATCAGGGTGAGCCCGGCCTTGCGCGCGAGCTCTACGCCCCAGGCGGTAAAGCCCGAGCGCGACACCAGGATCGGAATGCCCATGCGCACGGTCTTGATCACCATCTCGGAGGTGAGCCGGCCGGTGGTGTAGAAAATCTTGTCGTCGGGGCTCACCTGGTGTTGAAACATCCAGCCGGCGATCTTGTCGACGGCATTGTGGCGTCCGACGTCCTCCATATAGACGAGCGGGTGGTCGCGCTCGGCCAACACGCAGCCATGGATCGCGCCGGCTTCGAGATAGAGTGAGGGCGTGGTGTTGATCTTGTGTGTCAGCGCATAAAGCCACGACGTGCGCAATTCCGCCGCCGGAAGCTTGGCCCCCTCGATCACCTCCATCAGATCGCCGAACACCGTCCCCTGGGCGCAGCCTGAGGTCTGCACCTTTTTCTTCAGCTTCTTTTCGTAGTTCGTCTTGCGCTCGGTACGCACGACCACGACCGCGAGATCCTCGTCATAGTCGATGCCGGTGACCTTGTCGTCGGCTTTCAGCATGTTCTGATTGAGCAGATAGCCGAGCGCCAGATATTCGGGGTAGTCGCCGATCGTCATGGCGGTGACGATCTCCTGGGCGTTGAGAAAGATCGTCAGCGCCCGCTCGACCGTGACCGAGGTGTCGACCGGCCCGCCGGTCTGGTCGATGCCCGACACGCGCTCCGTAAGCCGCGGGTCCGCCGGATCGGGACGGATCAGGTATTCGTCTTCCATGAGGCGGGCCGGCATAGGCCCTATGTGTGGCAGCCACTGCCCGGTTTGCAAGAGACCCTTTGTACGAACGTCAACAGGGTTATCGCGTCATGGGCGCGCGGATCGCGGCGTCGACGCTTTCGCTGCGGGTGCAGACGATCTTGACGCGGTCGTTCTCCCCGAGCTCCTGTCCGATGGACGTCTCGGCGAGGTAGGCCTGTCCGTGCATGAAGCAGGCGGCCGGATGGCCGAATTCGGCCGGCACCCGCATCACTGCGGTGGCATTGGCGCGGCTGCAGTCGCGCAGGTCGGGGGTGACCGTCACCGAGCAGATCAGGACCAGGGCCGTCAACATCGTTCGCTCCACCGACCGCACAGGATCACGGCGATCGAGGTATCACGGACCCACGCACAGAACCGTGATCGCCCTCACACCGGATGCGATGGGTCGCGGTGGAGCGCGCGCTCCGCCAAGGCGAAATGATGGCGATTTAGCCGGGGATGGTTGGCTTATGGTGGCCGGTCCGTCAGGCGGTGACCCGGGCGAACTCACCGTGGATATGGCGGGCTGGCGCGTGGGCTTGGCTGTGCTTCTCCCGCCACTTCGGTCCGGGGCCGCGCATGTAGTGGAGCTCCGGGCGATACGGATCGAACAGGTCCCTGAGCAGCACGCGGCATGCCGCGAGGTAGGCCGCGCCGGGCGCGAGCCGCCTGGAGGTTCGGTGCGATGTGGTTCGCTCGGGCATGGTGCGGTTCGGATCGCTGCATCCACGATGCTGCGAGTCTAGCCGCGAGCGGGCGGTAAGGCTGTGACCTCGATTCCACAGGTGCGGAATTATCGTCGCCTGTTGCATTTTGGCCAGCGGAGCCGGCCGACGCCGGAACTGAACGACGATCGGACGAGCCGCCGGATCGACGTGCGATGTCTATGAGGGAAGGGTGCTTACGCGTCAGTGGGCGGTCGGGCCGGGGTGATCGTACTTCTCGTGCCACTTCGGACCGGGACCGCGCATGTAGTGGAGCTCGGGGCGATACGGGTCGAACAGGCCCTTGAAGACGTTGCGCAGCTCGGCGAAGGCCCCGCCCACGCCGGGGGCCGACCGCTCGCGCGAACGGCCGAGCGTATTCGGCATCGCTGCTGTGGTGGCCCGAGCCATGATCACATCTCGCCTCGTGTGAGCCGGGTTTCCGGCTTCATCCCTGCGTCGCGACGTACGACGCCTGCGTTCAGCGTCATCGTGCGTCGCAATCGTTAACAACTGGTAAGAACTCGGCTGCGCAGGAGCTCGCTTCGTACTCAGCCTTTCCGGAAAGTTACGGAGGGTGCTGCGCGGAGGTTTCACCGTCCGCATCGTCAGCGCATGCACGAGCACGGCTATACGCGCCCGGAGTCGGGGGAATATCGCCGTCGAGCCGGCCGGAGCGGCGCTTGAGAATGCCTGATGCGGCAGCCTCGTGCTTGCCCTGGCGCCATGGCGCCGCTAGATCAGCACCGACTTTCCCGACAATTGGCGTAGCGCAGTCAACTGTTCGTGAGATCGAGCCCGGCTACGTGCCCCGAACCCGAAGTTCGCACAGCGTTTACCGCGAGTCCGATTGCGAACTTCGGGTTCAAAGGGGCACTAGCAACTCACTAATTCTAGTGCCGCTTTTCGATTTGAAGTTCCTCGGCGAGCTTGCGGCAGGGGCTTGTAGGAACTTCAAATCGGCCACTAGCGGCGTCTCAACAAGAGGGCAGGGCAGATGGCCCGTCAGTTCATTTACCATATGCAGGGTCTATCGAAGACTTATCCGGGCAACCGCAAGGTCCTCGAGAACATCAATCTGTCGTTCTACCCCGACGCCAAGATCGGCGTGCTCGGCGTCAATGGCTCGGGCAAGTCGACGCTGCTCCGCATCATGGCCGGCCTCGACAAGGAGTTCACCGGCGAAGCCTGGCCCGCCGAGGGCGCGCGCGTCGGCTTTCTGCCGCAGGAGCCCCAGCTCGAGCCGCAGAAATCTGTACGCGAGAACGTGATGGAAGGGGTCGCGCCGCAAAGGGCCATTCTCGACCGGTATAATGAGCTGGCCATGAACTACTCGGAGGAAACGGCCGACGAGATGACGCAGCTGCAGGACGAGATCGAGGCCAA
>JBJMSU010000167.1:0-5081 GCA_045801465.1 Xanthobacteraceae bacterium | reverse complement strand
GAAGATGTTGTTGCGAGCCGCCCTTTTCTAGTGGGCGGTGGTCGGAGCGCCGAGATTTGAACTCGGGACCCCCAGTCCCCCAGACTGGTGCGCTAACCGGGCTGCGCTACGCTCCGCCGTGTCCTTGAGGGCCGATGATCTACGTCGCCGCGGCGGGTCCTGCAAGGGCTTCCGGGCGGCCGCCGCTGGCGATGCGTCCGCTGCTGGCGGCGCTCACAGCGAGCCGCCGCTGCCGAACCCGGCCGGAGACCGCGTAAGCGCGCGATGCCGCCATCAGGCCCCACAGCACGCCGAGAATGAGGAAATAGTGGCGCCAATGGTCGCTGTCGATGAGGACGCTTTCCGCCGCGACGCCCACGAAGGCGGCATAGACGGCGAGATAGACCGGCCGCCACGGCGTCGTGACAAAGGCAAGGCGGAGTCCTGAGAGCAGCGTCGTGGCGGTGAGCGCCAGATAGGCCAATCCGGAGATCCAGCCGCCCGACGCGAAGGCATTGAGATAGGCGTTGTGCGGGTCCTCGGGGAAATAGGTGCGGAACTGCAGCGGGCCGAGCCCGAACGGATTGTCCAGCGCCATCACCAGGCCGAGGAGATGGCGGCCGAACCGGCCCGTGTAGCCCAGGTCGTAGCTCTGCTCGAGGCTCGCGCGCTCCTTGAACAACTCGGCGACCTGACCGATCGACAACAGCGCCAGCACGAACGCCGCGATCAGGACGGCGCCGGCAATGGCGAACAGCGCGATGCGCAGGCGTTCGCGCGTCGACTGGGTGGTGATGAACGACAAGCCCATCAGGATGGCGGCCGAGAAGGCGAACTGACCCCACGCGCCGCGCGAGAAGGACAGGAACAAGGCCGTGAGCAGCACCAGCAGCAAGGCGCCCGCGCGCAGGCTGTCGATGATGCGGGCGGCCAGCACGCGCTGGAACGCCAGCAGCGCCGGCAGCACCATGAAGGCGCCGAGCACGTTGGGATCGTTGAAGGTGCCGCGGGCGCGGTCGTAGAGGAGAAAGAGGTCCGAGCCTGGCACGAGATGAAAATAGCCGACGATGGCGACAATGGCGCTCAAGCCGGCGGCGCTCGTGGTGCCGCGCAGCAGCAGCCTGACACGTGCCGCCGTGTTGCGGCCGAGCATCGCGGCAAAGAACAGCGCGGTGACGCTGAGATAGCAGGATACCAGCACCCACAGCAGCGCTTTCGGCCGGTCGAGCACGGGAACGACCGCAATGGCAAAGCCGGCGTTGTAGAGGACCAGCAGCGCCGCCAGCGGCATCACGGCGGGCGTCAGTGACAGGCCGGTCACCGCGAAGGCGATGATGGCGAGCAGCGAGGCGATCTCGTAGGGGCTCGGCTCGATGAAGACGAAAGCGCCGAAAAAGCCGGTGAGCCATAACAGCGCGCCGCGCAGCGCTTCCAGGGAAAACTGCAAGCCCGGCGCGTGAACGCGCGCTGCCTCGGTGGCGGCAAGAGCGTTTTCCACTTGCGCTGAATCGTCATGGCCGGGCTTGTCCCGGCCATCTCGCTTAGCCCGGAAAGGCAGTGCCAAACTAAGCGGGATTGCCGGGCCAAGCCCGGCAATGACGAACTTGGCTTGCGTAAGGCCAAATGGAAAATGTTCTAGATGGGTCATCAATAGGCGTTCTGAGTCTTGGCGAGCGCCGAGGGCGTCCGCGCCAGGATGTAGAGATCGAACAGCACCGACCAGTTCTCGATGTAGTACAGGTCGTGCTCCACGCGGCGCTGGATCTTCTCGTGGGTGTCGGTCTCGCCGCGCCAGCCGTTGATCTGGGCCCAGCCGGTGATGCCGGGCTTGACGCGGTGACGGGCGAAATAGCCGTCGACCGCCTCGTCGTAGAGGCGGTTCTCGGCCTTGGCATGCACCGCGTGCGGGCGCGGGCCGACCAGCGACAAGTTGCCCTTGAGCACGACGTTGATGAGCTGCGGCAGCTCGTCGATGCTGGCCTTGCGGATAAAGCGCCCGACGCGGGTGACGCGCGGATCGTTTTTGGTCGCGAGCTTCGACGCCGTGGCGTCGCATTGATCGACGTACATCGAGCGGAACTTGAACACCTCGATCATCTCGTTGTTGAAGCCGTAGCGCTTCTGCTTGAAGAATACGGGGCCGCGGCTGTCGAGCTTGATGGCAAGCGCGGTCAGCGCCAGAACCGGCGTGGCGGCGATGAGAAGCAGGCTGCCGACGAACTTGTCGAACAGCCATTTCATCACCACGTCCCAGTCCGTGATCGGCTTGTCGAACACGTCGAGGACGGGGACATTGCCGATATAGGAATAGGAGCGCGGCCGGAAGCGCAGCTTGTTGGAATGGGCGGCAAGCCGAATGTCGACCGGCAGCACCCACAGCTTCTTGAGCATCTGCAGGATGCGCACCTCGGCCGAGATCGGCAGCGAGAAGATGACGAGGTCGACGCGCGTGCGGCGCGCGAACTCGACCAGGTCGTCGACCGTGCCGAGCTTGCGGCGTCCGGCCAGCGTGTCGGGCGAGCGCTCGTCGCCGCGGTCGTCGAACACGCCGACGACGTGAACATCGGCATCCTTCTGCGCCTTGATGGCCTCGATCAGGGTTTCGCCGGCCTCGCCGCCGCCGACCACCACGGTACGGCGGTCGAGCCGCCCTTCGCGGGTCCAATGGCGCACAATGCCGGCGAGGATCATGCGAAAGCCGATCAGCGCCAGGAATCCGAGCAGGTAGGTGAGGGCGAGCCAGACGCGCGAGAACATCCCCTCGAGCTTGGCGAAGAAGGCGACCGCCATGGCGATGAGGAACACCATGCTCCAGGCGACACCGAGCCGCGTGATCTGCTGCACGGCGGTGCGGAAGGCCTGCACATCATAGATGTCGGCGGCCTGGAACGTGATCACTGCCAGGACGGCGAGGCCCGCATTGGCGGCCAGGTAGTACCAGGCGAAGCCGTAGGTCGGGAACACATGCGCCACATAGATCGCGATGCCGAAGACGGCGATCACGGCGGCATCGATCATGCGCACGAAACCGGCGAGCACGATGGGCGAATAGGCAGGCGCGATCGGTTCGGCCGCAACCCTCTGCGCCTCCGGCGAGAGCCCGCGCGCCTGGGCCGACAGCGTAGCCATACCGGGTGGCACAGCCACTGCGGGCCTCGCGGCCACGGAGCTTCGCGCGGGCACGGCGGAGGCCGCTCCCGCGTTCATCACCTTGCGCGCATCGGCTTCGAGCATGCTCAACATACCCCGCTTGGCGGGACCGCGCCCCAGGCCATCGTTAGCGGTAAAGTTTCAAGAAATGCTTAGGCGTGCGCGTTCTGGCGAACGTGGCGGCTTTCTCTTAATCCCTCCCCGAAGGGCAGGGCTATCGCATATGAGTCTCTATGCCTTTCGATTGTCATCCCGGACGGCTCGCCATGGCGAGCCGATCCGGGACCTAGGTACCCCGGCATTCGAAAATCACTGCTAGAGGGGTACGTGGGTCCCGGCTCTCGCGCCTGAAGGCGCTCGGCCGGGATGACAACCGAGTGGCCTTGCACGCCAAATGCGATTGCCCTACCCCGAAGGGGAAGAATGGAGCCCGTGGCGAGCTCCGTGTAGACTTCACCCTGCATTAACCGTGACGCGCCGCCAGCGCCTCGCCATAAGCGGCAAGCACGGCATCCGTCATCGCGTCGGCGGAGAAATGCTGTTCGACGCGCTGGCGCAGCCGCATCGCCGCGGCGTGCGCCGTCGCCGGCTCAGACAGTGCCGCCACGATGGCACGCGCGAGCGCTGGCGCGTCGTCCGGGGGCACAAGGCTCCCGGCATCTGGTCCGAAAATTTCTTTGATCCCGCCGACGTCGGTGACGATCATCGGCACCGACGCGGCCGCCGCCTCCAGCACGATATAGGGCAGCGATTCCGCCCGCGACGGGACGATGAGGAGACGGCCGAGGCCGAACCCGGTGGCGGCCGGCAGTGCTCCGGTGAAGCGAACTGCTGCGCCGAGCTCGAGCGCATCGACCTTGGCCCGGAATGCGGCCTCGTCCGGCCCCTCGCCGACGATCGTGGCGTTCACGGCGTCCCGCTCGCGCCTAACGAGCGCAATGGCATCGAGCAGCACGTCCACCCCCTTCAACGTCCGCAGTTCGCCGATGAAGACGAGGTCGGTCGCGTTCGGCTTCGGCGCGATGGTCGCGAACTCGCCGGCAGCAAGGCCGTTGTGTACGACCCGCGCGAGTGTCGGCGTAGCGATCTTGGCGCGGAACGCGTCACGCCCATAGGCGCTCTCGAACAGCATCAGATCGGTGCGCCGCGTGAGCGCCCACTCGGCAACGAGGTATGGAAATCCCACGGGCGAGAGCCAGCGATAGTGCAGGCTGCCGCCGTGCGGCGTGTACACGCGGATGCCACGGTAGCGGCGGGCGAGGCGCGCATAGGCGCCGCCCTTGGCGCCATGGCCATGCAGGACATCGACGTCGTGGTCGGCAGCGTGCCGTGACACCGTCGTCAGCGCCGCAACGTCGCTGAAATCGACATGCCGGCTCATCGGCATCCGTGTGACGCCGAGCGCAAGTCGCGGCGCGAGTGCCGCCAGCACCGCATCGGTGCGCCCGCCGCCCGTGGTGGAATCCGCGATGATTCCGACCGAATGGCCGCGCGCGGCCTGGCCGCTGGCGAGATCGAGCACGTGGCGAAACAGGCCGCCCACCGGAGCCCGCAGCACGTGGAGAATTTTCAGAGCGCGGCCCGGTGCCGTGTCAGCGCTCCGGTTCCGAAGTTCGTGATACATCACAGCACCCGCTGACGCGAACTTCGGAAACAAAGGGGGGAA
Source organism: Xanthobacteraceae bacterium (assembly GCA_045801465.1). Classification (GTDB taxonomy): domain Bacteria; phylum Pseudomonadota; class Alphaproteobacteria; order Rhizobiales; family Xanthobacteraceae; genus DATFWC01. Next base: position 286 of record JBJMSU010000167.1, on the reverse strand, counting down.
CTAGAACCAGCGTTCGCGGACGAGGACGGTATCGCCGGGGCGGATCTGGAAAGCGAGGGGGACCCTGCCGCGGTAGAGCTGGCGCTCGTCAGAGCGGCTGACCTCGACGGTCTTCTTCTCGGCGCGCGGGGTGAAACCGCCGGCTATGGCGATGGCGGTCTCCGCCGTCATGTTGGCGACGTAGGGGTACTGGCCGGGCGCGGTGACCTCGCCGAGGATGAAGAACGGCCGATAGGCCTCGATCTCCACCGCCACATGCGGCTCGCGGATATAGCCGTTGCGCAGC
>JBJMSU010000153.1:0-3979 GCA_045801465.1 Xanthobacteraceae bacterium | reverse complement strand
GATCACCCCATGAGCTTCCATTGAAAGCCTAGGACGGTGGCGTTGTAGACCGCATGCAGCACGATCGGGGCCAAGAGCATCCCGGCTCGCTGATAGACGAGCGCGGCGCCCGCGCCCATGACGAAGACCGGGATGACGGAAATGGGCGGGTGCACGATGGCGAAGATCGCCGCGCTGGCGAGCGTGGCCATGCCGGGCCCAAACGATCGCCGCAAGCCGCGAAAGACGAGGCCGCGGAAAACGAACTCCTCGAAGATCGGCGCCGCGATGACCGCCACCGCGGCGAGCCATAACGGCGTGGTCGCATCGCTGAACGCGGCTGCGCGCCACACCGGAAACAGATCGAGCGCGCGCACGACCTCGATATAGGCGAAGGCGGCGGCAGATGCCGCGAGCCCACCGAGCGCGCCCCACAGCACGGCCTGCGGCGTGCGTTCGCCCAGCATGACCGGAACGTCGGCGGTCCGTGCACGCCAGTAGATGAGCCGGACGAGCCCGTAGGTCACGGCGCCGGCGCTGCAGAAGGCGAGCCAAGCCATGCTGGCGGTGAGCACCTGCCCTCTTCCCATTTGCGCCAGGGCGACGATCGCCTGCAGGACGAAGAACAGGAGCGCGGCGATCAGGCCATCGGACACCGAGACGCGCGGCGGCGGCGACGCTGCCGGGTCGAGCAGATAATCGAACTGATCGCGTGCCTTCTGCCACAGCGCGACCGCCACGAGAGCGGTCAGGATCATCAGCGCGGTGCGCTCCCACAGGCCGCTGGCGAAGATCGCGTACGCGTAGAGCGAGGACACCATCATATAGAGGTAGAGGTAGGTCGGGCGCAGGCGGCGCTGGACGTCCTGGGCGAGCGGATCGCACCCGAACACGCCGAGCGCCGTAGCGATGACGGCAAAGATCGGCACGCCGGCAAGAACAACGGCGGCACAAGCGAGGAACTGGAGCGAGATTGCGCCCGCAGTGGCAACCGCAATGGCGAAGATGATCAGAGGGTAGGTCGTGGCCAAGGTCGCCCACAACATCGCTTTCTGCCGCAGGATCGAATCGAGGGAATGCGGCACGCAGTAGAGGAGCCAAAGCGCCTGGCCTTCGGCATTCAGCGTCTGAAACGCCGAGAACATCAGCGTATAGGCGGCGAGCGCGAAGGCGATTGCGGCGAGGTTCGACGGATGATCAACGGCATCGGCAAAGAAATTGCTGTCCGCAGTGACGAAGATCTGGCCGCCGACGATCACGGCCGGCAACAGCAACGTTTGCACCATGAAGGTGCGGTCGCGCGCGAGCAGACGCAGCTCGCGTCGCTGCACCGTCGAAAGCCAGCTCGGCGCATTCCCGGTCAGGTTCCAGGGGCGGCGCTGCGCGGCCTGCGGGCCGCGCGCCACCCCTTCCCGGCTTCCTGCCGCAACCACGCCATTGCGCAATTGCCGCTTGAGCAGCGCCGTCCCGATCGCGACCAGGACCCCGATTTGCGCGAGCATCATCAACGCCCACAGCGTTGCCCATCGGATGTCGATGGCGGCCAGCGCCCGCACGGCAAGTGCGGCAGGAGACCATTGCATGACTTCGGGCAATGCCGCCGCCCAGCCGAAGACCAGCCCATTGCCCGGCATGGCCGTGGACGCCGCAAACAGAAGAGGCGCCAAGCCCACCAGGGAAATCGCCGCCTGCACGTTTTTCAATTTCGATGGCGCCAGAGCCAAGCGCAATCCGGTGTCGACGAGCATCTGCCCGGTTGCGACCAGGAACATGAGCAAGAACGTGAATCCGATCGCGAGCAACGGCGCCAACCAGCGGTAACCGCAGGTCCACGCCACCACCGACAGAAATGGCACGAGCGTGAAGAACCCGTAGGAATTGACCACGACCCGTTCGACGAGCTTGCTCACAATCAGCGTGGACAGCGGCAACGGCAGCGTCGCGAGCCATTCCAGATCCCAATCGGGCCGGGCGATCTCGCGGCCGGCCAGCGACAGCAACAGGGCGGTCACGAGCAGCAGCATGACCTCGAGCGTGGCGCCTTTGAAAACGCCAGACGACAAGGCGCTGCCGGATTCGGGCGGCAGAGAGCGCAAGGAACTACGGCCGGCCGGAACGGGAGCGTCATCGTTGTTGCCAACGTGAACCGAGCCGAGCACGGCTTGCATGTTGTTCATGCATTGGGAGGCGAGATGCGTGAACGAGCCGAGCATCACGAGGACGACGAGCGCGCTGATGAGCCACATCGTTGGTGACGTACGGCTCGTCGCCTTGCGGTCCGGCGTTCCCAGGCGATAGCGATAGATCGCGTCGAGCTGGTTGAGCTGCCGGCGCAGCCGCAGTCGGGCCAGCAGCCAGGCCGCGCGCGGCACACCGACGCGAACGCTCACACGCCGCTCCGTTCTTCGGGTTGCGTCACCTTCAGGAACACTTCCTCCAGCGATCCGCCGGGAATGACCGTCTCCTGCAGCGCCCGCACCGGTGCCACCGCGACCAGCTCGCCCTTGTGAATGATGGCGACGCGGGAGCACAGCCGCTCGGCCATATTCAACAGGTGGGTGGACAGAAAAATGGTCTTGCCCTGGGCGGCGCTGACGCGCAGCCGCTCCTGCACGTCGCGGGCGGCGCGGGGATCGAGGCCGTTCGTGGGCTCATCGAGAACGAGGACGGCCGGATCGTGGATGAGCGCACAGGCGAGGCCGAGCTTCCGCTTCATGCCGGCGGAATAGTTCACCGCGTATTCTTCCGCCGCATCCTCGAGCCCGACATCCACGAGCAGCGCGGCGGCGCGGCGCTGCGCTTCGGCCCGCGACTGGCCATGCATCTCACCGACGAAGGCGAGGATCTCGCGACCGCGCAGGTAGTCGTAGAACATGGGATTGTCCGGCAAATAGCCGACCCGCCGCTTCACCTCGACACGATCCTGCTGGCAATCGAGCCCGTCGATGGTGACGCGGCCGCTGGTCGGCACCAGGATTCCCATCATCATGCGGATGGTCGTGGTCTTGCCGGCGCCATTGGGACCGAGAAAGCCGAACACCTCGCCTTTGTCGACGCCAAAGTCGAGATCGCGCACGGCGGTGAGCTCGCCGTAGTTCTTCCCGAGGTGATCGAACGCGATCATGTCCGCCGTAGGTGGGGGAGCGATCGTCACAACGATCGCGAGGGGAGCGATCGCCACAACGATCGCAAGGGCAGCCGCCACAACGGCGAGGGAAGACGGAGCGAAGCGTGCCACGCATGAGCAAAGGCGCGCAAGAGCGCGCCTTTGTCCACCCTACAACCGTGCTATGCCCGGGATACGGCCTAATTCGCGGCGAAGCAATAGAGCAGGCCGTCGCCGCCGGTGCTGCGCAGATCGGCCTGGCTGCAACCGCCGTCCGGGCCGCGCGAGGGATGCGACGAGTTCCACGATTTCGAGGCATCGTCGTCGCGCAGGCCCTGGCGGTCATGATGGCCGACCATCGCGGCGCCCTGCCCGCTCTTGGTCCAATTGCCGCAGGTCCGATCCTCGCCGGCCGCGAAGGCCCGGCCGTCCGGCTGAGAGCCGGTCAGCACGTCGTGCCGATTGGGCGTATCGCCGCGACCGTTGATCGGCTCGCCCTTCTCGCTGAGCGCAGTCTGCTTGCTGATCTTGTTGTTGGCGCCGTGCAGGTCGTCGACGTTCTGGGCGATGGCCTCGCCCTTGGCGTTCTGCCAGGGCCCGCGGCCGATGCGGTCGCGCGCATTGACGGCCGTGCCGCCGCCCGCCGCCTGCGTGCTGAGATAAGCATGCCAGGTGCGGTTGCCCGCCCCGGCCGCCTGCGCCAGCGACTGGCAATGGCGGTCGGCCCCCTCGATCCCGCCGAGGTCGCCGCCCTTGCCGGGCCCGGCGCTGGTGAGGAAGAACGTCATGTTGTTCTGTTGCGCCTGCGCGGCCCCGCTTAAGCCCAGCGCCAGCAGCGCTGCCGCCACGCCCGTACAAAGATTCTTGTTCATCGAAAGACCTCCCATTGACCCT